>NZ_CP033169.1:617874-926812 GCF_003691585.1 Biomaibacter acetigenes | reverse complement strand
CCACGGCGGTGAGGTCCTGGAATGTCTTGAGCCATGCGGCCTTGTCTGTGGTCACCAGGGGATCGAGCTTTTGGGGTATGCCCAGGACTTCAGGTGAAGTCATGTAACCTCTCACATGACAGGCGCCCCGGTTGGAGGTGGCATATTCAAGACCCATCCCCTGAACTCCCCTGCCGTCGTAGGCCGGCATTTCCTGCTTTTTTCACCGACATGGAAAGCTCCGGATGGCCATAACTTGCCGCGAGCCTATAGGAGCCCTTGGCAAGTTTATCCCCAAATCCTTCCCGCATACCGGTAAGCCTCGTCATTTCCACTATGGCGTCGGCATTGCCGAATCTAAGATCCATCCCCACTTCATCCCTGGATATGATTCCCCTTTCAAAAAGTTCCATGGCACAGGCTATAGTGGAGCCCATGGTAATGGGGTCCAAACCCAGTTCGTTGCATATGAAGTTGGCTTTGCTGATGGCTGCCAGGTCCCTCACACCGCAGTCGGCTCCATAGGCCCAGCCGGTCTCGTATTCCGGGCCTTCTCCAAAACTCTTGAACTTACCTTCGGTTATTCTTGTGATCCTACCGCAGCCAATGGAGCAACCGAAACATCCCTTGTTCCTGACCAGATATTTTTCCCTTAAAGTTTCTCCGCCGGTCTCATCGGCATACTCGAAGACGCCGCCGTCCCTCCAATTCCTGGTGGGTAAGGCACCCGATTGATTGATGACATTTATCAAAGTTTCGGTCCCGTAGGTAGGAAGGCCTGCTCCCGTCACCGGATGGGCTTTCAATTTTCTTCTGGCATCAGTGCAAGCCTCAATAAAGGCTTTGGGGTCGGATACTTCCACCGATTTTGAGCCTCTTACTACCACGGCCTTCAGGTTTTTGGAGCCCATTACCGCACCCAGGCCCGACCTTCCGGCAGCTCTATTCTTATCGTTCATTACACTGGCAAAGAGCACCTGCTTCTCGCCCGCAGGCCCTATACATGCAATCCTGGCATCCTCTGCAGTTTCCTTTAAAAGTTCGTCCGTGGTCTCAAATACGCTCTTTCCCCAGAGGTGTTCGGCGCTCTTAAGTTCCACTTTATCGTCTTCTATCCATAGATATACCGGCTTCTCCGCCCTGCCTTCAAAGATGATGCCGTCATAACCGGCATATTTTAGTTCCGGACCAAAGTGACCGCCGGAGTTTGAGCACCCTATAGCACCCGTTAGAGGTCCTTTTGATACCACCACGTATCTACCGGGGCTGGTGGCAAAAGTTCCCGTCAAAGGACCCGTCATGAAGATGAGCTTGTTGTCAGGGCTCAGGGGGTCTACTTTGGGGTCCACTTCATTCATCATTATTTTGGTGCCGAGGCCCCGGGCGCCAAGATATAATGATGCATCTTTCAAGTTGAGAGTCTCTTTTTAATGCTGCCGTCGGTAAGATTCACCCTAAGCAATGTTCCGGTCCATCCGAACATTATTCAGTCACCTCCCCGAATAATTCTTTGAATCTCTCGGCAATCATTTTCTTTCTGGCAAGGTTAGCAGGTGTGGCCTCCTTGAACTGAATGGCTCCCGAGGGGCAAAATTCCGCACATTTGGGCTCCCCGTCACACAGATTGCACTTTACGATCTTGCGCTCCTGGAAGCTGTAGCTGATGTTGCCCAGAGGACATGCGCTTATACACATCTTGCAGCCTATGCATTTTTTGTCGTCGATGAGCACTGTTCCATCAGGTATTTTGGCAATGGCTGAAACGGGACATACCTTCATGCAGGAGGGTTCGTCGCACTGCATGCACATCACCGGCACCGATACCGCCACATCGTCGAAGGCCAACACCGATATCCTGGCGCTTTTGGGGTTAAATGCTTGGATCTTGCTGAAGGAGCATATGAGTTCACAGCTCCTGCAGCCGATACATTTATCTGGGGAAATGGTCAGGATCTTACCCATTACTCCGCCTCCTCTTTATTTTAATTTCTGCCTATCATCTTTCATTTGTGCACAGTGCCGTGCCTTCCTGAAAGATGTAACAGCCATTCAATAAAAAAGTTCATCTGCTTTTATAAGTCTAAAAGCAAATGAACTCCTTTGCACACTGGCAGGCATGAGGATCACTCCCCATACCCTTTCGGCCCATAAAGCCCGAGGGGTTTCATGGGCTCGGAGGATAATTAAATTTTGTGACAGTACATTAATAATATATATTCTATAATATTAATAAAATTCCCTTTGTCGCTAAATTTTTATATCGATATTACTTTAAATTTTTCTGATACCATTTTATCGTCTTTTGTTCTGACATACTTTTTTCCCCGGCTTCAAGCCTTCGAGTTGGGGGTTTTTAATTACCTTGTCCCCGGGGCCTAGGCCCTGCTCGATGACGACCAGTTCATCGGTCTCCATGCCCTTTGTCACTTTTTGTATCTGGGCTTTACCGTCTCTTATAACCCACAGGGCGTCCCCGTCTTCATATGGGAAAAGGCATGTTTTGGGCACCGCCAGCTTGTTTTGCTGGGTAAGCACCTGAAATTCCACGTCCAGGGCATATCCCGGCCGAAGCTCGGGGAGTTTTCCCTCCGGCTCGATAGTAACTTTTACCCTGCGCTCCACAAGCCCCAGGGCCGACACTTTTTCTTCTGCGGCAGGAGCAATGGATCTTACGATCCCGCCAAATTTATAGTCCTGGTCCTTTCTTTTTTGAATGAGATTAACCTTCATCCCTTCCCTGATATAAATCACATCTTCGGTAAGAAGATATGCATTTATCTCATAACCACTTGTTGCCATGAGTTTCATAAGCGGTGCCTGGGGCGAAACCACCATTCCCGGTTTTGCATCAAGCTCCAGCACCACTCCATCTATAGGAGCGGTAATTCGGCTGTTTTCGATCTGGTACTCCAATTGCTCTATTTGAGCATCCAATGCTTCGATCTGCCCCTGGAAATACTGTCTTGTAGCGGAGCTTCCGACTTTAGCCCGGGAAATGTTGTCTTCGGAGGCAACGGCTATTTCACTGGTCGCCTGTTCCTGCAAAAGCTCAAGCCTGGACCTCTGCTGGGAAAGCTCGTTTTCAAGCTGTTTTACCGCACTTTCGGCATCATCAAGTTCGGTTTTAGACACCGCATCGGCTTCATATAAAGATCTGACTTTTTCATAATTTTCCCAGCTTTTCTCCAACTTTCGGTTTATCTCTTCAATGGCCAGCTGCTGCTGATTTATCTGCTGATTAATTTCCTGGAGAGATTTTTCTTGTTGCCCTTCCATGCTTTTGCGCTGGGCTTTCAATTGAGCCAGTTGATATTCTAAATATTTTGTATTTATTTGTGCCAGCAGTTCCCCCCGGGATACGTATTGTCCTTCCTTTACTGCAAGGTTTGTGATTTTTCCGCTGATAACACTATAAATAGGGCGGTCCTGCGCCGCTTCCACGATCCCCTCTTCTTTAATATTTTGGGACACTGTCTGGGGTTTCACTTCGATTATATCGGCTTTAAGGGGTTTTCTCGCATTTATTACCGTATATGCCGTTACTATCGCAATGATGATGATTATGGATGCCAATTTTACAGATTTTTTCATGTTTCTCTTCTCCTTCACGTTACTCTCTTTCTTTTAATACTTCCACGAGGTCCAGGTCCGCTACCTTGCGGGCTACCCATAACTGGGCAAGGCTAATAGCCAGCATCGTCCCCAGCAAAGCCAGGAGCAATGCCGAAGGTGCCGTCACCGCAGGAAGAAAAAAAAGGTCGCTACTCATGCTGGCGGATATTCCCTTATTTATGGCAAAGGTCAGGGGTATGCCGGCCAGCATGCCCAATATTCCAATACACCATTGTTCCACCGAGATCACTTCCAGCACTTCCCCGGGACGCATCCCCAGGACCCGCAGAGAAGCCAGCTCCCTTTTCCTCTCCGAAAGTGTTATAATGCTGGAATTGTAGACTATGGCAAAACCAGTGATTATTGCCATAAATGCCATGACCCATATCATAAACCTGGATGAACCCATAAGTTTTTTATACAGATCAATGGTTTGCTGTCTTTCCTCCAGGTTGCCTACATATTTTGATGTATTGTATCTTTCTTTAAATGCCGGTATCTGTTCTTTATCTATGGAAACCAGCGCCGAAGTGGCCATTTCACCTTGATGCAGCAATTCAAAAAGTGCTTCATTGCTCATATATACATTAGAGCCAAGATACTGTGGTATGATTCCCGCTACATTTACATAGACAGGCGATTCCCTGGCCCATATACTTTCCACCTGCAATCTGTCACCTACTCCGGCTTTCAGCTTGCCTGCCACCTGTTCCGATAACAGCATTCCATCTTCAGGTATCTGTATCCTGTTTCCCTGTTTATCCAGGGGGGTATAAAGTTCCGAATACCTCATCAACCCCTGGGCTATCACATCTGTTTTGCGGTATTGTTTTTGTAGGGTCACAGGGACTTCAATTACAGGTTCTATACGTTTAATTCCTTTTTTGCCCTCTAACTCCCTTATTACTTCATTTAAAGGCAGAGGCCTCGTAAAAGTAGTTTTTATATCATATTTTTGAACTTTGGTGAACTGATCCAGGATCATAATATCCATGAGACTGTACATGGACAACAAAGACGCCATAATACTGAAGGTAAATACAATTCCTATAAAAGTAAAAAAACTACGGCCTTTGTTTCTCAACATGTTTCTTATGGCCATGCGCCCCTGAACCGTAAAAGCCGCCCAGAATCCCGGTATTTGTTCTAACCGGGATTTCTTTTTGAACACGGGTATCGAGGGGTGCATAGCATCTGCAGGCTGTAGTTTCTGTACCCCCCTTACTCCCTGATAAGCCGCTATTAAGCTAAAGCCTACCGACAATAATATACCGGACAAAAAATATCTTGGAGAGAACCTGCCGGTAAGATCAGGCAAACTGTAATAGTTTTGATATAACCCTGTCATTGAAACCGAAAGAGCGGTACCCAATAATCCGCCCAGTATGCCTCCCGCCAGACCCAGCATTAAACCGTAGGAAAGATAATGAGCAAGAATTTCGCCGGGTCTGTAACCAAAAGCCCTCAGAATGCCTATTTGTATCCTTTGGGATTCCACCAATCTTTTGAGCATGATGTATAAAATAATGGCCGCAATGGTCAGGAACAATATGGGCACACTCCGGGACGTTTTTTCTAACTGTTTTAACTCTTCGGAAAGCATGGCATTGCTGGCCTGGTTTTTTCTGGAGACCAGGCTTTCGAGGCCATACTTTTTAAGCTCCATCTTCAGTGCTTGTTCAACATCTTCAAACTTGTACCCCGGTTCCAATGTAAAGGATATGTCATTTATCATTCCTTTCTGTTTAAAAAGGCTTTCCATTACATCGTAAGGCATATATGCCACTTCAAAGGCCCCGGGATCGGGGAGAATATTTTGTCCATCCCTCATGGCATAGACAAATTCAGGGCTTTGCCCGGCACCTGCGACCTTAAAATCAATTTTTTTACCTTCTATAAGAACTTGGATAGGACTACCTATAGAAAGTTTATGAGCTTTAAAGAACTTTTCGGCCAGGAGCACTTCCCTGCCTTTTGCCTCTGGGAAGGAACCTTCCAATAATTTTATTTCATTTAAAGGATATGGCTTCGGCTTATCCATGGATATCAACCTTAAATATATGTTCTTGTTTTTATCCAGATTAAGGACCCGCACATCCCTGACCAACCGTCCCTGGGCCAGGTCTATACCCCGGATACCTTCCAATCTTTTTACTTGAGAATAGGGCATTAACTTCACCTTTGCAAAACCGTCCGCCAGGTGATAATCCTCATAAAACCTGTCTCTTGCAATAAAAAGGTTATCTTTAACCATCTGCATGGAAGTGTACGTCATAAGTCCTATGATCATCACGATGGCACAGGCGATATATGCCGTTTTATTTTCACCTATATCTCGCCACATTTTTCTTCTAAGTATCACCACGACACCTCCTCAGGTGCCACGGGATTAGCTACCTTTTCGATGCGGTTTACTCTACCATCCCTTAGATAAAATACCCTGTCTGCCATTTGAGCGATGGCTGCGTTATGGGTTATGATGATTACCGTCTTTTTATACCTCCGGTTAAAATCTCTCAGCACCTTAAGTACCTGTATTCCCGTAGAAGAATCCAACGCTCCGGTGGGTTCGTCGCACAGAAGTATCTCAGGATTTTTGGCCACGGCCCTGGCAATGGCTACCCTCTGCTGCTCACCCCCGGACATCTGTGCAGGAAAGCGGTCCGTTCTGTCGGCAAGGCCTACCTGTTCCAGGACATCTTCAGCTTTCAAAGGATTTTTTGCAATCTCCACCGAAAGCATTACATTTTCATAGGCGGTCAAATTTGGCATAAGGTTGTAGAACTGAAATACAAAACCTACCGCATTTCTCCTGTACTCTGTCAGAACTTTTTCCGGAGCGCCGTGGAGGGGCCTATCCTTAAAATAAATCTCCCCGGAACTTGCCGTATCCATACCGCCAATGAGGTTTAACATGGTGCTTTTGCCGGAACCACTGGGCCCCAGCACCACCACAAATTCTCCGGCATAGATATCGAAATCTACCCCTTTCAATGCTTCCACCCTCACTTCCCCCATCTGATAAAACTTGGTGAGCTTCCGGGCTTTTAAGATAATATCCATGGCTCTCCTCCTCTCCATTTCATATCGGACCAATTCTATCTTTACTGACCTTTATACTCATCAAACGTTCCAGTGACTCATTTTGTCAAAGCCTCCCCGGCTTGAATCCCCCGCCAGAAATTATCCATAAATGTTTTTACGTTTCTTTCCAACCTCTCCTCATCAATATATAAATGTATCATCCCTATAAAATGCCAGGAACATCTGTAAATATCTATTGATAAAATCTTCTACCACATGGGAAAACAATTCATCCTTACTGTTAAAATAATGATAAAAGCCTCCTTTGGTAATACCCACCACTTTTACGATATCATTTACGGACACTTCGATACCGACCCTTCGAAAACCTTGATCGTTAAACCCTATTCTGGTGTTTTATTTTTAATTTGTTATTATACATAATATCGGTTATACTACCGTTGAAATATTCATAGTCTCCTTCAGGCAAGTTCCAGATTGCCCTCATTTTAGACGGTATTTTTATATCGTTCTTTTCAATATAACTGTCTACCACTGCTGTCCACCTGTGTTTTTCGGTTTTACCGTTGCCGATATCCATGTATCGCTCATCAGTCTCAAACTTGGTGAACTCACCCTTGTCGTTAAAGGTAAATATGCCCTCTGCTTTTGTTCCAATGTATTCAATACTTGCTTTAGCATGATTTTGGTCTATGGCCTCCCATCTTATATATTTCTGCAGAGCACAGGCAGGCACTATCAAAGATTCGGACAAGTACGTTACGGCAGCAGACACGTCCATTTCAGCCCCTGTTACATCAAATACGGTTTTTATTTTAGCAAGTCGGCCTATCATATTACCCTTTCCGTCTAGAAACTTATCTCTGCCTTCAAAGGGTATTACGCCGAACATTTTTGAATAAATATATGCGAATCTCGACGGTTCGGAAACAAAATTATACTGCTCGTATTTTATTTTAAACCATGGTTTATCGGGACTCATTTTGAAATTGACATCATCCCATACAAATTTAGCATTCGTCATTTTTTCTTTGCCGATATAACCACAATACCTAAAATATCGTTGGACCGGTTCAGGAAGATTTGATATGTCTTCTTCGGTAAATACTTCATTTGTCACTTTGGATTTATCAAGTTCGGTCTGCACTTCAGATAAAAACATTTTTCTCATAGACGTGTTCCCTCCAGACAATAAGATTACAGCAATGCCGTATATAACAATTAATGTACAAAAAATTATAATATCCAAAAAATTCATCTTACTAAATATAAATTCTCCCCCGAAGCATTCCTTTGTAACGGCACAGGATAACAGCTCCTGAGGAAAAGAACTATTCAATTCTTCCTGGGCCGTATTCTCTTCTCATGTTCACACCTTCCTTTTTAAAATTAATGTAACTTGAACTACTTCAATAATTTAGAATATATCTCATAGTTTTCATTATCAAAGCAAACAAATATGACTTGTTCAATACTGTTATTTTCCTTTAGAAAGTTAGAAACCTCGTCAATAGCAATTTTAGCAGCTAACTCTTTGGGAAATCGGTATACACCTGTGCTGATGTTGGGAAAAGCGATGCTCTTTACATCGTTTTTAACAGCAAGCTCTAAACTTTTCCGGTAACAACTTCTTAAAAGATATTCCTCATTGCTTCTCCCTCCATTCCATACAGGCCCGACCGTATGTATGACGTACCTGGCTTGCAACTTGCCTGCCGTTGTAATCACGGCTTCACCTGTTTTGCAGCCTCCCTGCTTACTTCGTATTTTCCTGCACTCCTCCAGAATTTCCGGACCGCCTGCCCGATGAATGGCACCATCTACACCACCGCCGCCCAGAAGACTACTATTTGCCGCATTGACGATGGCATCAACTTTAACCTTGGTAATATCACCCTTTATAAGCTTTATCCTGTCATCTGATACAAAAGACATATCCCTTCTCCTTTCCGGCTTTCCCTTATTATAATAGGTATGATTTTTACCGTCTTAACGTAGCTTTCAATCTCTCCGGATATTTGAAAAGTTCTAGAGCTTCTCTGATGTTTCGACCACAATATCGGACTTGAGATTGCCGACGAATCCCTTTTTTTTCTTCGGCATCCTGAATTATGTGTATTTCCGCTCTCAATTGCGTTTTCAGCTGGCCGGCAGTGCCATAGGTATCCGATGTCAGAACAAAAATCTTAAATTCCGCAGACAATTCATTTATTAGCTCAACAGCTTCTCCAACAGGCTTACCGGCCCTGGCAAATTCCCGACAGGCCTCAAAACTTCTGAACAATATTTTTTAGATGCGTATATATCTTTGTGGTTCTATGGTATATTGTACCATGATTAGCAATAAAAAACAATTTTTCCCTTGCGGGTATTATTTCTTTTGTGAGGAAAGAGCAATCGCATCCGCCATATTTTTAATCTTGCCATGGCCGACAAGATCTTCAGTGACGGTTCATTTGCTTCCTTTTTATAGCCTGAAAAGGTAAGGCTTGAATTATTCTTTTTCTTCGGTATCTTGTATTTTTAAGAATGGGATGGTATATTGTCTTTAGCATATGCTATATAGGAGGTCTCTTATGAAGATCGGCATAATGAGTGATACCCATGGAAGTCTGACTGCATTTCAAAAGGTGCTGGATGCGTTCGGCCCATGTGACTTCATATTGCACGCAGGAGATGTGTTATATCATGGCCCAAGGAATCCCCTGCCGGATGGTTATAACCCCCGGGAGCTGGCCGAAGCCATAAATCGGTTGGAAGTCCCCTTCATAGCCGCTGCCGGAAACTGCGATGCCCCCATAGACCAGGTGTTGATTTGTGTGCCCATCCAGTCCCCCTATGCGCTGTTTTGCACGAATAAGTTTAGGGTGCTGGTAAATCACGGCCATGAAAAAAGTGAAGAGGAACTTTTAGGCCTTTCGGCAAAGTGGGGGATAAATATCCTTGTGACAGGCCATACCCATGTAAAGCGCCTTGAGAAAAAGAACGGCATAATCATGGTGAACCCTGGTTCCTGCGCCCTTCCCAAGGATGGTATTCCCTCGGCGGCGGTAATGGATGAAAGAGAAATAAAATTAATAAATATTGAAAACAAAAACGTCATCGAGACATCTTTACTTGTCTGATATTGATTCTGTCGTCTTCTCCAACATTTCCAATCAAAAGAGACGAATTTCATCTGGAAATCAAAGTTTCGTCAATACATTTTGCATGGCCGATCCCTCGGCAGGATAAATCGATTTTCTCCTAGCAACTCATTACTTTTAAAGAACATTTTAATTAGTGCTTATTGATTTTTAATTTATATACACCCTCTTGCCATAATATAAAGATTTTGATAGTATAATATATAATCAAAAGTATTACGATGAATGAGAAAGTAGCTACCCGGGGTTACAATAAAGAGAGCGGTCCGGCAGGTGAAAGGGCTGCAGTACCCGGAAGGCGAATTACACTCAGGAGTTTCCGCAAATCGGCGGCCGCCACCGTTAAAGGGCCTAAAGGCATCCTACGATGCGAATTAAGGTGGTACCACGAGCCTCTTCGTCCTTAAAGACAGGAGGCTCTATTTTTGATTTTTTTAAACGATCGGTTTAACAAAGAAATGGGAGGTACACATAATGAAGAACGTATATGACATTTTAATGGAAAGAGGTTTTATAGAGCAGGCTACCCACGAAGAAGAAATAAGAGAGCTTTTGGGCAAGGAAAGAGTTACCTTTTATATCGGATTTGACCCCACCGCCGATAGCCTTCATGTGGGTCATCTCCTCCAGATGATCGCCATGACCCATATGCAAAAAGCAGGCCATATACCCATAGCCTTGATAGGAGGCGGCACTGCAATGGTGGGTGACCCTTCCGGAAAGTCTGAAATGCGCATGATGCTCAGTCAGGAACAGATAGAGAACAATGCCCGGAAGTTTAAGAAGCAATTTGAAAAACTTATCGATTTTTCCGATGATAAAGCCATCATGGTAAACAATGCCGATTGGCTTTTAGACTTAAACTACATTTCCTTTTTGCGGGATATCGGCAAGCATTTTTCCGTAAACAGGATGCTCACCGCCGAATGCTACAAGCAGCGCCTGGAAACAGGCTTGACTTTTCTTGAATTCAACTACATGCTGATGCAGTCGTACGATTTTCTGCAGCTTTATCGCAAATATGGATGCAGGCTCCAGATGGGCGGTAACGACCAGTGGTCAAATATTATAGGCGGTGTTGAGTTGATCAGAAAGGTGGAAGGTGCCGAGGCTTATGGCCTGACATTTACCCTCCTTACCACCAGTGAAGGCAAAAAAATGGGCAAGACCGAAGCAGGCGCCATCTGGCTGGACCCCGAAAAGACTTCATGCTACGATTTTTACCAATACTGGAGAAATGTAGATGATAAAGATGTAGAGAAATGCCTTTCTCTCCTTACCTTCCTGCCGATGGAAGAAGTGCGGCGTTTAGGTTCTTTAGAAGGTGCCGCGATCAACAAGGCAAAGGAAATCCTGGCCTTTGAACTTACAAAGATGATCCATGGAGAAGAGGAAGCCAAAAAAGCCGAGGCGGCGGCAAAAGCCCTTTTTTATAACGGTTCGGATATTTCTTCGGTTCCGTCTACCGATATAACGTTAAAGGAACTTGAAGGCGGGATGGGGATACTCGAACTTTTAATGCTCACCGGCCTTACCTCTTCCAAAAGCGAAGGCAGAAGGCTTATTCAACAGGGCGGCATATACGTAAGGGACATGCGGGTGGACGATATAGACTTCAAGATTTATGAGCATGACTTTGATGATAATAAAAATCTCCTGATAAGAAAGGGGAAAAAAGTCTACCATCTGGTAAAACTGCAGCAATGAACACATTTTTCCCCTGCCATATTCGTTCCGATAGAGCCCGGAGACTTGGCCCAACTATTTTATTTTCAAATTCCTAAACCGATTTAAGGTGCACGCAATTTCATATTTTCGGGGAAGGGCCATGTTCCCCGGGTGGCCTTTATAGGGAGATACCACATCCAACCCCTTTTCGATTACATCCTTGTACACCTTTTCCACCACCTCTTTCAGGGCCATTTTATCGTTCACTACCCGTTCCATAATGTATTGGAGCATAAAGCAGATGGTATTGGTTTGGTTGGGATCAATTAACTGCTCCAGATCCCGAAGGTCGATATCGGTTTTATTGAAGGTAATTTGATGGATTCCCCTTGGCTTTATTTTGACTCCTCTTTTACCCATGGAGAATGTAGATTTTAATAGAATTCTAGGAGGATTTTCCTGCACCGTGGAGACTGCCTCTATTTTTCTGGGATTTTGAATTCCTTTAATAATCTCCTGGGCCCTTTGGGTTACATCTCTCGGAGTATATTCATCCATCATGATTATATGGTCTGCAACCTCAAAATAATCTCCGGATCCTCCAATTACAAGCACTGTGGAGACTCCCTTTTCTTCATAGAGGGTTCGTACCCTGTCAATAAATGGTGTAATAGGTTCCTTTTCTTTTTGAACAAGCTGTTGCATTCTTCCGTCTCGAATCATAAAGTTGGTGGCACTGGTATCTTCATCGATTAACAGTAAATCTGTTCCTATTTCTAATGCCTCCATAATATTTGCTGCCTGGGAAGTACTTCCACTGGCATTTTCTGTAGAGAATCTTACCGTATCCTGTCCCATAGGAAGGTTATTAATAAAAGGTGAAATGTTGACCTTTTCCACATATCTACCGTTTTCAGCTTTTATTTTAACGGCATTTTCCCGGGTGACAAGGTATTCCCTTCCATCCCCCAAAATATGATCATAGACACCAAGCTCCAGGGCCTGGAGTAAAGTGGATTTGCCGTGGAAGCCTCCCCCAACAATAAGGGTAACCCCCTGGGGAAGCCCCATTCCCTTGATGGGACCGTAATTTGGAAGCTGAATCTCTATTTCATATTCCTTTGGGCTTTGAAAGGGCACGGCTCCCTTTACCATGGGCCGTTGGGATACTCCGCTTTCCCGCGGGAGTATACTTCCATTGGCAACAAAGGCCACCAGCTTTCTCCTTTTTAGCTCCTGACGTAAAAAATACTGATCTTCCACCAGCTTTACCTGGCTAAAAAGACTTTCCTTTGAAATGGCATTAAAAAATAGAGAGGTTTCTACGATTTTGGGAATGGCTACAAGGAAAATATACTTCGCCTCCTTCCCAAGAATTCTTCTTCCAGCTGCCGGGAGCCCTACCTCAAGTCTTGCTTCAACCCGATTCTGGTCAATCACAATATAGTTTCTCTCCAAAATCTCCTGCCCGCAGTATCCAATAGAAATAAGTCCGCTTTTTCCAGAGCCACCCACATGATGGTAAATTCGGCTTATATTTTTCGCCACAGTTCTACTCAAAAAATCTATCACTGCCCTTCGTTTATAGGGAGTGTTATATAATTCCGAGGGAAATCCCCCCTTCTCCCCAGGTACAATTACGCGAATTCTGGAGGGAGAGGCAAAGGGATCTCCTTGTACATAATCAATAGATAGGGTGAAGTTACTCCATTGGTATTGACCCTGTAGTTCCTTATAGGCCTTATATCCCTTCCCATCAATCTGATTTAATATTTTCTCAAGCTCTTGAAATGATTTCAATATACTCTCTCCTTACTGTATTTCTCCTTTTATATCTAATGTTGTCCGATTCTTCAAGGGTCATAAGTAAAGTTTGAGTTATACCACGCACTCCACGTGCTTCGAGCGGCGAAAAGCGCTTAAAAGAAAACACTTGATATGTTTCCACATTACCAAGTTTAAGGTTACCAATTTGCCTAGAAATCTTCATCTTCTATGAGGTCAAATATATGTTTGCTTTTTCCCAAAAGCTCATCTTCTTTTTCGGTCAGGGGATCAAGCCAGTCAGCTTTATCACGCGCCCATTTTAACCATTTTAAAAGCTTTTCTCTTTTTTCTTCATTTGCAACCTCAGCTATTTTTCTTTCCATACAGTCAGCAAACCTTCTAATTTTCTCTGCCTTATCCCAATCCGAAGCAGCCTGTTCCAACAGCCTTACATCTTCTAATTCTCCTTTTCTCATTTGTTCTAAACGCCGCTGCCTTTCATGCTCTTCCCATTGTCTTTTTTCTTCTCTTTCTTTCAGTTCATCTATAGCTCGGAGCTTATTTGCAACAACAAACATATCATAAATAATTCTTCCTATTTGAGTTTCTAAAGGCTCATCGTCATTATCTTTGTATTCCATCTTATATTGGGTGCTATTACTAAACCAGCTTTTTGCAGACATTGACAAGACAAAATAAGTCTGGGCTTCAACGTTGTTTTGTGAACCTCGTTTTTTTCTAGTTTCTTCTTTCAATTCAAAATAAAAAGCTGAGTGCATAACAACAAAATATGCTGTGTCCTTACCTGAATCAATGCTAACCTGAGTATAAGCCTCCATATCCTCAAGCGTTTTCATAATTGTGTCCAGTATTCTATATGCCCTGTTCATATTTGATTCTGAAACATTTATTGGAAGAATGGGTTTATTATCTCGATATTTACTATTTACACTTGTATAATAGCTTGAACTGAAGCTGGCCTGTTTTAATGCTTTATCCCTCTTTTTTCTGTAAATCACTTCTTCCTTATGCTCGGTAATTAAATGGTGTGGGTTTCTAAGCTTGTCTTTTACTTGGATTTGAGAGCATGTTTCCCTAATAAACGTTTTTGTTTCTTCTCTTAGTAAGCTAAGCTCTTCATCAGTCATCAACTCAGCGTCCGTTAACTGTTCAAGATCTGTCCTGTACTTTATGGCATAATTGCGGACATGCTTTTTAAGTTCTCCAGTTACTTTTGGCAAAGCGGGCTTCGATACCTTTTGTCCGGCTTTAACTCTCGCCCAATATCCACTTGGCGGCAATGGAATCCCAAGCCTCTTGCAATGTTTCCGTAGCCCGTTATCGGACATACCATACCTTCTTGCAACAGTAGTTACAGGCTCCGCCCATACTTCATTATATAATGCTTCTCTTTCATCTGCTGTAATAAATCTAAAATCCACACAACCACCTTCAATGCATTTAACAATTTAATAACTACCCTTGTTTTAAAATGCCTGAACTATAAGCAAATAATGCCACTATTGTCATTTCCCCAATTGTAAGCATTATAAAATTCAGGCATTTTATTACCAGATAAAAAATCATTGATATCATTCATTATTTGTTTCACATAACCACTCCCCTCTACTTAAGTTATACCTGATTTTTATAGTCGAACTCTTACCACTCGGGGTTGTATGTAAAACTTCATCACCTGGTATCATTTTCTCATACATAATTCTACACACCTGCGGCATCCTGTTTTTCATACCCAACTGCTTATGAATATCCCCTGAAACCAAATCAATATAATCTTCGCCTCTCATCTTTGCTTCTTGAAACAATTTATCTATGTACTGCCTTACATCATCAGCCGTTTTCCGCCCCGAATCAGGAGGTTTTCCAACCGTTCTGACACGATTCACCGCTCTTTGTACTCGTGCCCTACTCCCCGTATTGTTTCTGTAACTATCGTTTCCAAATCTGGCAAGCCACTTAACTCGCCCTAATTCCTCAGCTGATAATGGTTGTCCCTCCAAACCCTGTCTATTCCAAAGACCACTACTCGCAATCTCCGGCACAGGGCTCTTCAAGCCCAGCCAATTGTTACTCGGACCAAACGATGGGTTCCTGTTAAGCGTTGCAATAATACCTTCTTCCAACCTTAGCCTTTCCACTTCTTCATCCACCGGAAAACAAACAAAAGTGATGTTGTCCCTTAAATACTGGCTAATTTTTGCCTCAAGTTCAGTTTCAAGCTCTTCATTTATTAAGTGTCCATAGTTTCTATCATTTTTAGAATTGTGCATATCAATTTCCCACACTTGTAAATATGGATCCGAAGTCATATTCAAAAAAGCACGACCGATGTTTTTACGGAAAATACTGCCATCAGCGTCTTCTTTCACAAAATGGTCTCTTAACCTTTTCTTCAAACGGTCTTGACCTCGGTGGGTACCTACGCGAACTATCCTGTCCATGCCATGGTAGCTTTCACCCTTTTCAAACATGATATATATCCCATTTCGATAGGGAATCCGGTGTATCATTGTCCAATCAAGTCGTGGTAGACCATTGAAGATCATGTGAAGAACGTCTACTTTTTCTGTTTCTTTTTCTAGGCTAATCAATCTCTCCAACTCCGGAATCCATTCTCCTTGCCTCTTGCCTTTGAGAGGAAGCCAAAAATGAATCAAATGGGGCAGCAGATTTTCTTGATAAACTTCGCCGGCCAAAACAATAAACTCATCGCGTTTTAAGTCGGAAACTTTTCGTAATTCGTTTAGTACCATGTCTCCCCATTCCCGACGTTCCTGGGCACTTTTCTCTTTTAAGGTTTCGTTATAAGGTTCAATAATCATATGCTCCGGCACTAAGCCATACTTTGCGGAAAGAATAAATATATTATCTGCAACAAGCTTTGCCAAAGCATATGCCAACCGAAACCGCGGGCTTTCTGAATATAAGTCTCTTGCCGGGCATTTATATGCTTTTTTTCTGCTGGTGCATGAAATCAAAGCAATTCTCAATTTTTCTTCACTCCTGATATCACTAAATCCATTTACTTCTTATATTTCTTCAGATAATCCCTCAGAGCCTTTTCAAAACGCACCATCCGTTCCGTTAGTTCTGGTATGATAAAATCCCAATTCTCCCTGTCATAAGAGTTTTTGTCAATACTGGAGCTTATCCGGCTTGCCCTTTTATCATCCAACCGTTCCCAGGTCAATGCTTCTTCAAAAGCTGTCTCGATAGCCTCTTTGCTTTGGTGTAAATAATCGAACAGCTTCTTATTCTCAGTTTTATCACCTGTATCTATGTAAAGTTCCACTCTTGCATACGCTTTTGAAATAGCGAATGTGAAAGGTACTCCTGATATGCCTGAACCTGCATTTATCCAATTATCTTTTTTGGGGCTGATATTCTTAAATAAGTCACTTTTCTTCGCCATCTCTTTGAGCAAAGCAGTCCAGAACTCTAAGCGTAACGCATCGGAACTTTTTAATTTATTCTCAATCATGATATCATCCTGGGCTTTTTCGGCCATTTTAATCACATAATCCTCAGCGTCCTTCATTGGAATAATCTGTTCAATATCAAGGAACAACTTGTCATCTTTTTTATAAGGAGTCACACGAAAACACTGGATACGGATATTATAGTTCATAAGCCATAAAACAGTGGAAGTAACCTCTTTCCTGAATTTAGCAGCAACCAGAATAATTCGTTGTCCAGTACCTTTGTTCAGTGATATTTCATCGTATTCCTTTCCATAAAATTCACAAAGCTTTTCTTCCGCTGTTTCTCCGCTTCCGCAACTGGTAAGGTAGTCCTGAAATATAACTCTGATTTCTTCCTTGGATAAGCTGGAACAATAAGATGCATATTTCAACGCCTGCCAGGTTACATCCCGACCGGAATCGTCCAGCTTGTTTTCAATAATCACCAGGTTGCCGTCTTTATCCAGAGCTAAAAGGTCAAGCCGTTCCTTTGTATCAGAAAAGCCGTCAAATTCTTTTTGAATTATGAGCAAATCTTCCCCAAATATTGCTGGTTCATTTGCCAGCCACTCCTGCAGATGTTCCCTCTCTTTAAATCCGAGTTCTGAAAAGGTTTTTTCTTCAATTTTGGAAATCCGGTTGTTTTTCTTATCGATAAGGTACATTATCGTTTTAATACCCCCTGAAAATAAAATAAAATGCACCTTTATTTAACAGGTACACCTAAATTATACCATAATTTTCATACAATTTGAGTTATAAAAAAACAAGCTGTACTATTCCACCGGGTCGTATTTGTTTGGAGTACAGAATTACACTTCAAACTGTTTAGCCAGCCAGTTAAAGAAGACACCTTCTTTAACAACATCATGCGGAATAAGCAGATATTTCCATGGCTTGCCGCCATGCTTAGCATTAAACTCTGTCGCCGCAGCACAGTATTTTTTGCCCGCTTGGGCTTTTAACTGTACTACTTCACTCTCAATCTCACCGCTCATTTTGATCTCTATCATGTAAATGCAGTCTGCGGTTTCGACTACAAAATCAGGCTCATATTGCTGACGGCTGTATTTATCCCACCAGATGTTAAACTGCTTTTTCGCCGGACGCATCCACTTTTCAACCGAATCGTCATCTTCCAAAATAACAGCAAATTGTTTTTCAGTACTGCTGTCAAATTTGTAAAGGGAATGACAGCTCTTCTTAAAGCCCTTGAATACTCTGCTCCTTATTTCTCCAGCCGGGACATATGTCCTGAAATCATACAGTTCATCGGCAGAATATTTTTCCCCGAAGCCGACTTCAATTTTAGTAAACGGAAGCATGTCGGATGCCTCAAACCTGGTTTCTTCCTTGTAGAAATGCTCCCTCATCTGCAGGTAAATAAATTCTGCAATGTCTCGCTTTCTCGTAACCATAACCTTTTTAATCTCATCCTGGTTTAAATATGTAGCAAACTTGGCCTTTGCCTGTCCGACCAGCTTAAACAATAAATCGGCATTCTTTTCGTAGTCAACATCAGACTTTGTCATTACGATTTCCTGCACAATCATGTTTTCGGGCGTATCTTCTTTTCCTATGCTGCCATCGGAATTAATTACGGCAATTTTTCCGTCTTTTAAGTCCTTTATAATGATAGTGTCGTCAGAAGGACGGTAATTCAAGTTTCTGGTATCAAGGTCGAAGTCATAATAACCTTCTTTAATCTCCAACACCTGCTGGACAGTAGCGCGCGGCACAGGGATGACGATATTAGTCACAAGCTGTGTAACTTCCTCAACAGCTTTTTCAATACACTTTTTTACTTCATCATTGAAATCAACTGTGGGAAACGACTCCTTCGTCTTCTGAACAACGGCTGCCACGATTAAATTCCGGTATTCCGGTTTTTTGACATCGCTAAAGGTTTTGACATGCTTGTTCAATTCCATAACCGTTTTATAAGCAGTCTGAGCAATAGTTTTGGCAACTTCGCTTTTTCGTTCATCTGTCGGCACGGCGTCATCCGGAATGCCAAGTTTAATCTGTTCCATAAAAGAATAGCCGCCTATGGTTTCCTCTACCCTTGAAGGCAATTCTACAATTGTTTTGCGGTCTTGAGTTGTAGAATCATCTACTTCAATAATATTTAATTTGCGGATAATGGAATTAGGATCATTAGCAGCATTGATAATAGCATCGTATTTGTCATGGTGCACAATATTCAGGCGGTCCACCGCATCCACGCCTGTACGCTCACCGTATGGCAAACGTAGCCCCCTGCCGATAGTCTGCTCGGTTAAAGTTTCCGAAGCGGAACGGCGTAAAGGAATGATGGTATAAAGGTTGGTTACGTCCCAACCCTCTTTCAGCATATTGACGTGAATAACTATCTCAATTTTGTTATCCGGTTCTTCCAGCGAAAGCAACTGTTCTATATTCTCGTCTTTTTCTGCTCCGGTCTGGTTGGAGTGGATTTCCAATACCTTATCCTTGTAATATCCCTTAAAAAAGGCATCGGAACAGATAAAATCTTTGAGTTTGCCCGAATGATTAGTATCCTTGGCAACGACCAACACAAAAGGCTTGATGATTTTCCTGCCGTTTTCCCGGGCGTATTTTTCGAGCTCGGCCTGGGTCTCAATATGTATCCTCACACCGTCAATCAGTTTAATACGGTCAAGTTCATCGTCAGAATACTGTTCCGGGTCAAAGTTTTTACGGGTAGCGACTGCAGGCACTTTGACAAATTTTCCGTCCTCCAGGGCGTGAGCAAGAGAGTATTCGTACACAACGTTTTCGAACTTAATACTCCTGCCGCTCCTCTCAACCTGTGGAGTAGCGGTAACTTCAATGCCGAGCACCGGCTTCAATTCATTGATAACCGCCATGCCCCGGTCGGCGCGGTAATGATGGGACTCATCCATCAGCAGAACAAGGTCGGGTAATTCGACCAGATAGTTAAAGTACGAGTCCCCCAGCACTTCGTTAAGGCGCTTCATGCGCGGCTCCCTGCCGCTGCGGGTTTCGGCATTGAGTTTGGATATATTGAAGACATTAATGGTTATCCCACTGGTTCCCAATTCCTGTTGGCGGTAATATTCATAGTTCTCGCCATGGATGATCCGGGGCGGTGTAACAAAAGCATCCAGCCCACGAAAAACATACTTCGGGTTATTTATATCCCCAAAATCTTTAATAAGCTTGTTGTAAATAGTAAGATTCGGCGCCATAACAAAAAAGTTTTTAATCCCTTTTTCATAATAAAGATAGGCAATAAAAGCACCCATCAGTCTTGTTTTGCCCACACCGGTGGCGAGCGCAAAGCAAATAGACGGAAAATCACGCTCAAAGCTCTTGAAAGTAGGACATAAATAATGGACTTTAGCAGCCTCAATCTCAAGGTTTATATCCTTTTTAAGTTCCAGCCGGTCACATAGTTGCTCAAACAACTCCAGACTTTCGGCCTGGGGCTCGCGCAGTTTCAGACGGTTGGTGATATAGCGGGTATTTTTATTCATGATCATCCGCCTCCTCGTCTATTTCGGGAAGACCGACTATGTTCAGACTATAACTCTCAACGCCGAAATCACATTTATTTAAGAGAACCTGAGGAATTTTCCTGACATTGATGTTGTCGTAGCGCTGGTCGGCTCCGTCCTGAAATGCCTTGCAGCAGATTAACAGCGACTCATCCTCTGCCATCTCCTGGTGGATGAGGTCAAGGTATTCCAGGGTTACAAATTGCGTGGTTGTGAAAATATAATCCTTTTCGTAAGAATAACCCTGTTTCCAGAACACTTCACTATCAGGCGCATAAGTAAAGCCCTGATGTTTGGCCATGGCCGCCGCAAGCATATCGGCATTATAACGTTCATCGATAACCCAGTTGCCGTATTTATCTTTTTTCAGCAGGGACGGGGCAAGTTCAAAGAAACGGAAACCCCCGCCGCCCTTCCAGTTGACGGCTTTGGATATGCCGCCCTGTTCCCCGTCCACAACCGCTTTAAGCCGGGGCAGACAGTGCGTGTAACAGTGGTCGCCAAGCTCAATGCCTATCCACCGTCGACCCATTTTGTGGGCAACAGCAGCGGTGGTACCGGAACCGAGGAAGGAGTCAAGAACCCAGTCCCCGGGATTGGAGGCCAGTGTGAGAATACGCTGGATAAGACGTTCGGGTTTAGGAGTTGTAAAAACGTCGTCATTGTTAAAAGCTTTTACCTCACGTTTTGCCTCTTGATTGTCGCCAACTTCAGAACGGAACCATATAGTTTTTGATACTATCCCTTCTTGAACTTCAGATAAAAATCGTTTTAGGGAAGGTACGTTATTACCATTTTGGCCAAACCATATTCTATTATCTTTAAGCAATTCTTCAAAACGTTCCTTTGATACAACCCAGCTTCTACTTTCAGGAGGCATTACTATCCTTCCTGATGGTGTAGTAATCGGATAAATATCACGTGGGTTGGGCGTTTTTACAGATAAATCACTCGACTTCCAAGGCCCTCTTGGATCATTGTCAGGGTTTTTATATCTATTGTCCATTTCGGCAGTTCTCGGCAATAGGTTAGGACGCCATACATCCTTATTTTTCGCGTAAATCAAAATATGATCATGGCTATCCGAAAGCCATTTTGCATCATTCTGAGGGGAATACTTTTTTTCCCAAATTACATTTGCTACAAAATTTCTCCTTCCGAATATTTCATCGCAAAGCACTTTAAGATAATGGCACTCGTCGTCATCAATGGATATCCACAAGCTGCCGTTATCCGCAAGTAGATTATAAATAATCTCCAATCTCGGTTTCATCAGATTCAGCCAAATTGAATGCTCCAAGTTGTCATCATAATGATCAAAGGCGTTTCCCGTATTATATGGCGGGTCGATATATATACATTTTATTTTACCGGCAAAATCCTGCTCAAGAGCCTTCAGGGCAAGCAGGTTATCCCCATGAATAAGCATGTTCTCCGTATTCGGGTCGCCGTAACCTTTTGACTTGTCCTCTAAAAGTATCCTTGGTTCCACCTTTATCTCATCATATTTCCCTATCCAGGTCAGTTCCAATTTTTGCTTTCCGTTCATCACAATTACCTCCGTTATTCTAAAACCCAGCGAATTACAAACAGTTCCTCGGTAAAGCTCCTGCCCTGTAACTGGCGCTCGATTTTCGCCTGTAATTCGTCGCGTTTTTCATCGATTCTGTCTTGTTCTTTGTATAAATCCCGTATTTTTTCGCGGCGTTTCTTTTCCAACGCATTAATCTGTTTTCTTATTTCCAGGGTCTGTTCAAGAGTCACCGCCGTACGTTCATCTTTTCTAAGCTGTGAGATTTCACGGTCAATCAGCTTGATTTCCCGCTCCAGGCCCTGTTTTAAGTCATCCGCCCAGGCATCGAGCTTAGAACATTCTTCGCGAAAATACTCCAGGTCATTCCTTCTGATTCTTGCGAGCATTTCTTCTTTTATCTTCGCACGTTTATCCTGTAACTCCTGTGTAAGTTCTACTTTTGCCAATTCTATACTTTCTTTGACAGGCAGTTCAAAAAGTTTTGCCGCAAGTTCTTCGTCAATTACCGTCCCGTCATCGGCCACACATGTCAACAGCAGGTGTTCCTGAATCTCAAAGGCCTCGCTGGTAAGTTTATCAGCAATCAGCCAGCCGGATTTTGACTTCATTTCCTCAAAATAAATTATCTTGTGCTCTGAATTTGTATAGTCAAATGTCAACCTGGCATAAGGCAGTTTTCTTTCAAGAGCCCGCTGGATAATCATTTCTGCAAGAGGATGCTCTTTGCGCAAAAAATGGTCTTTTAACTGTTCCGCCTTTTTCCAGTCCAGATGGTAGTATCCTTTGTCGGCAAGGTTGCCGTAATAATAAAATCTGGGTTCTCCGGCGCAGAGCTCAATATCGGCGTGCAGTTCTGACCGGACAAGGTTAAAAAGCCATCTTTCATATAAGGAGAGTGTCTCTTTGGCAGCATTTTCACAGGTTTTCAAGCGCACGGCAACTTCCTCATCAAAGTTTTCCAACAGCACCCGGCGTGCTTGTGCCATGTTGCTTTGAATTTTTTCTTCAAGTTCGCGTTGGATCTCATCGAATGCCGCTTGTATTTCTTCGCTGGTACGGCATGTCTGGTAAATTTCAGCAATGCGTTTTTCAAAATCGATGCCCGATTCGATGGCGCCCAACACTTCATCAGATGCGCCGAATATGCCGTCAAACAGGCGGAATTTCTCATCGAGCAGTTGATAAACACGCTTGTCCGCTTCATTGGCAATATTTAAAAAGTTAATCACGACAACATCGTTCTTCTGTCCATATCTGTGACAGCGGCCAATACGCTGTTCGATGCGCTGGGGATTCCAGGGCAGGTCATAGTTTACAACCAACGAACAAAACTGCAGGTTGATTCCCTCGGCCGCAGCCTCAGTCCCGATTAATATGCTGGCCCTGTCCCTGAACTCTTCAACAATGGCCGCCTTCATGTCGGCCTGTTTTGATCCGGAAATAACATCCTCGCCCTGGTGACGGGCTAACCATTCATTATAAATTCGTTTTGAATTCAGGTCATTGTTGTAACCGTTTAAAACGACAACTTGACCGTCATAGCCGTTATTCGTTAATAAATTTACCAGATAATCTTGCGTCCGTTTTGATTCGGTAAAGATAACCGCCTTTCTCTGTGCCCCCAGTTCTGTGCTTTTTTCAAACCCTTTCTTAAGCGCTATGAGTAGATTTTCTCCTTTAGCATTAAATTTGATACTTTGAGCAAGTTCCAGGTATTCAGTCAATTTCTGCAGTTCTTCAGATATCCCTTGCCTGTCTTTGAGCATTTCGGTAAAATCTTCGACTTTTTCATCATCCCATTCGTCGGTTATCTCAGGAAGTACATCATAATCATCAATATCTAGTTCCGCATCGTATCCGTCTAACATGTGCCGGAGACGAACTATCAGTGCCTGCAATGTACCGGATATAGCAAAGGATGAAGACGCCAGGAGTTTGCGCAGTATAAGAGTCATAAGTTTGCGCTGACTGGCCGGCAATGCATAAAGTTTAGGACTTAAAAGGTATTCTGAAACCTTATTATAGAGCAATTCTTCTTCTTTGGTTGGAGCGTATTCCTGCAATATGGAAACGCGCCTCGTATATCTGACATATTCTGTCACCTGTTTGCGGAGTGTTCGTTTGCAAAATTGCTGTAGCCTTTGGCGCAGGAAAATATTTCTGATTTCCTCATTTTCAATGTTTATGTACATGTCGCGGTAAGTCTTAACATCACCAAAGACGTGTTCATCAATAATACTTACCAGACCGTATAGCTCCATCAACGAGTTTTGGAGGGGAGTAGCAGTAAGCAGCAATTTTTTCTGTTAGCCAGGGCAATTTTTAGAGTATTGCCGACGACATTAGATGGTTTATATACGTTGCGTAACCGGTGCGCCTCATCCATCACTACTAAGTCCCAAGGAACAGACGCAATTTCGTCTGCCATTTTTGCTGCAAAGTGATAAGAACAGATCACAACCTTATCCTTTATTTCAAATGGACGTATACAACCCGCACGTTTCATCTGGTTATAATTTTTGCTTTCCAGTATGACGGACTTTATATAAAACTTCTCATCAAGCTCAGATAACCACTGATTACGAAGTGAAGCAGGGACAATTAGCAGTATCCGTCGTTTACGTTCCGCCCAGTACTGGGCAATAACTATGGCCGCTTCGATAGTTTTTCCTAAACCAACTTCATCCGCTAATAAAACACCATTAGACAGCGGCGAGCGGAGCGCAAACAAAGCTGCATCAATTTGATGCGGATTCAAATCCACCTTTGCTCCGGACAATGACGAAGCAATTTTTTCTATGCTATTGCTCGGACGTTTCAATGTTAACTGAGTTGCATAGTACTTTGAGTGATAAGGTGTATACAAATATAATCTCCCCCACCCCAAAAGCAATTGAATTATTTATCTTCTACATTCTTATGAGTATACCGCTTATCTTCTGGCTTCTTGACACCAATAGGCAAAACCCACATATTGCCAAGGCGCATTGCCCCTTGAATCCGTCCCTGCGCACATAGGATCTGCACTCGGCGGACGGTGATATTCCATTTTTGGGCAGCTTCTTTTGCGGTCATATACTCCATTATTTCACACCTCATAGTACATAATTACCCCAAAATATTATATTCGTAAATGCGAATAATTTCAAGTAACAATTGCCCTTTTATTTCCATTAATTCGGCAGAATATGCCGGTCAGCAGAAGGTAAAATTTCATGTGTTTTCTCCCCTCGTCCACGGGAACATACCCACATCCTACCAAATACCGTCTAACCCTTGCCGCAAGCGGCTTTAAGTGATGGGTTTTCTTTTAAGCGATACCACGCACTCAACGTGATGTGTATGTGGAAACATATCCACCGGCTGAACTTCTTCTGCTTTGTAGCCGTGGTCTTCTAAAAAGCGCAGGTCCCGAGCGAGGGTGGCGGGATTACAGGAAACATAGACAATGGTCCGGGGAGACATGCCGATGGCGGCTTCCAGGAGCTTTTGATCACAGCCCCGGCGGGGAGGGTCCATGACTATAACATCGGCTTTTATGCCTTTTTCGAGAAGCTGAGGCATCACTTCTTCGGCAGCACCATGGATAAACTCCACATTTGCTATGCCGTTTATTTGGGCGTTGTGCCGGGCATCTTCCACTGCGGGCTTTACTATCTCGATACCGTAGACTTTTTTTGCCTTTCGAGCAAGAAATAACGTGATGGTCCCGATACCACAGTAGGTGTCGATAACGGTCTCCTCTCCGGTTAAACCGGCATATTCCAGGGCTTTGTTATAGAGCACCTCCACCTGCACGGGATTTACCTGGAAAAAGGAAAGAGGAGAAAGACCGAACTTTATATCGCCAATGTAGTCATAGATGTAAGGGCTTCCGAAGATAACGGTGTTTTTTTCGCCGAGTATCACATTGGTCTTCTTATCGTTTATATTTAATATGAGGCTTTTAAATCCCTTTATCCGATGCTGCAAAAGCTCTATCAGTTCCTGTTCATAGGGAATTTTACTTCCGTTTACCACCAGGATGGCCATGACCTCTCCGGTCTTTATGCCAACCCTGGTGACAACATGGCGCAAAAGGCCTTTATGCTTTATCTCATTATAAATGGGCACATGATAACGATCCGCCCATTCCTTAACAATTCCGGCGACTTTATCACTGAACTCATTTTGTATCATACAGGAACCGGAGGGAACTATATTATGGGTCCTCTTTTCATAAAATCCTAGCACCGCCTGGTCTTTATCTTCTCCTACCGGATACTGGGCCTTGTTTCGGTACCTCCATGGCTCGGGCATGCCTATAGTATCGTGAACCACAGTCTGTATATGGCCGATCCTTTCCAGGCTGTCCCTTACCTTTTGGGTTTTAAACTCCAGCTGTCCCTTGTAGGAGAGGTGTTGCAGCATACAGCCGCCGCACCTTTCGGCATAAGGGCAGGGAGGCGTTGTCCTCTCCGGAGAAGGCTCCAGGATACTTTCCGCATGGGCTATGGCATAATTTCTGGCCACTTTGTCCACCCGCGCTTTTACCTTTTCCCCCTTCAACGCTCCTTCTACAAAAACGGCCATGCCGTTTATCCTACCCACACCTTGCCCTTCGTGGGCCATGCCGTTTATGTCGATTTTTATACTTTGTCCTACCTTTATTTTACTTTGCTCCTTCAATATTGCGCCCTCCGTTTTATGTGATCGCCTTCAACTATGGTTGTGGTGTAAAAAGTTACTTTCGGTGATAGTCAAGTCCTTAGCATCGGATCCTTGATAATTTGTTACCGTTATTATATCATTTTTATTGTTACCAATAAATGCCGCATTACTATCATGATACTCTCAGATGAATGAAAAAACATTTTTTTGAGATGGAAGCAATACGACCGTCCCCTGCTTCCTTAAAATTTTATTGCATTTTTTGACAAAATTAGGTATAATTAGATAAAATATAGTTTTTTGGCAAACTCCCCGAAAGGGGCGGGCGCAAAGCCATGGGCCTACGGCATTGAACATGCTATGGCTGCCAGGTTGCAACTATACTATTCGCCCGGAAGGGCTTTTTTATTTGTTGCACATATAATTTTATCAGGGGGGTATTCATTTGAAAACAAGTTTAAAAACACGTCTTGCGGTATATCTCACCGCAATGGCTCTGATTCCTCTCGTTGTTATGGGGGTCATTATCAACTATCTCGTCAAGGACTCCATGATGCAGGAAGTCCGGGAAAAAGCCAGTATTATCGTAGATAATCTAAATGACAATATAGACCTTTTTATAGAGCAAAATAAAAATCTTGTGACCTTCCTGGCCACCACTAAAGTTGTGAGGACCATGGACCAGGACCAGATTACCCCGTTTCTTTATGACATGACCCAGCAAAATCCCCAGATACTGCGGATATATGTGGTAGATACCAGAGGTAAAGTTTTTGCTGTACCGTTTGCCTCTTTTCCCGATAACTATGATGTAAAAAGTGAACCATGGTACACCGGGGCTATGGATGCAAAAGGCCTCTATGTGACCAAAGTCAAAGTAGACCAGATGTCTGGCAACTCCATCATATCCATATCCAACACCATATTATCCGACACCGGTCAGCCTGTGGGCGTCATCAGTGCGGACGTTTCCCTGGTGAGTTTAACAAGAATAGTCATGAATATGAAAGTCGGCAACGAAGGATATGCGTACATAACCGACAGCGACGGGTATATTATAGCCCATAAGGATTATAAGATTGTAAAATCCCGCGAAAATCGTTCAAAATATGATTTTGTCAAGGCGGCACTGTCCGGAAAATCCGGATTTACAACATATGAAATAGGTGGGGCCAAAAGATTCGTGGCATACGGAAGGCAAAAATCCATAGGATGGGGTATATTCGTGCAGCAACCGGTTAGTGAGGCATTTGCCCATGTAAACAGGGTAACAGGGACCATATACATAACAGCCATCGTAATAGCGCTTCTTTGCCTGGGCATGGGTCTTTTTATAGGAAATTTGATTGCAAAACCCATAAGCCGCATGGTGAAAGTTTCCAACAGCGTCGCATCCGGAAACCTAATGGAAAGCATCAATATAAAGGATTCAACAGAAATTGGAATACTGGCATCCTCTTTTAATTCAATGGTATCAAGTCTAAAAGAGCTTGTGAAAGAGGTCATTAAGGCAGCAGAAAACATGTCTGCTTCAGCCGAAGAACTGGCCGCCGGTGCCGAGCAGAGCAACCAGTCTACTCAGCAGGTAGCAGGAGCCATAGAGCAGATAGCGGCAGGGGCTAACGAACAGGCCAGAAAACTTGCCGAAATCTCAAGTTTAGTGGACAAACTGGTGGTTTCCAACGGTAAGGTTGAGGAAAATGCCCATTCAACAGCCTCTTCAGCCGAAGAAATGGCTCAAAACGCGAAAGAAAGCCGGCAAAAGATAGAGATTGCTACGGAAAAGATGAATACCATAAAATCAACGGTGGACAAGACAAATGCAATAATGCAGGAACTGGATTCTAAAGTCACGGAAATCGGTAAAATTTCGGGAATCATTCGTGATATTGTAGATCAGACCAATCTTCTGGCGCTGAATGCTTCCATAGAAGCAGCCCGGGCCGGTGAGCACGGCCGCGGTTTTGCAGTGGTGGCGGATGAAGTAAGAAAACTGGCAGAGCAGTCAGGAGAAGCCGCCAAGCAGATAGCCGAAATTGTCAAGTTGATTCAAAACAGTAGCAGGATCGCAGTAAATGCCATGGCGGAAAGCAATAAGCAGGTGAATGAAGGCCAGGTCCTCATCAAAGAAATCAATGAGAGAATAGACGGATTGATGGCACGAATCGATGCGGCAGCCCTGCGCTCCAGAGAAATCTCAACTGAACTTTCATCACAATATCAAAATGTGGAACACATTGTAGAAATGGTCCAGAGTATCTCAAGCATAGCCCAGGAGACCGCCGCCGGCACCGAAGAAGTTTCTGCTTCCTCGGAAGAACAGACAGCCACCATGGAAAACATCGCCGCATCAGCTCAGGAACTGGCAAAACTGGCGGAAAACCTAACATCATTGGTAAACAAGTTCAAAGTGTAATATAATATAATTAATAAAGAACAAAAAAGCCCGGTATCTCCGGGCTTTTTTATAACTTCTATCTGCAATTCAAATTTGATGTATTTTTTCCTGAGCAAAGAGCCTATTATCAAGCTTCCTTATGTCATCCCAGATAAATTTTATTTCTTTTCTTATCTCCTTCTGGCCTTCCTCTAATTTTGCCTGTCTTTCTTCAAGTCTCTTCTGTCTTTCTTCAAGTCTCTTCTGGCTTTCTTCAAGTCTCTTCTGGCTTTCTTCAAGTCTCTTCTGGCCTTCCTCAAGTCTCTTCTGGCTTTCTTCAAGTCTCTTCTGGCCTTCCTCTAAATTTGCCTGCCTTTCTTCAAGCCTTTTTTGCCCTTCTTTTAATTCCGTTACGCTATTTTCAATACCATCGACTTTTTCTAAAATCTTTTTTAATATTTCTTCCATTCAAAGTCCCCCTTCAGC
This sequence comes from Biomaibacter acetigenes, assembly GCF_003691585.1. Lineage (GTDB taxonomy): Bacteria > Bacillota > Thermosediminibacteria > Thermosediminibacterales > Tepidanaerobacteraceae > Biomaibacter > Biomaibacter acetigenes. The sequence goes on along the minus strand of NZ_CP033169.1, from coordinate 897,545 downwards.
AATTTCATGTCCATTATAGCATGTTTTTAACAAGAAAGGGGGAAATTTTTGCATTTTATCCAGGTTAACCTTCGACCTTATACCGCTTTTTGGTCTAAATTCAACATATTTTTGTAAATGGAAATGAGCTCCCTGTCAAGAAGCGGCCTTTTCAGGGCTACTGCCATGCTTCGCACTTCTTGCAGTATGTCTTTTGCCAGTTCTTCATCTATAAAGATGCCGTATTCTTTCAACCTGGCTTTAATGGAAGCAGTGCCCGAATGTTTTCCTATAATGATTTTCCTCTTAAGGCCCAATTCCACCGGATCTAAAAACTCATAGGTAGATGGGTCTTTTATGACACCATCGGCATGAATGCCCGATTCATGGGCAAATATATTCTCACCCACTATGGTCTTGTTGACGGAAAGGGGCCTTGCCGAGGCTTTTGCCACATATTCACAGATTTCTTTCAACATAGGAACCTTCAAGTCTACATCACAGCCCATGGTGTATTTCAAAGCCATAGCCACCTCTTCCAGAGGAGCATTGCCAGCCCTTTCGCCGAGGCCGTTTACTGTGACGCCCACATAAGACGCTCCTGCCTCTATGCCCGCCAGGGCATTGGCTGTGGCCATTCCCAGGTCATTGTGGGTGTGCATTTCCACATTGATCTCCGTTTTGGTTATGAGTTCCTCTACCATTTTGGCGGTTTTAAAGGGATTTAATATGCCCAGGGTATCACAGAACCGGAGTCTGTCAGCTCCGGCCTTTTTGGCTTCCTGACCGAATTTTACCAGGAAATCCATGTCTGTCCTGGAAGCATCTTCGGCATTTACGGAAACATATACTCCCTGGCTTTTGGCAAATTCCACAGCTTTAACCATCTGCTCCATAACCCATTCCCGGCTCTTTTTCAGCTTGTTCTTGATGTGAATGTCGGAAGTAGAAATGGATATGGCTACCGCATCCACACCACATTCTATGGATTCTTTAATATCTTCTATATTAGCCCTGTTCCATGCCATAATACTGGCTGAAAGTCCTGATTTTACTATCGTCTTTATAGCTGCTTTTTCATCTCCCCCCATTACCGGGGTTCCGACTTCCAGCTGATCTACCCCTAATTCATCCAGCATCCTTGCAATCTCCAGCTTTTCATGGTTGGCGAAGACCACTCCTGCCGTTTGTTCTCCATCTCTCAGAGTAGTATCCACAAATTTTATTTTCTTCCCCATCAAATCCGCAGCCATTTACATCTCTCCCTTGCTCATATGTATTATTGTATACAATTATACTTGTGTTTCTGCGCTTTGTCAATAGTCATGTCGGTTTTTTCAAAAAAAAAATGACTCATCCCCTGACTCACTTAGCTTTTGGATGGGCCCTGGATCTTCAAACCTTTGAACCCATTTTGCCTCAGGGCCTCATATACCACTATGGCAACGGAATTGGAAAGATTCAAGGACCTGGCGTCATCCACCATGGGAATCCTGACACAGCTGTTATGGTGCGCCTTTAAAAGTTCCAACGGAAGGCCGGTGGTTTCCCTGCCGAAAACCAGATAGCAGCCGGATTCGTAGCTTACATCCGTATAGCATTTTTTTGCTTTAGTGGTGAGAAAGTACATGATGGCATCCGGGTTTTTGTCTTCAAACTCCCGGTAGTTTTCATAATATTTCACACTCACCAGAGGCCAGTAATCCAGACCCGCCCGTTTCAAATATTTATCCTCCAGAGAAAACCCCAGAGGACCCACCAGGTGCAGGACCGCACCGGTGGCGGCACAGGTTCTGGCGATATTTCCGGTGTTCTGCGGAATCTCGGGTTCAACCAGTACGATATTGAACATTCGCATCTTCCTTTGCAACCAAATCGATTTTGCGATTGAGTCAAAGAACCGTCACCTGACTCAGCGAATTTTGTAAAACTTTTTCTGCCTTTTATCAAAAAAGCAGAATCTGTCATAACCATAACTCTTTACAAAATCCAGTGCTTTGTCAAAATCCCTGCCCACATCTTCCGGCCTGTGGGCATCGGAATTTATCATGACGGGGACATCCCATTTCCTGAAGCGCTCCAACATTAAAGGTGCAGGGTAAAGTTCTCCGACAGGTTTCCTGAATCCGGCGGTGCTGACTTCGGCACAAAGGCCCATTTCCTTCATAGTCTTTGCCGCTTCCTCATACATTTGACTCAAGTCGCATCTGGCCCTGTGGCCGAAAACCTTTATGACATCGGGGTGGACTATACAATCGAATATCCCCGATTTTATAGCCTTCAGCAAAATATCGAAATATTCGCGGTAAGTATCATCCACATCCCGCAAATTCCATTCATTTATTAGCGCAGGATGGTCGAAACCGAAGTCACCGATCCAGTGGACGGCCCCCAGCACATAATCAAAGGAGTATTTATTTATAAAATCCCGGATCTCGTCTTCATATTCGGGTATGTAGTCCATCTCTATGCCGAGCTTCACAGGAAGACCCAGGCCCTTAGCCTTTTCCACTATTTTCACATATTCGTCTATATCTTCGGTGGCCTCCTTTAGGGTCCACTGTCCCCTAAAGCCTTCACTCTTCCATAAGTCCCTGGCCTGGACAAACCTGTGCCCGTGTTCGGAAAACCCGATTTCCACCACCCCTTTCTTTACGCCTTCTTCCAAGAATCTTTTTATCCATTCCAGTGTGTAAGGACCCTGTTCAAGGTGTACATGATAGTCTCTGAACTCCATAAATTCTCTCCTTAAAAATATAAAAATATATTTCTATACATCCAATTGTGAAAATACAGCGCCTTTTTGAAAAAACATCCTGTTTTTCCTGCCCAATCTTGATTATAACACATGTATAACACCAAAAAAATAATAAATAATTACTTTTATATGCCTTAATTTTCTGGTAAAATCAAATAAGGAGGGATTCGAAATGTCGGTACAATTGAACAGGCAGGATAGATTATATACTTATAAGGATTATTTGAGCTGGTCCGAGGATGATACGGTAAAAGTGGGTCTTTTTGAAGATTTGACCATTGATTTAAAAACAGTTTTTGGACTATGATGCCCGGCATATTTTGATAAAATATAAATTTAAAGGCCCGGTATAATCGGACCTTTATGGGGGAGAGATTTGATTCAAAGATTAAAGTCGTTATAATATTTTGCTGAGGAAATCTTTTGTGCGCGGGTTTTGGGGCCTGTTGTATATTTCATCGGGGGATCCTTCTTCCAGAATCTTGCCTTCATCCATAAATATGACCCTGTCGCCTACTTCCCGGGCAAATCCCATCTCATGGGTCACCACCACCATGGTCATGCCTTCCCGGGCAAGGTCCTTCATAACATCCAGCACTTCCTTGATCATCTCCGGGTCCAGGGCTGATGTGGGCTCATCAAAAAGCATTATCTTGGGGTTCATGGCAAGAGCCCGGGCTATGGCCACCCTCTGCTTCTGGCCGCCGGAAAGCTGAGACGGGAAGCTGTTGGCTTTATCCGCCAGTCCCACGCGGTTCAAAAGCTGCATGGCCTTTTCATAGGCTTCTTTTGGATTTTCACCCTTCACCTTTATGGGGGCCAGGGTGATATTTTCTATGACCCTTTTATGTGGGAACAGGTTAAAATGCTGAAACACCATGCCCACATCCTGCCGCAGTTGGTTTACGTTGGTCCTGGGGTCCATGAGATTCTTGCCTTCAATATAAACCTCACCTCTGGTGGGCTCCTCCAGCAAGTTCAAACATCTCAAAAACGTGCTCTTGCCGGAACCGCTGGGACCTATGACTACCACAACTTCACCTTTTTCCACCTTATTGTTTATGCCTTTTAATACTTCCAGATGCCCGAAATTCTTATAAAGGTCCCTAACTTCAATCACTTTCCGCCAGCCTCCTTTCCAATATATTCGTTAGCCGGGAAAATGCCAATGTCATAATAAGATAAAAGGCCGCCACCACAAAATACGGTTCAAAGGGCTTATAGGTGTTGCCTGCCACAATCTGTCCCGCTCTGGTTAGCTCGCCAAAACCGATGGTTGTAGCAAGAGAAGAATTTTTTAGAAGTGTGACAAATTCATTGCCCAGGGGCGGTATCATCTTTTTAAAAGCCTGGGGCAAAATGATATACCTCATAGCCATAGCATGACTCATTCCAAGAGAACGGGCGGCTTCCATCTGGCCTTTCTCCACCGCCAGGATGCCACCGCGGATTATCTCCGCCACATATCCGCCGCTGTTGATGCCCAAAGCGATTACAGCCGCCGGATATTCCGGTATATTAATGCCAATTATTTGTGGTAGGCCGAAATAAAAAATAAATATCTGCACTAATAAAGGTGTCCCCCTGATGACTTCTACATAGGCAGTGCACAGCCATCTAATGATGCTTATGCGGGACATCTTGCCCATCCCCACAAAAAGCCCTATGACGATCCCCATGAGAACCGCCAGGGCCGTTATTTTAACCGTTACAAAGGCTCCCACCACAAAAAGATTGAAATACGGTTTTATAATGGAAAAGTCCAGATTCATGTCCGCAACTGCTCCTCTCAAAGATTAAGGGCTCTGCAAAGAGCCCTAATGCGCCTTACTTCTTTTCTACGGGTTTAAAGTCCACAAACCATTTCTGCACCAGCTTGTCATACTCGCCGCTGTCTTTAAGGTCTTTAAGAACTTTGTTCACAACTTCCAGGAGCTTGGTATCTTCTTTCCTTACAGGTATACCGTTTTGTTCGGAATTCAGCTTATCGCCGGCCTTCTCAAATTTGTCGGGATTCAGCTTTAAATAGGCGTCGGCTACGACACTGCCCACAATGGCCGCATCAACGCGCTTATTCATGAGGTCCAGCATTACCGCATCCACCCTGTCGAACTGTTTCAGTTTTGCGCCCTCGATCTTCTTGGCCTCCGCCTCGCCGGTGGTGCTGAGCTGAACGCCTATGGTCTTACCCTTCAGATCTTCCTTGCCCTTAATACCGCTTCCCTTATAAGTCACTATCTGCTGACCGCCATCTAAGTATGGTTCGGAGAAATTCACGCTTTTTTTGCGCTCTTCGGTGATAGTGAAAGCAGCGATAGCTATATCAACTTTTTTGGCAAGCAGTGCCGGCAGCACACCGTCAAAAGCCATATCCTTTATTTCAAGCTGAACGCCCAATTCCTTGGCAATGGCCCTGGCTATATCTACGTCAAAACCCGTGATTTCATCCTTGCCGCCGGAAATGTCATGAAATTCGTAGGGCGGATAATCGGCACTGGTGGCCATGACCAGTTTGCCTGAATTCTTTATTTTTTGAATTATATCATCTTCGCTGGCGGTATTTTGACCGCTGTTATCCGTTCCCTGCTGGGATGATTGACCTTGATTGGTCTGACTGTTTTGGTCCTGTTTTGGTTCAGTGGAAGCTGTCTTATTTCCGCAGCCTGCGAGAACGCTCAAAATCATTAGAATGACCAGTGCGAATATTACTGTCTTATTAAACTTAAACATTTTGGTCCCCTCTCTTAGCCTCTAAAATTTAAATTTGGGTATAATTATACATTAAAAAGTATATTATTGCAATATCTAATTTATAACTAAAAAATAAAGGTCCGGTATAAACCGGGCCTCATTTTCCCTTTTTTAAGCGTTCTGGGCCATGCGATGGTTCTGGTAGCAAGCGCTGCAGTATACGGGTCTATCGTTTCTGGGCTTAAAGGGAACCTGTGTGGGTGCTCCGCAGTCGGCGCAAACAGCATCATACATCTGTCTTGACTGCCTTCTGGAACCGCCGTCGCTCATTCTCCTCTTGCGGGCGTCTCTGCAGGCTTTGCAGCGGGTAGGCTCATTCTCAAAGCCCTTTTCCGCGTAGAATTCCTGCTCGCCGGCGGTGAAAACAAACTCGTTCCCACACTCTTTACATACCAATGTTTTGTCCTGAAATGCCATTAAAAAAACCCCTCACTTTAAATGATTTTATCGGCATTTCCTTAGCTGACCTGGTTTTCCCCAAAAACGCCGCACACTGCGAGTGGAACGCCACTCCTGGGAGTCGCTTTGCCTACGGCCCTGGCATCGACTTTCAACCACAGACCTAAGTTATGCCATATATCATTATACACTCATTTGTTAAAAAATGCAAGAAAAAAATTACTTTTTTGTATCTATAAAGGCACCGAAATTGGGGGACCGACCATCGACGACACCATAACCCCGCATGGCCTGCCCTGTATGCCTTACACTTTTTATATCATCCGAAAGTTTAAGCTTTTCCTTTCGGGCTTTTTCCATGTTCTCATCATCCTGGGCTTTTATTTTCTTAAGAATTGATTGTATTTCGCTATAAATAATTTTTAACTCTTCATCATCTTTAATATTTTTCCATAGGACAGTGAAATCCCCGGCAAAGGAAGATAGGATCTTTTTATCTATTTCATCGATCATTCCCATCTCCTGTTGCCGGAGCTTGAGGATCATTAAAACCTGCTCGACATCATTTTTTTCAAGAGCTGTACTTATGTTTAAAGTGTGCTCAAACATATCTTTTAACATCTCATTTTTTTATGTAAAAGCCCTTTTAAAGTTTCCAGCATTTTTTTCTCCTCATCATTGTTGTGGTACCTTGACTTTTTTGGATGCTTCATACCATGTATTTCTCAGGTCTTCCACCATTGGTTCTATCTCATCCAATATTTCAACGCTCTTTTTAATGTTGGATTGGATAAGTTTATCGTTTATAAAATTATACAGGCTCCGAAGATTTTTTGAAATATCGATATCCATATCAAGATTGCAGTTGAGCTCCGAGAATATATCCTGCGCCCTGACCAGATTGTAATTGGCTTGCTCAAAGTCCTTTTCTTCCATGGCCTTCCGGGCTGCTTTTATGAACCGGATGGCACCATCGTAGAGCATGATTAGCAATTTCTGCGGGGATGCCAGCAAGATGGAATTTTGCTGATACTGCTGATATGCATTGATCATACATATCCCTCCAGATAAGCATTTACATATTTATCATAAATATACCTATCATTACTGCTATTGGGTACTTTTTGCAATTATGTCGTTAGTCAAGTAGCAAAGAAAAGTTAAATTGCCCTCCTGGTAATATATTGCAGAATCTTTCTTTAACCGAACCGATCTATTTTTATCCTTGACCGCCCATACCTAGCTGCTGGGAAAGCCACATGCTCTGCTGATTCATGGCCGCTATGGCCTGTTCCATCTGGGTAAACTGGCGGTAGTAGCGGTCCTCGATACTCTTTAGCTGGTCCTCCATGATGCTTATCCTGTCATTTATATCCCGGACCTGCTTGCCCAGAAGGCTGTTGTCATACAACTGGTAATCTCCGCCACCTGCCTTGTCGGTGATGCTGTCCATACCGGATTTTATAACATTATATAACCTTACGGCAATACCGTCATTGTCTGTATTTTTATCATCCGAAAAAACGGTAAATAACTTGGCTACAGCATTTGGGTCCTTTGCCAGAGCATCTCTTAGCTTGCTCTCATCAAGATGAAGCTTGCCTTTTTCCCAGTAGCCGCCTGTAGTTATACCTATCTCACTCAATGAATCCATATCCGACCGAAGGCCGCTGACAGGAGTGTATAAAGCCTGTCTCATCTTATCGACGATACCCGAAAGCAACGAGTCCGACCGCAAAAGCCCGCTCTTAGCCTTTTCCTCCCACAGCTTTATATCCGTATCCTTCATATCCTTTTTCTGCTCGTCGGTGAGAGGAAGATAATCCCTGTAGCGCTCTTCGGAAAGCTTTGCATTTATGGCATCGATGGTCTCATTATACTTGTCTATAAAGCCCTTAATGTTGGCTACGACACCGTCGATGTCGGACTCCACCCTAAGGGTTGCAGTATCTGTCATTGTTTGCCTGAGGTTAAACTGAATACCGTTTAAAGTAAAGCTATTTGTCGTTTTTTCTATATCAATGCCGTTAAAAGTGATTTTGGCATTTGTTCCATAGACAGTATTAGTAGTATCTACCTGCAAAGCCCCTGATGATCCAAATAAGTTGCCTGATGTATTTACGATACTTACTGAAGAACTTATACCTGTATCTTTTGATTTTATAACAACTTTATCTGTAATGGAATCATAATACGCATTCACATTGGCATCCGGATCCGAACTTATTTTTGATAAAATGTCATTTAATGTATAGTTTTTTTCGGCCCCGGTATCACTTAAATCAAAACTAAACTGTTTTCCGTTTATAGTAAATGCTATTATGTAATCGGCACCAAATGGATTATTTGTAAATTTCGCATATTCCGTCCTAAGCGGAGCATTAGGATTTATCTTATAATAATCTCCATTTTGGAAGCCCAGGCTTTCTAAAACATTCGCTGTTGGAGAATCCTTAAGAACTATGGAAGGTTTATAGTCGCCGGCAGGTTGAAAAGTTAGGCTCGATCCATTTAATCCTACCGTTACTTGATTTGCTCCAAACAAGGCATCAATTTTAGCCTGAATATCATTTTTCAGATCAGTTAATGTATTCCCCGCGGTTCCATCATAATTTTTCTGTGTAAGTACAACTGTTTTTTCAATGCCATCAACAGAGATGATGAATTGATTATTGGTGGTAGTATCAATAGGGTAATTAAGTGAAGTACCCTGCAGTATCTTTGAAATAGAACCGGAGCTTTCTTTTTTGGCACTGGTTGCCAAAGCTGTAACTTTTACACTATAATCTCCCGGTATAGCAGTGGAGCCTGCAATCGCAGTAAAGTAATTATCCGATGAAACGCCCGAAGGCATGGTCCCAGTAGCTTTATACTTCAAGTATGTTCCCTGTAACTTCATGTTGAATACATTATCATATAACGCCTTTAGCTTTAGGTTCATGTCTCGGTAATCCTGCTGCTGCCACTCTACTAGCTGTTTCTGCTGGTAGAGCTTGTCTACCCTCATGCGCTCGACTTTCATGAGCTGGGAAACAATGCTGTCCACATCTATCCCTGACGCAAGGCCGCTAAATCTTAGATTGCTGCTTATGGGATTGATCAATGTATCTCACCTCCGTATATCATAACCTTTAAACCTTCTTATCCACTATAAATCCTGCTTGCTCCCATATGGATGCGATGAGGTCCAGAATCTTTTCCGGCGGTATTTCTGTGATGAGCTTATCTGTGTTTTTATCAAATATTTTTACTATGACCCTTTTAGTTGCTTTATGTATGGAAAACTCGAACCTGGTCTCTTTCAATTCTTTTGCGATATTCTTGAGGCCCTGAACTATGGTATCGAAATCTTTTTTCCCAATGACTTTTTTAAAATCAATGGAACCGCCGTTACTTTCTTTTGTATTGGTTACCTCTACTTCCGAACTTGCCGCTGTTTCCTTTGCCATGCTATCCGCCATAGGCATATAACCGCCGCTGTTTGCTATACCCTCGACCCTCACTTTATCACCCCACATATTTTACTGCCCGGCGGAAAATCCGCCGGGCAAGTAAAAGATATTTTTTCTCGGATTAATCCTCGAAATTGGATAAACTAGCGTTTCCTATACTTTACTTAAATCTAACCCAAAAGCTTCAGTACCGACTGGGGAAGCATATTAGCCTGAGCGAGCATGGCAGTAGCAGCTTGATTCAATATACTATTCTTGGTGAATTCCATCATTTCTTTTGCCATGTCTACGTCACGGATACGGGATTCAGCAGCTGTTAGGTTTTCGGAAGCAGTGCCGAGGTTATTGATGGTATGCTCGAGCCTATTCTGTAAAGCACCAAGGTTACTTCTTGTTGCTGATACGGTCTGTATAGCTGCATCAATAGCACTTAAAGCATCAGCTACACTTGCTGCACTCAAATTATCAACGCTTACATTTACCTGTGCAAGAGATAATGAAGTTGTTCCTAAAACTGAAGTATGAATTTCTCCAATATTTAATGAAACAATCTGATTACCATTTGCACCTATTTGGAACGATAATGTAGCAGTTCCTGATTTTAAACTTCCGTCTAGCAACGTCTTTGTATTAAATTGAGTTTGATCAGAAATTCTATCTATTTCTTGATTTAGTTCGTTAATTTCAGCTTGAATATTTGCTCTGTCTTGTGTTGTATTTGTATCGTTTCCAGCCTGAACTACAAGTTCTCTCATTCTCTGAAGTATCGCATGGGTTTCGTTTAATGCACCTTCAGCTGTCTGGATGAGGGAAATACCATCCTGTGCATTTCTCTGGGCTTGATTTAAACCTCTAATCTGGCCTCTCATCTTTTCACTGATGGCAAGACCTGCTGCATCGTCTCCGGCTCTGTTGATTCTGTAACCTGATGATAATTTTTCCAACGACTTTTGCATGCCTGTGTTGTTAACAGTCAGTTGCCTGTAAGCATTCAAAGCACTGATGTTATGGTTGATAATCATTTCTTTATCCTCCCTGATTTATTTTTCCGCTTCCCTGCGGATAAACCAATCTTTCGGTCCGGCCGGTCCCGTAATTTTGTTTTCATTTATATTATCGATATATGCTCACAAAAATTAATGGCGAAAAAACATCCCTTTTCGCCATTAATTGCTATTATTTGCATATATCGTAATTTACTTTCTATATTCACCTATTTTATCGATTTTTATATTTAATTTGAAAAACTGCTTTAAACCGTAACTTCTTCGAGGTCCATTTCCGGATATATCTCTTTTATCATCATATTTACTTCTTCGGCATCATCTTCTTTCCCCATCACCCTGTAGATCTTATATATTAATATATAGTTATCAACATCTGTCTTATCTATTTCAAAAGCTCTTGCCGCAAAAGACAGTGCCTCATCATATAGTTCCTTTTCTAATGCTTTTTGGGCAAGGTATCTATAGACTTCGGGATTCCGGCTCTTTAGATCGGCAGCTTTTATATAGGCTTCCACCGCTAGCTCCTCCAGGCCGTAGTTTATCATCATCTGCCCGTATCTTTCATAATCCGCTCTGGCAAATCGGCCCACATACAGATTTAAAACATCATTGTATAAATCATATTCCTTTATCTTGATGAGGGTATCCAGCAGATTGAAGAAACTGTCCTTGATATCATCATATTTTGCCCTCATTTCGCCTATCATCGTCATATAGAGCTTCTTATCCGACGAATCCGGTATCTTCCACAGCAGGTCTTTTGCCTTATCCGTATCTTTCAATATTATATGGCATAAGACTTCATGATAAATGGCTTCTTCCCTGGCTTTGCCATATTCCATTCCAAAATGTTTTATAGCATTTTCAAAATCCTTCATCCCCATATCTGCTAATCCCCTTAAGTTATTCAACCCTTCAATATCTATATTGATACTGTCAAGATATCCTTTTGCGATATCATATCTACCAACATTCATATAAAGCCTTGCCAAAATAACATAGTTCATGGGTGACTTTTTATCTACATATTTATTGAAAAACTCATTTACATCCTCCGGCTTTTCATTTTTCACAAAAGTATCAAAGAGCTTTATAAACACTTCCTGGTAATTCGGATTTTCCTTCAATAGCTCCATATATTCTTTTACAGCATCATTAAGGCGGTTTAGCTTCTCATAACAAAGTCCAATCATGTACCTGGCTCTATAGCTCCCTGTTCCACCCATAGTTACAAATATACCTTTATATTCTCCCATGGAAAGGCATTCTTTGAACAGTTCTATAGCTTTATTATATCTTTTCTGATCAATATATATCATGCCCTCGAGGAATTTAAAGTCAGGCACATCTGCATAATATGCTTTAGCATCATTTATAATCTTTAATGCCGTGTCATAATCCTTCAAGGCCGTATATGTGGATATAAGGTATCTTAAGAGCCTCGTGGCGGCATATGAATTTACATCCATGCCCTTTGTCGCTATCAATAGATGCTTCAGTGCCTTATGATAATCCCCGGTGTTAAAATATTCTACTGCGAGGTTGCCATGCTGGAACTTATCATTAGGATGATCCATAAGATATTTTAACAGTATGTTTATATACCTTTCGGTCTTTTTCTTCTCTATTCTCGTTTCATTCAAATAACCATAATGCAGTATCGTTACATCGGCATTTTTAAACACAGGAACCCTGTTGTCTTTAACGTTTCTCAGATTTTCGTGTATGGGATAAATGTATTTTAGCTTGCCATTGTTCCTGAATATCCTGAAATTGTAATGGATCTCGGTCATACCGTTAGAAACATTGGTGCCGCCGTAGTTTACAAACTTCAATATATATGCCTCTACGGTGTCATCATTGAGCAATGGCCGTATTTTCCCCACATCCTCTTTGGCTATCTCCTCATCGGCATCAAGGAAAAGAATCCAGTCACTCTTGGCATTTTCTATAGCGATATTCCGGGCCTTGCTGAAATCATCCTCCCATTTCGCATGTATTATCTTCGCCCCAAAACTTTCCGCTATCTCCACCGTCTTATCCTTCGAGCCAGTATCTACCACCACGATCTCATCCACGATATCCTTGACACTATTTATACACCGGGCAATGTTTTTTTCCTCGTCCTTTGTGATGAGGCATAGGGAGAGGGTGGAAGGTACTTTCTTGGCTGCAACTATAACATACTGATATGCATCTCCCTCATTTTTATAATTGTAGGAATAACCTAGAATCTTTGAGATGTTGTCTAGATAATATAATAATGTATTATCTCTCGATGATTTAATTCCTGAGACTAATTTAGTAACATCTTTTATATAATATCCCGCATCGTCAAACATTTTTTTAATGGAATTATAAGTAAAAAATCTTATATGTGTCCTATCTAATAATCCCGAATCGACATATTCCCATTGGCCAGATAAAAGGCTTTTAATAATGCTTATATTGCTTATATTAGGAATGCTTGATAAGATAATGCCATTTTTCTTTAATACTTTCTTTACTTTTTTTATGAACTCCCACGGGTTAAAAAGATGTTCTATTACATCACCTAATGCTACAACATCATAATAACCTTTTGGGAGCTCATTGATTATCTTTTCGGCATCTCCTATGTATACCTTATCCAAAACCTTAGAAGCTATTTGGGCAGCTTTGTCATTTATCTCAATACCATCTACATATACATTTCCATGATTTTTTAATTCTAATCCTAGTGCTCCCATTCCACATCCAATATCTAGTATTCGTTTAACCGTTTTAGGAATTTTTGATATAAAGAAAGGATTAAAGTTCCTATAATAATCTGCATTTAATCCCCATTTTTTCATAAAATAATCCATATTTTCTTCCATTATTTTTTTATAGTCTAAATTATTATTTCTAAATGTAACACTTCCGTAATGATAAATAAAGGTAGATTCTAATATATAAAGAAATTTATCATTTAAAATTGTCCTTATACAAAGATCATCATCCTCAAAATTCCCGATCCCAAATTTTTCATCCAATTTACCAATTTCATCTAATAATTCCTTTCTTATCATCATGCAAAAACCCACAAGTCTTAATGTCTTCTTATACTTTAAATTATTGCTGTTATATTTATCTGCAAATTTATGAATATCTTCGATAGTCTTTAGATCCACATTTATTTTTTGCATCCCGGAAACATTGTTCGTTACAGGTCCTACAATACCGGCATCTTTGTGGGTAGTCATAAAGTCAACCATATTCTTGAGCCAATTTTTTGTAACTATTGTATCATTATTTAGTAATACAATAAACTCTCCTTTAGAAACATTGATTCCCTGGTTACATCCCTTAGCAAATCCCAAATTTTCATCATTCTTAATAAGTATAATATCCTCTTGCTTATCGAGATAATCCACAGTACCATCGGTAGAACCATTATCTACAACAATAATTTCATACGGCACATTTGTATACTGTCGTATACTTTCAAGGCACTGCTTTGTATATTCCAATTGATTATGTGTCAATATAATAATACTGCTAAACTCTTTAATCATAACTTTTTTACTCCCTCATAAAATTTATTTTAACGATTATCCAATATATCTAAACAAATTCCATTCTTTTCCTTCTGGTTTTGATTTATCTTCAGATGAAGAATACTTTATTTTATTACTCCATTTTTAACTCTTTTTACTTACTATTTCCAACATTTTCCCTAATCTATTTGTAAAGAGATGTTCTTTTAAAGTCCTTTGGTATGCCTTCTCCGCAATCTTTGTTCTTTCATCATCATGTTTTAAATAATATTGAATTTTGTTTATTAAGTCATCAATCCCATCATAAACGACTACTTCCTCGCCTATTTTATAAAACCTCTCTAAATCCTCTCGATAATCAACAATTTGAAATCCCCCGGCTGCTGATATATCAAAAGTCCTGTTATTTGGTGAAATTGCCTTAAGGTTTGACTTGTTTAAATCAAATGTTCTATCATCGAAACTTCTATGTATATTGAGATTAATTTTAGAATTGGAATAATATCTCGCTGCTTCTTCATCTGTTATTATTTGAGATAAAACTTTATTTTTTATCATATCATAGCATTTGAGTTTTTCCCACCATTGACCTATAATTTTTACATTGTATTGAACAATAATATCATATAATTCGTCGATTATATCTAATCTGCTTTGAAATGCTGAGCCAATGATACATATATCAGAATAATATCTGCTATCATGAGTTTTATTAAAAACATCTTCGTTGCTTCCTAATGGAAGATAATATGAATTTATTACATATTTTTTATATAAATCTATAACACTTCTTTCAGTATTAAAAATGTAGTCATAATTTATTGCATACTTTATGCTATTATCGATTTCATAAGGATCATCGACCAACCAGACTCCTATTTTATAACCCATATTTTTTATTTCAATAACTTTGTTGATATCTAAATTTAATCCATGTAGTGTTAATATAAAATCCGGATGAAATTGATTTAATACATTATAAAATTCTTTATTATATACTTCCTTGACATCAACCGCTATTATTTCTTGTCCTAATTTTAGAAATCCATTTATGATGGAATAATCTATATTATTATGAGGCCATGGGAATCCTGAACTTATATATATTATTTTCATTTGCTCACCCAATTCCATATTGTGATATAAATAACGTATTGCTAATCTAGCCCTATTAAAAATTCTTCTATCGCATCTTCCCAATTCCTTAATTTATAATCAAATCTATGTCTTAAAATAAAATTATCAAGCACCGAATACTTGGGCCTTTTTGCCGGAGCATTGTATTCTTCTGAATTGATTGGCATTATTTGTATCTTTATACCTGATAACTTAAATATTTTTTTAGCAAATCCATACCATGTGGTATTACCACTATTTGTTATGTGATATGTGCCGTATGCACCTGTCTTTATCAAAAAATAAATACCTTCTGCTAAATCTTTGGTATAAGTAGGTGTACCATGTTGATCATTTACAACCTTTATTTCGTCTTTCATCTTGCTTAATCTTAACATCGTCTTTACGAAGTTGTTGCCATTTTTGCCGTATAACCAGGATGTTCGAACTATATAATGCTTGTCAAGTATTTCTTTTACAATATTTTCACCCGCCAATTTACTTTTGCCGTAAACATTGATGGGATTCGGGATATCAAACTCGTTATACGGCATCGATTTTTCTCCATCAAAGACATAATCTGTCGATATGTATACCATCTTTGCACCAATATCACTGCATATAGATGCTATATTGCCGGAACCTATAGCATTTACTTTGTAAGCAATATCGATATGTTTTTCGCTGTCATCCACTTTTGTATATGCGGCACAATGTATTACAATATCAGGCATATATTCTCTTATAAATTTTTTTGCGCTGTTTAAATCGGTTACATCAAAATCATCTCTACCGACCGCTATAACATCTTCCTTTCCTTTTAATAATTGATATAAGTCAAAACCCAACTGCCCGTTTTTTCCCTGTAATCAGCACTTTCAAGTAAAGCACCTACCTGTTTGCATACATTTTTGCATAATAATCTCGGTACTCTCCGGTGATTATCTTTTGCCACCATCCTTTGTTGTCTAAATACCATTTGATTGTCTTTTTCATTCCCTCTTCGAAACCATATAAAGGCTTCCAACCTAATTCCTCTTGTATCTTAGTAGAATCTATGGCATAGCGCCTGTCATGGCCCGGCCGATCTTTTACGTATTTTATCAGAGATTCAGGTTTGCCGATTTCTTTTAATATGTATTTTACTATATCTATGTTTGTCTTTTCATTATTGCCCCCAATATTATAAATCTCGCCGACCGTACCATGATGTATTACCATATCAATAGCCCTACAATGATCTTCTACATAAATCCAGTCCCTTATATTTAGCCCATCGCCATATACAGGTAAATCCTTATCATTCATTGCATTGATAATCATAAGGGGTATGAGTTTTTCGGGAAATTGATGTGGGCCGTAATTGTTTGAGCACCTGGTTATATTTACCGGCAATCCATAAGTATGAGCATATGCCTTTACCAATAAGTCTGCAGATGCTTTACTAGCAGAGTATGGGCTATTTGGGGATAGCGGCGACTGCTCTGTAAAATAGCCTGTTGGCCCTAAGGAGCCATAAACCTCATCTGTAGAAACCTGCAAAAACTTTTTAACATTGACTTTCTTTGAAGCATCCAGCAAAACTTGTGTCCCAATAACATTTGTTTTTAGAAATATTTGCGGATCTTCTATGCTCCTATCTACATGGGATTCTGCCGCAAAGTTTATTACGTAGTCGATATCATAGGAAAAAAATAGGCTTTCAACCAGGTTTTTATCGGTAATGTCACCATTTATAAAAATATAATTTGGATTATCCTCTACATCTTTAAGATTCTCAAGATTCCCTGCGTATGTAAGCTTATCGAGGTTTATTATTTTATAATCTTTGTGCTGTTTTAACATGTATCTTATAAAATTGCTGCCGATAAAGCCTGCTCCACCTGTCACTAATATTTTCATTGCTGCACCTCATCTGTTCTTTGTAGCCCAATCAAATCCTATTTCCGGGTCATCCCAGGGTATCCTATATTCATCGGGGTTTTCCCTGTTATATGCTATTGTAGTAAAGTATGTAATTATGGCCGGTTCATTGCCTAAAACCCTATAGCCATGGGCGACACCTACAGGTATAAAGAGAAGTATGGGATTGTTTTCACCCATATAAAATACATTGGTCATTCCCCTTGTAGGCGAATCTTCTCTCAAATCATATAACACCACCTGGGCATTGCCTTTGGGGAAAAACCATAAATCATCCTGCAATTTATGATAATGAAATGCTTTTATTACGCCAGGATATGTAAAGGACATTGATGCTTGTCCAAACCTCTTTAAAAGATTGTCATCATCCCGCAGTATTTCCATGAAAAATCCTCTGTCGTCAACATGCTTAATAAGATTTTTTATTTGAACACCCTCAATCAGTTCACCCATTATTCTGCCTCCATATCCCTTGTTGCTGCGGCGTATTTCAAAGCTTCGGTAAAGTTCAGTTCTATGTTATATGATAGTTCATTAGCCCTTCTTAAAGATACAAATGTGCCCGCATCTGACCATGGACCTTTTAAAATGTCATATGTCAATATCCCTTCCTTTATATATTCATTGTTGACATCTGTTATTTCAAGTTCTCCCCTACCGGAAGGTTTTAATGTTTTAATTATATCAAATACTTTACTGTCATACATGTAAATGCCTGTTACGCAGTAATTACTTTTAGGATTTTTGGGTTTCTCCTCAATGGACACAATTTTATCCTCTACTAATTCAGCCACTCCGAATCTGTGGGGATCAGGCACTTGTTTTAATAAAATCTTAGCGCCATTTAGTTGTTTTTTGAAATTATCAACATATGGTCTTATATTATCTTCAAAAATATTATCACCTAAAATGACCACGCATCTGTCACCATTTACAAAGTGTTCTGCTAATCCCAGCGCCTGGGCAATACCACCTGGCTGATCCTGAATTTTATATGTAAATTCTACTCCGAATTCATACCCACTGCCCAGTAGGTTTACCACACTCCCCATATGTTCTTTTCCTGTAACAATAAGTATTTCACGTATACCGGCTTCGATTAATTTGTATATGGGGTAATAAATCATTGGGTATTTCCCTACCGGAAGTAAATGCTTATTTGTAACTTTTGTCAAAGGAAATAGTCTCGAGCCTGTTCCCCCTGCCAATATAACTCCTTTCATTTTCACCATCCTTTATGTACATAGCTTCACCATTTAATTTGAACCGTACTTCAAACCTTCCATAAAATATTTGCATCCATCACTCCAGGATGCCGAAACACCTAGGAGTTTATTTTAATATATAATATATAATCGGATAGTCCGGATTCGTATATCTATCTAATATTATTTTCGAATTGATTGAGACAATAATTTATTGTTATTGTCATTTATATTACTTCAATAAATTGTTTTTAGTTTGATTAAATTAGATTTCGCTCAATATATGACTCTTTTTAACAACATTTAATGCATAAGTTGTTTTTCTTACGTTTCTTGAGCTGCTGCTAAAAGCGACGCATATTAAAGGGTAATGAGGGTTAACACTACCTTTACTATTTATTTTACCAGCTTCCATCGGATTTCTGTGATATTGGTTCATTTCTATATTCGTTAATATCTTTTGTTAATATATTCCTATTAATATTATATCCCGTATATATCATAGGACTTTTTCAAAAAATGTAGTATGCTCTAGATAGGTAATAAAGTTTATGGAGGGGTAATGCATAATGCCGAAAGCAAAGAGGCAAGACATACATTGTTTATCTTTCTTGAAAAACCTCCGGAATACTCTTATATTACATCTATGGTATGAGCAGAAAGAAGGCAATAGGGTGGGAGTGAACACTTTTTTGTAAAATGTTCCAAAACTATCAGTTAGTAGGATAATATCTAATGTATTAGATTATCAATTATATCCATTACAAGATAAATATCTTATCAGATTATGATTAGAAGATTAAGATGGTATAACTTCAAATGAGTTTAAGATTTCCTCATATTCCGAACATTTTTATATTGTTTAGGTACATTCTTAGAAAGAAGATTAAAAAAAGGATCAAGGTCATCCTTTGAAATAAGAAAAATAGCATATCCAGTCTTTCTGGCAATGGATTTTATATGTTCTCCAAAAAATTACAGAACTTTTCCAGCTGTTCCTTGAGTTTGCTGTAAATATCATCTATTTTTTCTACTAAAGGTTTCATTTTTTCAGGAAGAAAATTATGAGCATAAACATTTCTCACTATATGCCGGAATGCCCTGTAATCATCCAGCTCTTTTCTTAAATCGACATCTATGACCGCGGGCCTTATTTTAGGTATTTCGACAGTAATTTGTCGGAGTAATTCCTGATGCCAGTTTGCTCCTACAGGTTTTACTCCATCAAGACTTTCCGCTATCAGTTCGAAAATTCGCTCAAGCCCTCCATAAAAATCATGAAGATTTAAAGCAACACTATCTAAAAATAACGAATCTGATTGAATATGAGCTTTTTCCCATGCTTTTTTTGCCCGTTCAATGCTCAAATTTATTTCTGACAATTCCTGTTTTATCCTTGCAGACAGTGTTAAATATTTGTTAATCATATTAATATCCCCTCCTTTTGAATATTTTCTCGAAACAAAGGACTGCAGTCCCAAATATCTACAATGTCTATTTTATATTCCGGTGAGAGGGATATAACTTCAGCAATAGCTTTATAATATAATTCGTGTGGTATTCCTTCGACAGCTATATCAATGTCAGACCATGGGTTGAACATCTCTTTTTTTGCAAGGGAGCCGAAAACCCATACCTTCTTTGCACTGTATTTTTGGCGGAGAAGGCAGGCTATTTGCTTTGCGACTTCCCACGCTTTCTCATATCTCATATTCAATTTTTGTTTTTCTATATCTATCATCTTTTTCATGTATTCTCTATAGCTTGCCATTTCTGTTGAAGGCATATATATATCCTCCATTTTTTAGCAACCCTTTTTGTTATCATACCACATTTTAAAATTATATATCAATATTGATGACGAAAGCACAAAAAAAATCCAGGCTGCGAAACATCATCGGCTTATGGTTGCGAATTACGTACTTATAAATTTTTCAGCGCATCGTCCGAAACATTCACCGCCTGTTTGTTTTCATCTATGATTTCCTCATAAAGCTCCGTGCGCAGAACTTTCATATCCTTCGGAGCCTCTATTCCGAGCCCCACTCTGTCGCCTTCTATTTCGAGGATTTTTATGGTTATGTGTTTGCCGATGGAGAAACTCTGGCCCTTTTTTCTCGAGAGTATCAACATCCGGCGCACCGTCCCTCCGGCTTTTCGTTTAGTGTGAGAGGATGTTTTACTTTATACTCAGAGTTTTCGGCTATCATCTGGTCCGCCAGGCGGCATGCGGGGTTTAAGATTACGGGAGCTTTGAGGTTTATGGTGGCTTTTTGGATGTCGGAAGGAACGGTTATGATGCAGAGGACTATGGCATCTTCGATGTTTTTTATGCCTATGGTATCAAGGTCATCTCGGCTGATGCGAGGAGAGTAATCGGGGAAAAAAGCTGTTGGGTCCACGACCGGAAGGGATATATCGAGGTCATCGATGGACTGCAACCATTTTAAAAAGTCGCTTCCAGGATGGTCGAGGATGATGTATTTTTTTAGGTGTTCGAAGCCCAAAAGGCCATTAATAAAGGTGATTATTTTTGTTTCATCTATGTCAAGCTGGCCAAACCTTTTGCTATTTATGAGCATGTAAGGCAGCCCCCCCTCATTAATTATTTACAACTTATTAGTACCTTTATAATCTCTATCAATGTCACAAAAATTTTAAAGGTGCTATACCTTTAAATCAAATTTTCTCCCCACGTAAACGGCATTTATATTTATGTATGGTTTTTTCTCGAGAAATACATTTACCCTAGCCCGGTCGTAGTTGAATTTTACAGGTAAGGGGTTTACGGAAACTGTTATATCCCCAGGGGTAAAATCTACACTTGCCTGCCCCGGCTGCACGGTTATTTCAGGCCGGGATTTGGGGATAAAATCTACATTGGTCTCCGGAGGTTCGGGAAAGGCATCGCTATAGGCTATTTCCTGGATGGATACTCCTTTATGGATATCAGCCAGTGCATTGCCCTCGGCAACTTTTTTATCGATATAGTCCGAGACCGTCTGTTTGCCATCATACTGCCACTGGATGGCCGCTTCAGGCAGGGAAGGATATCCCATTTCCGACCGGCAGCGGGAAAAATCAATGTTTATTTCGGGATATCGGGTGGAAATAATAATTTCGGGCTTTTTTATCTTCATGTCAAAGCCCGAATCCGAAGCTTTTTTCAAAGAAAAATCCCCGGGATAAATATTTATTCCGATCTGACCGAAACCGAATTTTATGTCCAGGTCATATAAAAGCATATGATCACTCTTTTTTAACATTACCATCATTGATACTGGTTTAATAACGCATCGCCGGCGGTTCATGACGTCCTAGGGCTCTTCCGGCTTCAAAAATAGTATAAATTGAATCCGCTGCCCGCCCTCTTTATCTTAGAAAATCCACCAGCGTGGGCTGGATGATGCGGGCACCTACGGCAAGGGATGCCCTGTAGACGTTTTCGTCCATCTTAAGGTCCATGATAGTCTTTGCCACATCCACATCCTCGGTTTTGGAAAGAAGGTCGGTATAATCTATCTCATTGGACTCCAACCTTGATTTGGTGGCATCGAGACGGTTAGATTTGGCGCCTATCTGGGAGCGGTATTTTAATACGATGTTGATGGCGTTGTCAAGGTCGGTTAGTCTGCCCGACAGGGCAGAGGCATCGTTTAATTTAAGATCGGATTCTATGGATTCCACAGTGGTAAATAAATCTGAGAAGACATCAGTGCCCAGTACATTAACATCCATATTATTGTTCATGCCAAGGTTGTATTTTAAAGTCCCCGTCGCGCTGGTATTTGCTGTTATTTTGCCTGTAATGCTATCAATATAGAAAGGCGGCTGGTCTGTGGCATACCCGCCGAAGAGGTATCTGTTGTTATAGCTGGTGTTGGCTTCCTGCAATATCTGGAGTTTGAGCTGGGATACCTCGTCGAGTATAGTCTGTCTGTCTTCAGGAGTAAGGGTGTCGTTGGCCGCATTGACCGTAAGCTCCCGGATGCGCTGGAGGATGTCGCCGGTATTGGCCAGGGCCGACTCTGTGTTCTTAAGCCAGGTGAGGGCATCGTTTACATTCTTGTTGTATTGCTCAATGCCGGAAAGGGTATTCCTTAGTCTCATGGCAAGAATGGCGGACACCGGATCATCGGAGGGACGCCTCACCCTTTTGCCCGATGACAGCATGTCCTCTTTATCATTGAGCCTTTTTAGATTGTAGGAAAGGTTTCGCATGAAAGCTTCGGTTATCATTCCCTGAGTTATGCGCATGATTTCACTACCTTCCTGTTATGCCCATTCTGTTTACAATGGTATCTATCATCTCATCCAGGGTGGTAACCATCCTGGCAGCGGCATTATAGGCATGCTGGTACATGACCATTTTGGCCATTTCTTCATCCAGGGAAACACTGGAAATTTCCTTTCTCTGCTCGTCGAGCTGGCTCACCATTACTTCCTGGCTGGCTGCCATGCGCTGGGCTTCCTGGGAATCCACGCCCAGTTTCGAGATGAGTGATCCGTAATAGTCGTCCAGGGTGATATTTTGACCGTCGATCAAGACCTTGTCATATTTAAGATTTGCCAGGGCCAGGGCATTTTCGTTGTCGCCGGGCACACCTGTACTACTACCTGCAGCTGCTATTTTCCTAATATCGTTTAAGATATCACCACTAACCGAAATTATTTCGCCTGCATTTGGAGGCTGGCGGAAAAAGTCTACACCTGGATTGCCGTCAAGGTCATAACCATTTTTATGAATGCTATTAAAATTACTTACAAAAGCGGTTGTAAAACTATTGAGCTTATCCTGATATACCTTTATTTTGTTATCCCTTAATTCCAAAAGTCCCTTCAATTCCCCTTTTGATAAGTTTACATCGGTATTATAACCTGACCATCTTACACCATCTGAAGGGTTATCAATGTCAAATTTCATGGCCTCATAGTCGGAACCTTTTATCATTATGGCCCCACCGACGGTTACCGTAAATATGCCGTTCTGGTCCTCGTAGGTGTCTATGTTGACCAGTTTCGAAAGGTCATCAAGCAAAAGGTCTCTTTTGTCCCTTAAGTCACTGGCGGTAACGCCCACTATTTCCGTTTGTTGTATTTGGGCGTTGAGCTCGGAAATCTGCTTTGCAAGGTTGTTTACCTCATCGACTTTAATGGAAAGCCTGAAGTTCACGTCATTTATGATCTGCTGAAGCTGGTTTGCCGTATGATTTATGGTATTGGTCAGGGTAACGGCCCTTTCCTTAACCGTTTCCCTTATTTCCACGGCCTCGGGATTTTTGGAAAGTTCCTCCAGGGATTTCCAAAATTCGGTCAGTACCGATGACACACCTATATCGGAAGGTTCATTGAAGACCGCTTCGATCTGTTTCAATGAATCCGCCTGGAACTGCCAGAATCCCAGGCCTGAGTTTTCCTCGCGAAACTGCATGTCTTTAAAGGCATCCCGCACTCTGGCGATGTCTTCTACCTTCACGCCAGACCCAAGCTGATAGGCGCCGGTCCCGGCCAGATTAGTACCGCCGTAAGGTTTCACATAGGTCGATTCCATTATTGCCCTTTGCCGGGAATACCCCGGGGTGTTGGCATTGGCAATGTTGTGCGACACATTTTCCTGGGCCCGCTGCTGGGCAAAAAGGGCTTTTTTAGCAATCTCTATGCCGAAAAAACTCGAATACATTACTTCACCGCCTTATGCTTTTTTGTCTATCAGGCGCAGCGCTCCTTCTCCAGAATTTTTTCCCCGGGCATCATATACCGATGTCTCCTTGCCCGCTTCGGTTATGACCTCAAGAGAGAATTTTATATAGTCAAGAGCCCGCTTTATCAATTTCTCATTGGTATTGTTTTTATGCTCAAGCTCAGCTAAAACGTTTTTAAGTTCATGAAATACCCGGGTGAATCTTGCAAGTTCTTCCGGAGGCAAAATGCTTTCAAAGAAACTGGCGTTTACATCGGACACATCTTTTTTGTAAAAAGATGCGATCTGCTTTACTATATCAAATCTTCTTGCCTCTATCCTGCCTAGCTTTAAAACCAGATCTTGCTCGATACCGGTAATCTCCGACAGAACTTTTACATTTCCTTTGATGAGAATATCGGTTTTCTTTCCGGCTATGGATAAAAGCTCTTTATATATGGACAGCTCATTATTTAATTCATCAATGAGTTCCGCAAAATATACATTATCTGCGGTTTCCATTTTAAAGCCCCCATTTTCCCTTATCGTTTTGCCCCTAAATCATTTTACCGTTAAAATGCTCCTCTATTATCTTTTCAGCTACCAGTTGGCCGTCGATATTATAAGTGCCCCTGTTTATTTTTTCCTTTAACAGAGCAACCTTTTCTTCTCTTATTTCCTGATTGGTCATCACGGATTTTGCGGCTTTTAATAATTCCCTTGCCTCTGCAGAGAGACTTATGCTGTCAGCATGAGTAGTTTTAGATTTTTCTTTGTCTTTGCTATGGATTTCCTTGCCGTTTTCAGAATATATGCGTATAAAACTATTCAACTGGCTTCGGGAAATATTC
This sequence comes from Biomaibacter acetigenes, assembly GCF_003691585.1. GTDB lineage: Bacteria > Bacillota > Thermosediminibacteria > Thermosediminibacterales > Tepidanaerobacteraceae > Biomaibacter > Biomaibacter acetigenes. The sequence goes on along the minus strand of NZ_CP033169.1, from coordinate 872,906 downwards.
ATACCAATGCCCCCTATTATTTCTTCTGCTGTTATATTTATCGGAAATATCCTGTCAAAAAGTGAGCATTATATACGGCATCAGAACTAATTTATGTCTCAATATCTCTGTATTTCTAAGGTTTTATGGGTGCTTTTTCTATTTTTCACGTTTTCGCAACTTTGAAAGGTGAAGTGTTCCCCGCATGTCTTCATTTACCCCTATAGCCCTGTGCTTCAAACTATCCATTTTCTCTTTCATTTCTTTGGCGCATTTTTCGCAGTATCTGCCCGTAAGTATAGGTGAGCCGCACATCTCACAGCTCAGAATGTTCAGGTTGTTCTTTTTCAGCATAAGCCGGCCTTCTTTTAAATATTCCAGAACATTCTTTGCGGGAACGCCGGTTTTTTTCCGCTATTTCTTCGAGTGTCGCCTGAGGAACATCATAGAGATACTGCCGCACCTTTTCAAAGTTTTCTTCATCCTTTTTAGCACATTCCGGGCACAGATTTCTAACGGTATATACGAAAAGTTTCCCGCATACTGGACAATTTCTAAGCTCCATTGTTCCACCTCCTCTCATCCCCGGGCACAGGTCAATACGAACACGCTATCGGCTCCGGCATTTATAAGAGTTTTGGAACACTCATCTGCAGTGGAGCCGGTAGTATAGACGTCATCTATCAAAAGCAGTGTTTTGCCCTTTAATCTGGCTTTATCCACCACTTCAAAAGCGCCTGTAAGGTTTTGTTCCCTTAAAGATTTATCAAGCAGGGTCTGGTGTTCAGTGGGTTTTATCCTTATAAAGCCCCTGAAAATGGGAACACCGGTATGACGGTTCACAACAAAAGCCAGTAGATATGCCTGATTAAACCCCCGCTCCCGCTCCCTTTTTATATGAAGGGGTACAGGCACAATATAGTCGAAGGCCGGCCAGGAAATATGCTCCAGGGTTTGGACCATCCTGCCGCCAAGAAATTCGGCAAGTTCCCGTCTCCCACCATATTTGAACCGGTGTATTAGTTCTCTTAAAACGCCTTCATAGTATCCGAAAGAACGAGCTTCGACAAAATAGTGTTCTCTTGCCCTGCAGTCGCGGCAAAGATGATACACCTGACTTCGGAAAAAGCCTGGGACTGAAAAGTCCGTGTTTCCGGCTGTGGTGGGACCCGGTGCCATGAGGGACCTGCCACATTTTCGACATAAAGGCGGGCTTACAGGTTTCACCTTGTTTTCACATGAAAGGCAAATCAGTGCCTTCCCCGGCTCAAGTTTGTTATTGCACACAAGGCAGTAAGGCTGCCGGGGAAAAATGAGGTCCAGTATTCCGTTTGTGATTTCATGAACAATGCTCATAAGCGACCACCGTACTGTAATGCCATGATTTTCTTGCAACGGCCTTCCTATTCGGCAAATAGGTTGATATTATTTTACAATATTCTACCATAAAAGCCATTTTTCCTCTTTTTGTCGATAAAAAAAAGACCTATTTTTCATAGGCCGTTTGGATATTTAACTTCAGATATGCATTTATAAATTCATCAATTTCCCCGTCCATGACGGCCTGGACATTTCCCACCTCTACATTGGTCCTGTGGTCTTTCACCAGGCTGTAAGGATGGAATACATAGGACCTTATCTGGCTGCCCCAGGCTATCTCTCTTTGAACCCCCCGGAGTTTATCCAGTTCTTTTTGCTGCTCTTCCTGATGCAGTTCAAACAGTTTAGCTTTCAGAAGCTTCATGGCGGTATTACGGTTGCTCTGCTGGGAGCGCTCGGTCTGACAGGCCACTACAATGCCCGTAGGTATATGAGTAATGCGCACTGCCGATTCGGTCTTATTTACATACTGGCCGCCGGCCCCGCTGGCCCTGAAGGTGTCTATTTTAAGGTCTTCGGGTTTTATTTCTATTTCCACATCGTCATCGATTTCAGGCATCACATCAACAGAAGCAAAAGATGTATGGCGGCGGTTGGCTGCATCAAAGGGCGATATGCGCACAAGCCGGTGGACGCCTTTTTCGGATTTCAGATATCCATAGGCGTTGAGGCCTTCCACCAGAATGGTAACGCTCTTTATACCTGCTTCCTCTCCGGGCAGTATGTCTAGAGTTGTAACTTTATATCCTCTGCCTTCAGCCCAACGGGTATACATCCGAAGAAGCATCTGAACCCAATCCTGGGCTTCTGTGCCACCGGCCCCGGCGTGGAGGGAAACTATGGCATTATTGCTGTCATATTTTCCCGAAAGCAGGGTCTCCAGCCTGGCTTTTTCCAACATGTTTTTTAGGGCTATGACTTCTTGTTTTATTTCTTCCGCCAGCTCATCATCGGGGCTTTCCTCATATAGTTCTATTAGAGTTTCCACATCCTCAAGTTTGTGCTCTAGCCTCTCAAATTTTTCTACCTTTTCTTTAAGACCATTGAGCTTTTGGAGTATCTTCTGGGCATTTTCCTGATCGTCCCAAAAACCAGGGACCAATGTTTTTTGCTCCAGCTCCTTTATTTCATCATGCAATTTTTCGATTTCAAAGAGAATCCCTCAGTTCTGATAAGATCTGTCTTGAGGATTCAAGTTCTACTTTGTATTCTTCGATCATTCATATCCCACCTTAAATTCTTTATTGGTAAAAATCTGAAAGTCGAACGGTTGGTTTTCGGGTGTTGCCCCCATCGTTACGCATTGCGTCCGCAGCACTTCTTGTATTTCTTACCGCTACCGCAGGGGCACGGATCATTTCGTCCTATCTTCTTTTCCTTCCTTATGGGCTGCCTTTTCTCCTCGCTCCCTCCGTGGGAATAAGAAACATTGTAAGCTCTCTGCTGCATTTGAGGAGCGGCCTTGACCTGGACCCTGAACAAGTAGCGCAGGGTATCTTCCTGGATGTTTTTTATCATCTCCTGGAACATATCATATCCTTCGATTTTATATTCAATAACCGGGTCCCTCTGGCCGTAAGCCCGAAGACCTATGCCCTCCCGAAGCTGGTCCATGGCGTCGATGTGGTCCATCCATTTTTGGTCCACTACCTTGAGCATGATGAACCTTTCCAATTCCCGCATAGTTTCGCTGCCCAGTTCCTCTTCCTTCTTTTCATAGGCTGCCTGGGCTTTTTCGATGAGGGTATCCCGCACATCATCCCTGGACATGTTCTCCAGAGAAGCGGAATCGATGACATCCCTTATCTGGAATATATCCGCCATATATTCGGAAAGGCCTTTGATATCCCACTCTTCAGGATGGATCTCCTTTCCGGCATATATTTCCAGAAGCCTGTCGACCACATCCACTATCATCTGTTTTATGCTTTCTTTGAGGTCTTCCTTTTCCAGAACCTTGCGGCGCTGGGAATATATGACTTCCCTCTGGGTATTCATGACATCGTCATATTCCAGCACATGTTTTCTTATGTCAAAGTTCCTGGCTTCCACCTTTTTCTGCGCATTTTCTATGGCCTTTGTAATCAGGGAGTGCTCGATGGGCTGGTCTTCCTCCAGACCCAGGCGGTCCATGATGCTCTTTATGTTATCGGAGCCGAAAAGCCTCATGAGATCATCTTCCAGAGACACATAAAATCTTGAAGAACCCGGATCTCCCTGGCGTCCGGAACGGCCTCGGAGCTGGTTGTCTATGCGGCGAGCCTCATGGCGCTCTGTACCTATAATATGAAGGCCTCCCAGTTCTGCCACCCCTTCACCCAGCACAATGTCGGTTCCCCTACCGGCCATGTTCGTGGCTATGGTAACTGCCCCTCTCTGGCCGGCCTTTGCCACGATCTCGGCTTCCTTTTCGTGGTACTTGGCATTCAGAACCTGGTGAGGTATTCCCCTCCTTTTGAGCATACTGCTCAAAAGCTCGGATTTTTCTATGGAAACTGTACCTACCAGCACCGGCTGACCTCTTTTGTGACACTCCACAATTTCATTGACCACGGCTTCAAATTTGCCCTTTTCGGTCTTGTAGACCACATCGGGGTAATCAACCCTTATCATGGGCTTGTTTGTGGGTATGACCACCACATCCAGCCCGTATATCTTCCTGAACTCCTCTTCCTCGGTGGCAGCGGTACCTGTCATGCCGGAAAGCTTCTTATACATCCTGAAATAGTTCTGGAAGGTTATTGTAGCAAGAGTCTTGCTCTCATGCTCTACTTTAACGCCTTCCTTGGCCTCTATAGCCTGGTGCAGGCCGTCGCTGTACCTTCTTCCGAACATGAGCCTTCCGGTAAATTCATCTACGATAATAACCTGGCCGTCTTTTACCACATAGTCTCTATCGATCTTCATGAGGGCATGGGCTTTCAGTGCCTGCTGGAAATGGTGCAATAGTTCCATGTTTTCCTCATCATACAGGTTCTCAACACCGAGGAAACTTTCGGCTTTCTTGATGCCTTTTTCCGTGGGCATAACGCTGTGAGCCTTCTCATCCACGTTGTAGTCTTCGCCCTCTTTCAACCTGGGAACGAATCTTGCAAACCTGTAGTAAATATCCGTAGATTCCTCCGCCTGACCGGAAATGATCAGCGGGGGTCCTGGCTTCATCTATGAGTATGCTGTCAACCTCGTCAACGATGGCATAGTTCAGGGGTCTTTGAACCATCTGCTCTTTATACAGCACCATGTTGTCCCTCAGGTAATCAAAGCCGAATTCATTGTTGGTGCCGTAGGTTATATCGGCATTATAGGCCTTCTTTCTGGCTTCATAATCCAGGTCGTGGACTATGAGGCCAACTTCAAGGCCCAGGAAATTATAAATCTTCCCCATCCACTCGCTGTCTCTTCTAGCCAGGTAATCGTTGACCGTTACTACATGCACACCTTTTCCGGTTAATGCGTTTAAATAGGCGGGCATGGTGGCCACCAGGGTTTTTCCTTCACCTGTCTTCATCTCGGCTATGCGTCCCTGATGAAGCACGATACCGCCCAGCACCTGCACATCAAAGGGGCGCATACCAAGGGTCCTTTTGGAAACCTCCCTCACCACAGCAAAAGCCTCGGGGAGTAGATCTTCCAGTGTCTCGCCTTCCGAAAGGCGCTCTTTAAACTCATCGGTCTTTTTCCGCAATTCTTTATCGGAAAGTTTCTCTATTTCAGGTTCCCACCGGTTTACATCTTCCACAATTATATTCAGTTTTTTAACTTCCCTGTCATTGGAATTCCCCAGTATCTTGTTTAAAATACCGAGCATAATGTCACCTCATCTTCCTCCAGTGTAATATATAAAAAATCCTTACATCAGCTGCTCTCCAAAAATTTAGGCCATTCAAAATTTATAAGGAACCTGTAAGGTTCCTTTCTGTAATTATCTATAATATTTTACCACTGGCTTTGCTTTTTTTCAACATGGCATCCTGAATGGTTAAAAATATACCTATTCCCATTAAAAGGTCCCCTATGCTAAAAACTCTCGGTCTGGGATATGGAGGCGGAAGAGGAAAAATATCCCCCAGGAAATTCAACCTTGTAGCTGAATTAATAGCAGTATGGTATAGATAGGACGGGTCAAAAAGTAATGGCTTTAATTCTGCTAAACCGACTATATCTAAAGCTGGAATTGATACCGGCATTTTCCCCCCATTAATCGCTATCACGACAAAATTTAAAAAAATACCCAGGGTTACCAGCCGCATCGTTTTAATATGCCAGTTAGAAGCGAGAGCATAAAGCAATAGTAGATAAGACGCTGATACTATAATGAGATTAAATCTTGCGGCTGTTTCAAAAAGATTGCCTTTTAAAACCAGCGGTAAATAACGGATTATAAAAGAAATAAAAATAAGTTCCAGTTTTTTTAAGGGTATTTTTGAAAGGCTTTTTAGATTCCCTTTTCTCAGTAAACCTATAACAATAGATATTACCAAAAAATCAACCAGCATCTATTCTGATTCTCCCTTTTTTTACAGCATTTTTTAAAGCCTCTACCACTTCGGGTCTGAACTGGATACCGGAATTGCTTTCGATTTCATGTAATGTATCATCTAAATTCCACGCCCGCCGGTAAGGCCTGTCGGAAGTCATCGCATCAAAAGCATCAGCCACTGCCAGTATAGCAGCCCCCAGTGGAATATTTTCACCCTTTAATCCCTCGGGATAACCCCGCCCGTTCTGCCTTTCATGATGAAACCTTATATATGAAGATGCCTGGGCCAGAAAGTCAATTTTTTCCACTATATTGGCACCGAGGATCGGATGGATTCTTATCCTGTCAAATTCTTCCTCGGAAAGTTTGCCTGGCTTATTCAGTATTTCATCGGGTATGCCTATTTTTCCGATATCATGAAGCAATGCGGCAAAATTCAATGTGTTTAAAAAATCCTCCGGAAGATTCATCTCTTCGGCTATAATCGATGAATACATGGCCACTCTTTCGGAATGACCTCGTGTATAAGGATCCTTGGCCTCTATGGCCGTAGCCAGCGCCTGAATGGTCTCAAGATAAATTTTTCGCATGTTCATATAAAGCTGGAAGGAATGGCGTGCTATCAAAAGGGGGACTAAAAAAAGAAGGATTCCCCCACTACCGACATTTATATAAATAATTGCCAGAAGAATTCCCAAAGGTGCCAATGCAAGATAATTGGGCAATGCCCATTTAAAATTGCTGGTAAATATATGGAAAAGATTCTCTTTTTGTAAAATAGAAAGAGCTAAAGCAATAAGGCTTATATTCATAATAAGATAACTAAAAACTAATACTAGCATTGGGATTATGTCATTTAATATATTGATTTTCCCAGGGGTCCCTCCAGTTATTTCAAACAAATAACCAGAAACACCAACCATTATTATATAAATACTTATATTAACAAATGAATTGTAAGGTATTCTTATAAAACGCTTCGTTTTTATTTCTGGTATAACAGCCGCAATAAAGGCAAGCCAAACACTTGCCTTGGTTCCCAAAACAAGTATGGCTCCCATAAAAACGGCAAAACCTACAGTCACTTCAGCATCCTTGGGAAGATTTATCGGTAATATTTCAGCCAGGGAAGCCAAAAATAAAAATAGAAAAAAAGATGTCTTATTTCGTAAGATATCATTATTCAAAGATAAATATAAAATTATAATAGCTGCTGTTATTACAACAATAAAGTATATAATTTGAAAACTAAAGTATATATTCTTTTTCATTTTTTCACCTTGTCAAGCATATAAAATTATTTCATTTGATCAGCATGGGTATGATAGTAAAAATCATCTGCATAAAATTAGGGCCGACATGATGATTTTATTTTATAGATTAGCCACCCAGCTTGAAATTTGCCCCACCAGCCAGCACTAAAGCAAAAAGTGCCAGAAGGATCTTTACCAGAGTATCATTCAGCTTCATTTTATAGCCCCCTTTTCTTTCGGTGCTCTGCTCTACCGCTATTCAAGCAGGCTATAAAACCGCTTCGCTCTTATTTGTCGGCCCTTAAACTGTATTCTCTTTTACAATAAAACTTATTTTTCTGTTAACTGCATTTAACACTGCTGCGACCGTGGCTTCTGTTTTATCCTGTTTTATGAGGGCACTGCCCAAAAAATGCTCTTCACTCCCTTCAATGACCATGGACACCAGAACTCCCAGAGCTTCTTTTCCTCCTATTTTAAAACCAACCACATCCTCCAGGGATAAAATAAAAGACCCCCCCAGGAATTGTTGGATTGCATTCAATGTGGCTACAGCGACGGTGCGCAGCCGCCCATGGATAGACCCCGGACCTTCAGCTTTTCCTTCATATGTATTTCCATCATGGTCACTGAGCGTAACTGATGCTTCATAATTGAATCTATAGTTTCTCACACCAATGCCGTCGATTTTTAAGCGTACATCGAACATGTATTCATTTTCATGGTTTATCTGGGCGACACTTATCTTTTTATGATCTATTTCTGAACCCAGAGTGGCAATAAGGGCTGATTCAATATCCCTCACTATCTGCTTGGGGTTTCTTTTGGAACTGGCTATAACATGAATCTCGGATATCTTACCTTCCGATGATGTAATAATCTTGGCCGAAACAATATCTTTTATGCTTCTGATGATTTCCTCGCAGTGTTTGATATATTGCTGCTTGTCATTATTTTCCGACATCCGATCACCTCACAGTTTCTTACTATAATGAATTCGACCTTATTTTGTTATTTCCTGCTAGGTAAAGAAAATTTTTCAAAAAAAGGGGCTGTCCCATAAGTAAAAAGGAACATGCCCCTTTTTCCATTTTTTGTAGTACAAAAACATTAGGTATTATGGTAAAATTTAAGTATGAAAAGAGAAAATAGAAATAAAAAAGTAACTTTCAAAGAATATAATATGAATCAATTAAGCCTCCCAATGAGTCTAGATGATCTAATACCAGAAAAACATCTTGTACGAGTGGTAAATACATACATTGAAAGGATGAATATCGACCCGTTGCTAGAAAAGTATGTAGGCGGCGGTGCAAGTAACTACCACCCAAAGATGATGCTGAAAATAATCGTTTATGCTTATACACAAAGGATCTACTCATCTAGAAACATTGCAAAAGCATTACGTGAAAACATATATTTTATGTGGCTTAGCGGAGGAAACAAACCAGATTTTAGGACAATAAATCGTTTTCGCTCATCAATTATGAAAGATGTAATTGATGAGGTTTTTGCTGCGGTAATAGAGCTATTGATTCAATAAGGGTTTGTAAAACTTGAGAACTATTTTTTAGATGGAACGAAAATTGAAGCTAATGCTAATAAATATACTTGGATATGGGGGAAATCAACAAAGAAAAATAAAGAAAAGTTACAGCAAAAAATAAAAGAGTTATTATTTGCAATAGATAAAACAAATGATGAAGAAAACAAGCTCTATGGCAATAAGGACCTAGAAGAACTAGGGGAAGATGCAACAATAACTGCAGAACAATTGGAACAAGCTGTAAAGAAAATAGATGAACGCTTAGCCAAGGAGCCTAAAAATAAACAACTTAAAAAGGCAGCAAAAAAGATTAAAGAAGATTACCTGCCACGCACACAAAAATATGAAGAACAAGAAAAGAAACTTAACGGTAGAAATAGTTACTCAAAAACTGATGTAGACGCTACATTTATGAGAATGAAAGAAGACCACATGAAAAATGGTCAGTTAAAACCTGGCTACAATGTACAGATAGGAACAGAAAACCAGTTTATTGTAGGATACAGTATCCACCAGCGGCCGGCTGATACAGGTTGTATGATCCCGCATTTAAAACATGTAGAAAAAGTGCTGGGAAAACTACCTGAAAATATAGTTGCAGACTCAGGTTATGGTAGTGAAGAAAATTATGACTACCTTAAAGAACATGGTATTGGAAATTATGTAAAATATAATTATTTCCATGCAGAGCAGAAGAATTTTTTCAAGAATAACAAATTTAGAATGGAAAACTTGCCTTATAACGAGATCAAGGACGAGTTTATTTGTCCTTGGGGAAAAAGGCTAAAGTATGCTTATACTAAAAAGACAGTAACCGAAAATGGATATTCTACTGAACGACGAGTATATGAATGTGAAGATTGCGAAGGGTGTCCATATAAATCAGACTGTACAAAATCTCAAAGAAAACAGAAAAATCCAAGTTAGCTTTCGCCTTAAGGAATTCAAAGATGAAGCAAAACACAATTTAACTTCTGAAGAGGGGTTAAAATTACGTTCTCAGCGAGCAATAGAGGTGGAGTCTGTCTTCGGCCGGATTAAACATAACTGGTCATTTCGGCGATTTATGCTTCGCGGTCTTGAAAAGGTAAAAATTGAGTGGGGATTACTAAGTATAGCTCATAATTTAGCAAAAATAGCCCTGGCATAGGGCTATTTGGTTTAATCACGTCCTTTTATTGTATGATAATATCTTAAAAATATATGGGGCTAAGCCCAAATCTTAAGATTTGGGACAGCCCCTTTTTTATATTGAATTTATGACAATTCGGGTTCAATCAGACCATAGTTGCCGTCTTTGCGTTTATACACTACATTTACCTCATTGGTATCGGAATTCGAAAATACGAAGAAATCATGGCCCAAAAGGTCCATCTGCATTACCGCTTCTTCTAAATCCATGGGTTTTATGGCGAATCTTTTGACCCTCACCACTTTAGGCTCATTTTCGGTCTTTACTATATTTATAGATTCTCCGTTTCCGCCATCGAACTTGAGCGGGGTTTTTCTGAGGCTCCGGGCAATCTTTGTCTTGTATTTTTCAATCTGCTTTTCGAGTTTATCTACTACCATGTCTATGGATGAATACATGTCATGGGTCTCGGTTTCGCCCCTTAGAATCATTCCATTGACAGGTATGGTGACTTCCACTATATGCCTGTCTTTTTCCACATTTAGAGTTACCTGGGCTTCTACATCGCCCTCAAAAAACCTTCCGATCTTGCCCACTTTCTTTTCTGCGTATTCTTTCAGGGGGTTTGTGACAGTGACGTTCTTGCCGCTGACTATTACCTTCATAAATCCCATCTCCCTTCTGGGAATATTTAAGTTTTTATTAAGTTTTTGTTAATATATATATTATTATTCCTCATTCATTGCAAAAATCCTTCTTTTATCATAATAAAAGCCCGGGATCTTTCCGGGCTTGGTTTTCCTTTTATCCGACTTTTACAACATTGGCGGCTTGCGGGCCTTTCTGACCTTCAACCACGTCAAACTCTACTTTCTCGCCTTCTTTCAGAGTTTTGAATCCTTCCTGTTGAATGGCTGTATAATGGACGAAGATGTCCTTTTCACCTTCAACTTCGATAAATCCGTAACCCTTTTCCTGATTAAACCATTTGACTTTGCCTTGCACTTATACATTCCTCCTAAAAAATGAATAGAAGTGGTTCTTTCCACTTCTTCAAATATAGCACACCGGATGTTTAAAGTCAAATCGACATTTTTTGGATAATACTCTGATATCATTGTGGTCGGCCCATAATCCTCGACGGCACCTGTGCCGCTCGGACCGCTCCTTTGAAAGATCATCAGGATAATCACCTTACCGGCCGGGACCGAATATTCTTTACTAGGGAATAATACGGTTATTTGAGAATCCCGAAGCAATTAAATATTTTCATTTCTGATTGTAAAACAAAATGAAGGGTGGGGATAACTTGAACATCAAATGCCCCTTCCACCGCATAAAAAAATGGATATGCCGCTTAAAAAACATATACCGGCAGGATGACGATGTGGAGGTCATTCTGCCCGGGCTTGTTATAAAACTCAAGAGAAAGCTGGATATCGACACGCCCCATGAGGTCACCGTGGTGGTGCCCAGGGCGGAAATACGTAAAAAATGTTTGAACGAGGACTGCAGCAAATTTGAATATGAATTGATATACAGCAGCGTCACCGTGGTCCATGCCCCCAGACACCCGCTGGCCGGACCGCCGTCTTCGCCGCCGGAAATACCGCCCCGCACAAATAAGAGGTCAGATGCAGGAGGTCAGAGGTCAGATTAAGTGAGTCATGCAGCAGAATCAACTTATTCGCCGTAGAAGCAGCTTCCGCCTATGAATTCCCGGATGATGGACGTGAGCGGAATATCCTTTTCATCTTCGATGGGCACGAAATAATCCAGAAATTTCAAAAGATGCTTTGCCGTGATATACTCCGGTTCTCCAAACTTGACCTGTTTCAAGAGGGGTTCGGCGTATTTTTTCAGCACCGCCAGCTCGTAGACCAGTGCGGAATTGAACATGGCATCGGCTTCTTCCTGATAGGGAAAAATATTTTTTTCAGCGCCTTTGAGCACCGACGGCCACATGGATATGGTCTTTTTCGCATCGGCGGACCTTGCCCAGCTGTCCCTCACCATCCGACGGAGGAGTCGGGTATCCGTGGTGGAAATCCTGTTATGGTTGTCTATACTGAGCTGGGTCAGGGCACTGACATATATCTTGAATTTGTTTTCCTTCGGTATGGAAGATGTCAGCCGCTCATTCAGGCCGTGGATTCCTTCGATTATAATGGGCTGATCTTTTTCTATTTTTATGGGCATATTTTGATACTCCCTTTTTCCGGTATGAAAATTAAACCTGGGCAGCAGCACCTCTTTCCCCTGTATAAGTTTTGTCAGTTGTTGGTTAAAGAGTCTAAGATCAATGGCTTCCAGGGCTTCAAAATCGGGTTTGCCTTCTTCATCCAGAGGAGTTTTTTCCCTCTCCAAAAAATAATCGTCCAGAGAAATTGATATGGGCCTCAAGCCGTTGACCTTTAACTGCACCATGAGACGGTGGGCAAAGGTAGTCTTACCCGACGAGGATGGACCGGCTATGAGGATTATCCTCATTTTATCCCGGTTTTCAAATATGGTGTCGGCAATCTGTGCAATCTTTTTTTCATGGAGGGCTTCGGCAATTCTTATGATTTCACCGGATTTGCCCGATGTGATGCAATCGTTTAAAGCTCCCACATCGGCCACATTCAGGATGTGGGCCCACTGCTCGGCTTCCCGGAATACCCTGGAAAGCTTTGCCTGCTCCCGGTATGGCGCCACTTCTGTGGGATTTGACCTGGAAGGAAACTGCAATATAACACCCGGGAGGTAGAATTTTAGTTTGAACCATTTTAAGTATCCGGTGGAGGGCAGCATGTATCCGTAAAAATAGTCCTTCATGCCATCTAATTCATATAAATTGACGTAAGGGTCTTTTCTATATCTCAATACCCTTACTTTATCTTCCAGACCCATTTTTTTGAACATTATAGCCGCTTCTTCGGTGGGAATCTCTTGCTTTTTGATCGGAATATCCCTTTCCACCAATTGTTTCATCCTGTTCTCGATTTCCTCCACATCTTCCTCACCCAGGGGATCGCTCCTATAAATTTCACAGTAAAGCCCGTTTCCCAGGGAATGTTCTATATGGACTTTGCAGTCGGGGAAAATATCATGGCTAGCTTTTATGAATAAAAAGGTAAGGGTCCTTATATATATTTTCATGCCCACTTCTGTAGACATATCGAGAAATTCCACCACGGCGTCTTCCTTCACCATTGATGTGAGTTCCTTCAGGTTGTTGTTTACTATGGCCGCCATTATGGGAAAAGGAAAGTTTTTTTCAACTTCGCGGGCAAGGTTCAGTAATTTTACTGGCTCTTCCAGGATTTTTTCTCCAAATCCCTTTATGGTGATCTTCATGATCCACGCTCCTTGCTTTTTATTGCATTAACTATTTTATAATATAGTTGTTTTAAATATATATTCTTCACAGTGTTCTCCGTTAATTTATTATATCATAATAAGAAGTTATTTTTCATTTATTTTCTTAACCTTTTCGATACCCTCCCGTAATTTTCCTACAGGCATAAAAAAGCAACTGATTGCAATCAGCTGCTCATTAAACAAGATAGTAATCAAATAAATAAATTCACATTGGCCTCATCAGCTTCACCCAGGTATGTGGCCACTCCGGCATAATCGATGCCGTCGATAAGTTCCTCCTTCTTTATCCCCATTACATCCATGGACATGGTGCAGGCTATAATCTTGACCCCAAGAGCCTGAGCATTTTCCATAAGTTCCGTAAGGGTGTTTACATTTTTCCGCTTCATTATATAACGCATCATCTTTGCTCCAAGGCCACCGAAGTTCATTTTGGAAAGCCCCAGTTTCTCGGGGCCCCGGGGCATCATGAAACCGAACATTCTCTCCAAAAAGTCCTTCCGAACCTGCACTTTCTTTGCCTTCCTGAGGATGTTGAGGCCCCAGAAGGTGAAGAACATGGTCACATCGTCACCCATGGCCGCCGCCCCGGTGGCTATGATGAAGGCTGCCATGGCTTTGTCCAGGTCCCCGGAAAAAACTATGATTGTCTTTTTATTTCCCATGATGCCCACCTCCTAAGCCTTCTTGACTTTTGCCACTATCACATCGCCGTCTTCCAGGCTCAAGAGTTCATTTCCAGTCTTCTTGCACCAGGCCTGCACATCCTTGTAAAACCCATGGTCAGTGGCTTCTACCACTATCACATCGCCGCTTTGCGCTGATTTTACGGCATTGAAGAGCTGTACGATGGGGCCTGGGCACTGCAGGCATTTTGCATCAACTTTAATCTCTGCCATGGTATGCACCTCCCTATTCCAATTCAAAGGGCCATGCGGTGACACCGCCGTCCAGTATCCTCAGATTTTTCACACCAAGATGCTTCAGGGTTATATAGGCAAGATATGCCCTTAAGCCAAGTTTGCAGACAACTACCGTTTCCCGTTGTTTATCGATTTCTCCGACTCTTTTCTTTATCTCTTTCAACGGGATATTCAAAGACCCGGGAATGGCTCCTACCTGGTATTCCGCCTCTTCCCTCACATCTATAATCTGCAGGCCCGGATCGGAGAGCTTATCTTTTAGCTCTAACGGTGAAATGCCCTCCAGCTTTCCTAGAAGTTTGTTTCTTGCCACATTGGCTGCCACTATGGTGGAACTCATGGCTGAAGAAAAAGGCGGAGCATAGGCCAGGTCCAGTTTGGCCATGTCTTCCACCGTTCCCCCCAGGGTTATAACGGTGGCGGCTATGTCTATGGGTTTATCCACCACTCCTTCACCTATGATTTGGGCACCCAGCAACCTGTGGGTGGCTTTATCCACTATAAGCTTTGTGATGATATTTTTGGCTCCGGGGTAGTAGTGGGCCCTGTCATGGGCAGGAACAATGACGGTTATGATATTATATCCTGCGTTTTTCGCATCCCTTTCAGAGAGGCCAGTCTTGGCCACATTGATATCAAAGAGTTTTACCACAGTGGTTCCCAGCACGCCTTTGAGACTTTCTTTTTCACCTTTTGGATAGAGGTTTAACGCTGCCACTCTGCCCATTTTGTTGGCGGTGGAGCCCATGGGGAACCAGGCGGGCTTGCCGGTGACAAGGTTTATGTTTTCGGCGCAGTCGCCCACGGCATATATGTCGTGTATATTGGTCTCCATGTTTTCATTTACTTTAATGGCACCCTTAAATCCCAGTTCGATGCCTGCATCGGCTGCAAGCTGGGTGTTGGGCTTTACACCGATGGAAAGTAGCACAATGTCTGCGTCTATCTTTCTCTTGTCGGTTAAAAGGGCCTTTACCCTGCCATCTTCACCCTCTATGGACACGGCTTTCTCACAGGTGAATATGTCTATTCCTTTTTCCTTCAAATGTTTTTCTGCAAGTAAAGCTATCTCTTTATCGAAATTGGGAAGAATCTGGTCTAATAGTTCCACCAGTGTTACCTTTACTCCCTGGAGGCTCAGGTTTTCCGCCACTTCCAGACCTATGAATCCTCCGCCTACCACCACGGCCTTCTTGATGCCTTCTTTTTCCACTGCATCCCTTATCTTGAAGGCATCGGTGACGCTGCGGAGGGTATACACATTTTTGAGTTCTATGCCGGGAATAGGCGGCACTATGGGCTTTGCACCGGTGGCCAGCACCAGTTTATCATAGGGAAATTCTTTTTCTTCGCCGGTTACCAGGTCTTTTGCGATGACCTTTTTTTGTCCCGGGATTATTTTCTCGGCGCGAGTGCGTAAGAGTACGGTGATGTCTTTGTCTTTGAATTTCTCCGGATTCATTATGGTCAGGTGTTTCTTTTCCTTGATAACGTTTCCGATGTAGTATGGAAGACCACAGCCGGCATAGGAGATATAGTCTTCCTCGGTAAGTACCGTGACATCCAGATCCGGGTTTTCCCGGATGGCTTTGGCGGCGGTCTTGGTACCGGAAGCCACACCGCCGATTACAACAAGCTTTTGTTTCATAAAATTCCACTCCCCGTTTTGATTTTGAATAGGCTATGATTTTGTGATAACTTTCGCTTTCAATAGCAGTTTTATACTTTTATCTTCCTTTCTGTATATTATAATATTACGTTTTTATGGTATATTCAAACTACGGACAAATGTGAAAAACCCCGCATTCTTTAAAAATGCGGGGTTTTTCTTTGGTACATAACGTTTTTCACCTGCTGGCGCCGCCTCCTCCGCCGGAACCACCACCGAAACCTCCTCCACCGAAGCCGCCGCCTCCGAAGCCTCCACCGCCGAAGCCTCCGCCGAAGGGCCCGAAGAACGGACCGTCAAAGGGACCTTTAAAGTGTTTTCCTCTTCCCGTCCGAGGAATAAAGATGAATAATATAATTATGAATATAATTATAGCGGCAATTACTCCTATGGGTATTTCCCCATCACCTTGCCGGCTATAACTTTCAAGTTCCGATAATTCTCCGCTGCTCAAGTCCAGGTTGTATTCCTTTGCCACTTCACTGGCTAAGGCCATGAAGGTATCGGTGATACCTCTTGAATACTGCTTTTCTTCAAAGGCCGGTATGGCGAAATTGTCCAGAATCCTTCCGGCTTTGGCGTCATTTATGGCTCCTTCCAGGCCGTAGCCTACCTCTATCCTTATCCTGCCGCTCTTGCCCGCCAGAAGGTTTTCCTTATTTACAAGGAGTAGAACACCGTTGTTTTTTTGCCTGTCGCCTATACCCCAGTCCCTCAACAGTTTCAGTGAGTAATCTTCCAGAGCCATGCCGTTTAAATCATTTACGGTAACTACCACTAACTGGGCTTTGGTCTTCCTATCTATGGCCAGGGCAATCTGCCTTATGCTGTCCTCATCGGAACTGTCTATGAGGTTGGCATAATCATACACGTAGGTTATGGTGTTAGGTTGGGATGGTATGGGCTCAGCTTTTGCCCCGCCGTGAAAAGCTATAAAGCCGTAAAAAAACAAAAATATTGCCGACATCAGTGTTATTGTTTTTATCTTGTTACAGCACATATTATCTTTAAAAGCTTTTTTCTCGGCTTTGCTTCTCAATATCTTATATCTTTTGTTGATTCCTTTTATGCTAATTTTCTTCACCTTTTGTCCTCCTTTCGAATAATTTTTTAACGGGACGCCATGGGCGGCGTCCCCTACAATATTACATAAAATATTCTGCTTATCCTTTACACATATCGTCACAAAATAATACCCTGCCTGTGAATAATCATGATCCTTTAAGTCGAAATATTTTCCTCCGTGGTAAATTTGTATCCATTATATCACCTGTTTTACCCGTCTAATTACCACTGTTCTGGCTGCCGAAGTCTACTTTAGGCACCTCTCTTGCGCCTTCTTCTGCCTTGAAGTAGTCCTTTTTCTCAAATCCGAACATACCGGCTATGATAACCGTAGGAAACCTCCTTATCTTGCTGTTGTAAGCCTGGACCGCATTGTTATAATCCATCCTTGCCACTGCTATACGATTTTCGGTGCCAGCCAGTTCATCGGCCAGCTGCCGGAAATTGGCATCGGCTTTGAGGTTGGGATAATTCTCAGCTATTGCAAGAAGTCTTGAAAGTGCTCCACTTAGCTCTGCATCAGCCCGGGCTTTTTCTTCCACACTCCCCGCCCCTATCAATTTCTCCCGAGCTCTGGTCACCTCGGTGAATATTGTCTGCTCATGAGCAGCATAACCCTTTACGGTGTTCACCAGATTGGGGATAAGATCAGCCCTCCTCTGAAGCTGGTTGTCGATTTGGCTCCATTTGCTGTTGACATTTTCTTCAGAGCTCACAAGCCCATTGTAACTGCCGAAGATAAACAAAGCAACCACGGCCAGTATCACCACTATGGCAATAACAGCCGTAAGAATTCCATTTTTCAATGAAGACCCCTCCTACATTATTTATATAATTTACGGGGAAAGACCCTTTATTAATTATATCGTAAAACTATCCATTCTGTCACAGGTAGTTTTTTAATATTTTTTGATATTTATTTGAATAATTATACTGTATACATGGTTTTTTTTACTGTTGTATTCAGTAGTTATTTGTGGAATTCAGTTACTCGCATAATAAAATAATTTCATACAAATTTATATTTTATGAGGAGGAAGAAAGTAATGGGTAAAAAGTTAACAGCTCTCTTTCTTGCCGTCATGTTACTGGCAGTTTTAGTTACCGGTTGCGGCAGCAGCAACAGCGGAGCCCAGAGTTCCGGAGGGCAGAAATTCATCAATATCGCCACAGGCGGAACAGCCGGAACCTATTATCCTTTGGGAGCAGCTCTGGCAGAAATCTGGAACAGCAATATTAAGGGAGCCAATGCCACCGCTCAGAGCACGGGTGCATCTGTGGCCAACATCAACCTTTTAAAGGATGGCAAGGTGGATGTCATCTTTGTACAGAACGATATAGCTTATTATGCCGCTAACGGCACCGAAATGTTTAAAGAAAAAAAATATGAAGACATACGGGGTCTTGCTACTCTATATCCCGAAACAATTCAAATCGTTGCACTGGAAAGCAAAGGTATTAATACTGTGGAAGACCTAAAGGGTAAAAAAGTGGCCGTGGGCGCTGCAGGAAGCGGGACTGAAGCCAATGCTCGCCAGATACTGGCAGCCGCCGGTATAACTTATAACGATATCAATGTTCAGTATCTTTCCTTCTCTGAAGCTGCCAATAACTTAAAAGACGGCAACATCGACGCCGCTTTCCTGACGGCAGGATTCCCCACCGCAGCCGTGCAGGACATCTCAGCCCAGCATAAAATAAAACTCATCCCTGTCGATGACACACTAGCCGATAAAATTATAAAACAGTATCCTTTCTACACAAAGACCGTTATACCTGCCAACACTTACAACGGTCAGACAGATGACGTGAAGGCCGTGTCAGTTATGTCTATGCTGGCAGTAAGCTCAAAGATGGATGAAGACACCGCATACAACCTTGTAAAGACAATGTATGAGCACCTTGATAGAATAGCAGCCGCTCATGCCGCGGGCAAAATGATTAAGCCCGAGAACGGCCAGCAGGGTATGTCAATAACGCTTCATCCGGGAGCGGAAAAATACTTCAAGGAAAAGAAATAATCACAACCTGAAGGGGGTTGCTGAGCATTGGAGTTAATCCAATGCTCAGATTTTATGAAACCGAAAATTGAAATATTCATACTGGTCTTTATAATGCTGCTGGGATTATTTTTTTCCAGCTACCGTGTTGTCAGAGAAAAAGCCCTGGTGATCAGGGATGTGGAGCAAAACACGCAGAAGGTAATACCGGTTCCGGAAAGAAAATTTGTGTTGAGTTTTATTCACTCGGTACAAAAAACACCGGTATATGAGATTTTTTATATTGAAGACAATAATAAATTGACGTTGAGGGAAACCAAATACTATTCTCTCGGTGTGGGTCTTCCTTTTAATGAAGTGAACAGCAAATTTAGCAATGATGAGGGTGAGTTTGACCTTAAGTTTACCAGGGATTTTGATTCAATACCCATAAGGGTTTCACCAATCCCTAAACATGAGATAAATATCGGCGGCAAAGTTTATCCTCTTACCGTCTTTGTAAAACCCGAAGATCTGATGATTATAAGCGCTACCGATAGATGGTCAATAAAAAATCTATGGAGAAAGGAGCAGAAAGATGGCCGAAAATTATCAGAAAGCCGTGGCTGAAAATGAAGAGATTCTCAGAAAATTTGACAAGGAATCCGATTACCGCAGGCTGACAGGATTTTCCGCCAGGATAGTCGCAGCCATTGCCATTACCTTTTCCCTGTTTCAGCTTTATACTGCGGCTTTTGGAGTGCTGGACGCCATGATTCAGCGTTCCATACACATTGCCTTCGGTTTAAGTTTGATTTTTCTTCTGTACCCGGCAAGGTCCAGCTGGTCGAGGGATAAAATCCACCCTGTGGATGTGATATTTGCTATTATGGGTGCAGCGGCTCCCCTGTATATAGTGGTGTTTTATAAACAGCTGGTCTTGAGGGCCGGCACGGTTAATACAGTGGATTATATTATAGGATTGATTGCGGTGTTGCTGGTGCTGGAAGCTGCCAGGCGCGTCGTGGGCTGGCCTATGGTAACCATCGCCTGCCTGTTCCTGGTTTATGCACTGCTCGGACCCTATATCCCGGGACAGCTCGCCCACAGGGGAGTTGATCTTTCCAGCCTTGTGCAGCATCTGTTTTATACCACAGAGGGTATTTTTGGAATACCCATAGGTGTATCCTCAACATTTATATTTCTCTTTATACTTTTTGGAGCATATCTTGAAAAAACAGGTATGGGGCAGTTCTTCATTGACCTGGCCAATGCTGTGGCAGGCTGGGCTTCCGGCGGCCCCGCCAAGGTGGCAGTGCTTTCCAGCGGCCTTATGGGCACCGTTTCCGGAAGTTCCGTCGCCAATGTTGTGGGAACCGGCAGTTTCACCATTCCCATGATGAAAAGCCTTGGATATAAACCCGAATTTGCAGGAGCCGTGGAAGCCACCGCTTCCACCGGTGGGCAGCTTATGCCGCCTATCATGGGTGCAGCAGCATTCCTGATGGCTGAATTTACCCAGATACCCTATGTCAGAATCATAGGCGCAGCTGTTATTCCAGCCCTTCTATACTATTTCGGAGTCTGGACAGGAGTGCATCTGGAAGCCAAGCGGCTGGGGCTTCGGGGCTTAAATCGGGAAGAACTGCCAAAAATAAAGAAAATCCTTATGGAAAGGGGTCACCTTTTTATACCTCTGATAGCCATAGTGTATCTGCTGGTCACCGGATATACCCCCATGAAAGCAGCCCTTTATGCCATAGTTCTTTCCATCGGCTGCTCCATGCTCAGAAAAAACACAAGAATAAGTTTTACAGATATAGTGAAGGGTCTTGAGCAGGGAGCAAGGGGTGCATTGGGAGTTATAGCGGCCACCGCCTGTGCGGGCATCATAATAGGTGTTGTGACCCAGACCGGTCTGGGACTCAAAATGGGAAGCACTCTGGTGAGCATGGCAAATGGAAACCTATTCCTGACTCTATTTTTCACCATGATTACATCCCTCATCCTGGGGATGGGCGTGCCAACTACGGCTAACTATGTTATCACCTCCACCATAGCAGCCCCTGCCCTCTTGATGATGAAAGTTCCGGTGCTGGCGGCCCATATGTTCGCCTTTTATTTCGGCATCATCGCCGATGTGACGCCTCCGGTAGCTCTGGCGGCTTTTGCTGGAGCGGGTATTGCCAAGGCAAACCCTCTCAGGACGGGAATCAATGCTTCCAAGCTGGCCGTGGCAGCCTTTCTTGTGCCATATATTTTCGTATACAATCCTGCGTTGCTGCTCATAAATGTCCATGCGCTGGATATAGTCGAGATCGCCATCACTTCGGTCATAGGTATTATTGGCGTTGGCTCGGCAGTGGCTGGATTCCTGATTACAGATGAATCATGGATAGAGCGGGTTATATTTTTTATCGGCGGTATACTGCTGGTAACGCCCGGCATAAAGACGGACCTTATCGGTGCGGTGCTGCTGGTTGTAGGATTTTTAATCCAGAGGCAAAAATTATCAAAAGTTAAAGCTTTAAAGCCCGCCGTTAATAAAACTAAATAGCTCCCACTTTCTTGCATTTGATTAAAGCGGCAGGTAGTGGACCATCCACTATCTGCCGCTGTTCATTTCACATAAAAGGGCGCTGCCTTCTAAAAATTTCTTTATATTAATTTTTCCTCCCGAGGCAACCTTGCCTCTTAAAAAATCCATTTCTTTTTTTACCTCGGAGAACTCAAAAAGGGTAGTCGAAAACCTTAAAAACTGGTCATTGTCATAATCTTCGATACCCAGGGAAGCCACATTCCGCAGGGCTTTGCCTATAGCCCTCCGTATCCTCATCTCTATGGCTTTAATGTCGGTAGACTTCCTTTTATCTTCGTTCTCATAGTATTCTTTTAAGAACTGGTAAACATCCTGCAGGTTGTTCATTTTTTGCCTGACTTTATCGTAATTTTCAATAATGACCCTAATATCTTCACTTCCCGCTTCACCCAGTATGCCCATATCGGCCAGAAAATAGCTGATTTTGGACATGCCTTTG
The DNA here is from genome assembly GCF_003691585.1 of Biomaibacter acetigenes. Lineage (GTDB taxonomy): Bacteria > Bacillota > Thermosediminibacteria > Thermosediminibacterales > Tepidanaerobacteraceae > Biomaibacter > Biomaibacter acetigenes. The sequence goes on along the minus strand of NZ_CP033169.1, from coordinate 851,099 downwards.
TACGCCTGTTTTTCTGGTCTGTCCTCACCAGACATGTTGATTACCGTAGTTTTGATCATATCAAAGGTAGCCCTGAGATTGATTATTTCCTCTACCTTCGAGATAACATTCACGGTTTCTATGGCATTGATAGGTTTGTGAATAAAAAATTCTATACCATTTTTGTATGCACGGGAAATCATTTCCTGGTTTTCCACCTGCGAAATCATTATAAAGTGGATTTTTGCCTGCCTTTGCCGAAGAGTGCGGATAACCTCTATGCCATCTTTACCGGGAAGAAGAAGGTCCATGAGAACAATGTCGGGTTTTAATGAAATTATTTTTTTCTCAGCTTCCTCCCCATCTTCCGCTTCTCCCACCACTTCTCCAAGCCCATTATTTTCTATAATCCCCGAAAGAATACGCCTGACAGCCCTGTCATCATCAACTATCACCAGTCTAAAAGACATGCAGTATTCTAACCTCCTATGTCAAAAACTACGGTTGCCGGCAGCATGACTTTAAATATGGTACCCTTTCCTTCGATGGAGTCCACCGATATTTTTCCCCCTGCATCTTCCACCAGGTTTTTTACATGAGTGAGGCCCAACCCCGTGGAAATGGAGCCATCTTCATAAAATTTCGTGGAAAATCCCGGTTCAAAAATATATGGCAGGTCTTTGGGATTTATGCCCTTGCCATTGTCCTCAACGGTGATTTGTACCCAGTCGCTGTCAATACATGTTTTTATCTGTATAAAGCCATTTTTGTTTTCAATAGCATCAAGAGCATTTGATACAAGATTATTTATTATGGAAAATATAGAAAAATACTTTTTGACTACCGGATCGCTTTCAATAAATACATGGATTCTAACATTTTTGCCCGACATTTTCAATAAGCGCTCGGTATTGGCTTTAATGATGGAGATAATGGCAGAAAGCCTCATGCCTTCCAGATTCTCCTCGGGCAAAAGCTCCCCCAACCCCGAAATAATCCTCAGGTAATCTTTTTTTATCTCATGAATATCTTTGGCAAGATTTAACGCCCTTTTGCCTATTTTCTCCGAATTCCGGCTTTCGCTGCCGGTGCTCAAAATACGGTAAATTTCATATCCTTCTTTCATGGCGTCTTCCAGGTCCCAGGTAGATTTTTTGATGTAAAATAGTTCTGCCTTCAATTCCGCCACAAGCTGGAGAAGTTCAGCATATCTTTTTTGATGTTCTTCTTTAACTATCAAAAGTCTGTACCGCTCAATTAGCCAGTACAGGCTAAAGGTGATGATGCTCCTGAGCAAGCCCACCCCAATGACCATTGTAAATATATCCTGAAAATAATCAAGGCTCATCTCATGCCTTATGAAGAGCTCTACAAAGTTGGCTCCCACATCAGCCAGAGCCATTACTGAAATGAAATTGACCGGAGCATTCAATAGGTTTTTTATTTTACCCGTCTTAAGAAACACGGCGTAGGCCAGGTAGAAAAAGAAAGCGGGATAATGTAAATTCAAAGCCGTAACAAATGACGTATGGCGTACAACAATACTTAAAAAAATCCTAAAGGCAGATACGGCTACCCCAGAAATGGGTATTAACATAAGCTCGGGAATATGTGAAAAATAGAGCATCAAAAATGAGATGGCAATAACTCCGGCAGTAAAGCGGAATTCCGTGCCGAAGGGATAAAAATACACTTCTCCAATCAAGGAGGTAAGGCCTGCTGTAATGAGTATATCCCTATAATAACTTTTCAAATGCAAGTTGCTACCTCCATGTCATTAATCGTCGACACAATATATTATATCAAATTTTAAAATCAAAAAAAGTCGGATTTCTCATCCGACTACCACTATCTGTGTAATGCTTTTGTTACCGCCAGGGCAAAAAGCAGCCCCCCTGGCAAAAACTTTGCCCAACCGTTTTCCATACCGGGTATCCTCTTTGCTCCGGTGTAAAGCCCGGCAGACAAAAACAAGACACTCATTATTGTTACAAGAGTAATTGTGAGTACCACATTAAATCCTGCTGCGGCAGCTCCAATTCCGGCACCAAAGGCATCCATGGCCAGAGCGGTCCCCAGCAGAAATGCCTCTCTTGGGTCTATCACACCGGATATGTCTCTATCAGCTATGGCGGGTTCTCTCAAGATCATAACAACCAGTCCCAGAGGCTTGATTTTCAAAGCAGCAATGGTCTTCATCCGGTCTTGACCGGATGAACCGCTCCTTTTTACCGCCTCCATCATGGACCATATGCCGATGGCAAGCAAAATAGCAACGCCTATAAACCGTGCAACGCTGGGATTCAAGAAGGCTTCCATAGCTTTCCCGAAAACCATGGCCACTGAAAGGGCTACCGATGTGGCAAGAGCAATGATGAACTGGGAAAACCAGGGTATCCTTATACCTTTCATACCATAGATTATACCTATGGAAAAACCATCAACACTTACGGCTATAGCGAGCACTATGTTGGATAATATCTCCAAAATCATCTCTCCTTTTGTTAATTCTATATCCATCATATCGCTAATTCTCGGGCGCTAGCCTTCATGACCTCTTCCTGAAGAAGATGCCATATATCCCGGTATAGTGCCGCAAATCTAGGTGATGACCGCAATGAAAGAATATCCCGGGGCCTTTCAATATTCACATCCACTATGGCTTTTATTTTTCCTGGGTGGGCCGTCATTACCATCACCCGGTCGCCCAGGATAAGGGCTTCGTCTATGCTGTGAGTTATGAAAAGGGAAGTTTTGCCGCTGCCTTCCCATATCTTTAAAAGTTCCTGCTGCAGTATCAAGCGGTTTTGCTCATCCAGAGCCCCGAAGGGCTCATCCATGAGGAGTATTTCGGGGTCGCTCACAAAAGCCCTGGCCACATTTATCCTCTGTTTCATGCCTCCCGAAAGCTGATAGGGAAAAGCATGGGCAAATTTGGAAAGCCCCATCATCTTCAGATACCGGGCCGCTGTTTCTCTTCGTTCCTTAACGGGCACGCCTTTTATTCTGAGACCGTAAGCCACGTTTTCCGTGACGGTCATCCAGGGAAATACAGAATCCCCCTGAAAAACCATGGATGTGAGGGGCTTTTCGGGATTTTTGGACCGCATGTAAACCCTGCCGGAAGTCTGTTTTTCAAGGCCCGCCAGTATCCTTAGGAATGTAGTTTTCCCACAACCGCTGGGTCCCACAATGCACAGAAATTCTCCATCTTTAACGGATAGGTTTATATCCGCCAGGGCAGTAACGCTGCCGTTGCGAGAATTGAATATTTTTGTCAGGTTTTCAGTTAGTATGGCCTCGGTGGGATACATATCTTTCAACTCTTTTCGCTCTTCCACGGTATCACAATCCTTTCTATGAGGTCAAGCAGGTAAGAAAACACATATCCCAGAAAGGCCATGGTTATCAGGGCCACAAACATCTTTTCAATGTCGAACATGTCATAAGCCCTCCACACCATCCATCCCACGCCGGCCTTTGCCGCCGAAAGTTCCGCAGCAACTATGAGCAGAAGCGCAGTGCCCATCCCCAGCTTGAAACCTGCAAATATCATGGGCAGTGCTCCGGGCAGCGCCACGGTGGTGTAAAACTGGAAGCGGCTGGCTCCAAAATTTTTAGCCACATCCAGATATATATCATCTATATTCAAAACCCCTGCCATGGTATTTATCAATACCAGGTAAAACACGCCTATGGCAATGGTGAAGACTTTGGATGCCTCGCCCAGGCCAAAGATGATGAGAATAAGTGGCATAATGGCCAGTTTGGGGATGGGAAAGGTTGCCGCCACCATGGGCATCAGGCTTGCTCTCACCGGGGGAAATAGCCCCATGGAAAGCCCCAGTATCACGCCGGGAAACGCTCCTGCCAGAAATCCTAAAACGATTCTCTGGGTGCTGACCAGAGTGTGGTAGAGCAGTTCTCCCGAGTATAACATGGGGACCAGCGTGGCAAATATCCTGGAAGGACTGGAAAACAGCCTGACATCAATCATGTTAAATCTCGCCAGAATCTCCCATAAAATGAGAAGCAGGGAAGGAGACAAAAAGGCCAGGACTTTTAACAGAAACCCTCTACTTGCCCATGCTTTGCTTTTAATTTCTCCCTTTTCTTCTTTTATTATTATACGCCCGAAGGTCTTGCGGATTCTTTCTTCCATCATGCTCATCGTGATGTCACTCCCCTCTAGTTAATGGCCGAAAACCATATACGGTTTTCGGCCATTAATTTGCTCACTTTTCATACTTGCCCAGGACCTGTACCGCAAAATCACAGAAGCTGTTGTCCACCACATCTTCGGCCTTCAGGTCGCCCTTTAATAGGTCCCTCTGTTTATACCAGTCCAGGTCCATCTGGATACCCTTCATCCTCACATATCCATCAGGATTCAGTCCCACAGGATACATCTTCTTGTAAAGTTCCTTGTCTTTTACCACCGAATATTGGGCAAGAATAGATATGACCTCATCCCGGTTTTTATTCTTGAAAAAGGCGTCATTGTAATCCCTGAGGGATTTTACGTATGCCACCATGAATCGTTTCGCCACTTCGGGCCTCTCCAGCATGCTCTTCCCATAGACCAGCAGAGCAGTTTGCGCATCGGGGTCATATTCCGCAGGGTCTTTCCAGGGGTCTGCAATATTTTTTGAAATAGCTGCCGTCACAAAGGGTTCTATTACCATGCCGCCGTCGATGCTCTTGTTGCTCATGGCCGCCACTATATCCGGAAATGCCCTTATGACCTGAAGATCCACATCTTTTGTAGTCAAGCCTCCCTGGTTGAGTACCCGGTCCAGAGCGATCTCATCCAGTGATGCGGTGCCCACCACAGCCAGTTTCCTTCCATTGAGATCTTTGAAGTCCTTGATTTCATCTACTAAATCCTTTCTGATCATCAGCCTGTAATATCCCTTACCTGCTACATTTATGCCCTTATCAGCTACAATCTTGATGGGGATACCCCTCAGCATGGCATTGAAAAGCCCCGCTGCGGTTACGGTGCAGCCCACATCCAGCTGCCCGGCCCCCAGAGCGTTTATCATGTCCTGACCGGTATTGAATTGCACCGGTTCAATCTCTATGCCCATGTCTTTGTAATACCCCCTGGCCATGCCGATGAGGACCCCGGCATCTGAAACCACCTGCTTCATGCCCACCGTCACTTTTACCGTCGGCGACAGAGGTGCAAGTTCTGTTTTTTGTTGTGGTTCAGCGGCTTCTTGCTTTGAAGCCTCCTGTACAGTCTGCTGTTTTTCCGACTGTTTGGGTTCTTGCTTAACAGCCTGCTGACCGCATCCCGCCGCCAGGATGGAAAACAGCATCACAAACACCAATACCCACGCCAACCGCTTCAACACCATCACTCCTTTAACATTTATAAAGATTTTAAAACTTAACCTTCTTTATATTATTCCAGAGGACATGAAGAGGTTACCGAAAAATTATATTCATTGCAGCCATCAGCCTTGAACATTTAAGGATTAAAAAAAACGGGTGAAAACACTAAAAAAGTGTCATCACCCGGATGATCTATTTCAGGGAGGAAGAAAAATTATTCTTTAATAAAATTTATTTTAAAAGGGTCTGCCTATATTTTTGTATTGCTTTAAAGATATAAAAACTCAGTCCCACTAAATCCCCTTTTTTTAATAGATTTTCCACTTCCTCCTGCATATAAGCCCAGTTCGGCGAATTATAATACCTGTCAATAAAATAAGCCAGGTTATTTTGTATTAAATCATCATCACTATACTTTTCTCTGTTGGGAATTTTATTAATTAACTCAAGGAAATACTGGTATGTCTGTTCTTTAGTCAATATTGAAACCCCCTACGAAAATTTGATTTTTCAATGTCGTTTTTATTATTATTGGAATAAAAAGGAAATTTATTTTTCCAATAACTTTATATTATAATATTCGATATAAATTTTATATTTTTGGGGTTTTTTTAAAATAAAATTCTGGAGTACTTTACATCATGCTTTGCTGATTGGCTTTCCCGACGGATTTTTACATACTTTCTTTTTTGTAAGTTTTAACAAAAAAGCTGTTGACCAGCTTTGTCAACAGCCATAAAACTTTCAGGAACTTTAATTTTATAGATACCCCTCTGCTTTTAGTATATGCACAGCCTGTTTTAAATCCTCGCCGGCCACCAGGATAACCGGCCCTGTGCAGCCCATGCCGGTTTCGGCGTATATGTTGCTTTTCCATAGGGTATTTGCCGCTTCTTCCATTTGAAGCACATCTATGCCGCTTATCTCTTCGGTGACGGCTTTTTTTGGCGGAGGGGAAACAGACAATCCGCTTTTCCACGGCATTGCACTGGTTTTCCCCGCTCCGGGCAAAGAATCCTGGCCGGCCGGGGCGCCTTCGGCGGTACCTTTTAAAATCTCGTCAAACCCCAGGGCCTTAAGCTTCACAAATTCCTCTCTGGTCTTTTCCAGGAGATTTCCCCGGACCATTTCCACTGCATATCTTATGGCCCCCTCCATGACCGGTGCTCCTGAAGCCCGGGACAAAATCAGGATTATCCTGCTTGCATTTTCTCCAATGCCGGGACCGTAGCCCCAGCCCGAAGCCTCATAGTCTCCGCCGGTGGTGTAGGCGGAAAATATTTTCATGAGAAGGTTGCCCGTGAGGGTGTCGGTGACCATGATGTCGCAGGAGCCGGCCAGAAGGTCGTTCCCCCTCATGATACAGCCGCCGTCGGCCCTTAGAGACTCGGCAAAATTTATATCATAACCTCTGTCTTTTATGGCTTTCAACAGGCGCTCCGCCTGCCGGGCGCCGTCCAGGTTCAGGATTCCCAGAGAGGGATTTTCATCGCCGGCGGCTCTGGCGGCAATTATACCGTATATGGCGTTTTTTACCATGGCCTCCACCCTTCCGGCGGCGGCGCTGCCGGTGGTGGTGGCTATATACATAGGCCGGCCCTTTCCGGGGGTGACAACCCTTCCCACCGTGGAAATTCCGAGGGGGAAGTTATAGTGCATGGTCACAGCGGCGTCGAGCTCGCCATCATCCAGCATTTTTTCCATTAATCTATGTGCATCCGCCAGGCAATCTGCCGGAACGCCTTTCAGGCTTTCTTTTGCAAGGGTTTCGGCGGGACCCAGGGCGATAACCTCCACACCGTCCAGCAAGTCCTGTGCTTTCCGGGCCGCGAAAAGAAGCATTTCGGGAGGGTGTTCCCCACCTGAAACGGTAATTCCAATCTTTATTTTCTTACGTTTGCCTTCCAGGGCGTCAGCCAGGTGGTAGAAAAGTTCCGCTCTATCAAGTGCCATCGCCCTTCCCCCTTGCCCTGAGGTAATCGGCAAATTCCCTGAAGGCTTCTGCCAGGTATATGGAAATATCTTTTGATTCAGTGGCCTTTGCCGGTTCTTTTACGTTCTCTGCTGCGGGTTTTTCTTCCGGAATAATTCCGGGGTTTTTCTCAATTATAAAGGATATGCCGTCAAAGAGGTTGGTCATACGGCCCAAAAAGAGGCTGCCCTTGCCAATGATCATGGTCCTTGTCATTTTACCGGAAAGTATAAGTTCTTTGGCGTGACCGATGAAAGGTACTCCGGAAGGGATATGGCCCTGAGTGGGTGCAAAGCCCGGCATACCATGTTCTTCTATAAATGTTTCCATGGCTGCCTTTTCTATCTCGCCCCTTCTTACCGCCAATGCCGCAATCATCTTGAAGTTTGCTTTGGGCACATCTCCGGCTCCGGCAGGTTCTGTAATTTCCGGGTTCTGGAGCTCGGGGGCAAATTTATCCACATCCGTAGCCTTGAGGCCGAGTCTTTCCAGTGGGTCGTAGACGATGGATTGGATGACCGCCTGGGGTGAAGCACCGGAGCCGATGGTATGTCTCCCTATGGAATTCGTTCTGATCACGGGATTTTTACCGTCATTGGCCGTTACCAGTATACCAAAACTTCCCAGCATGTCTTCCAGCAGGGGCATGCCCTTGTTTACATGATCGCGGCCATTCATACCAAGCTTGGCCACTGCACCCCCCGCCACCACCGCCACATTTTTGAAGATGCCCGCAGATACAAGAGCTGCGGCATTCACCAGGGCGTGGGACGGCCCGGCGCAAAATCCCCTGATATCGGCCCCCGTGGCATTTACGCATCCGGCCACTTCGCCAACAGCCTTTGCAAAATTGCCTCCGCCCCTCTGATTCATGTCTCCGCAGGCTTCTTCGGAACATTCTATGATGTAGTCTATACCCCAGGGAGATATGCCTGCATTTTTGATCAGGTGCCTTAATGCTAGGACAGCCGAAGCCTTTGTGGCAATGTTTTCGAGCATTGTATGGGCAGACAGGTTTTCATCCACATCATGAGCTTTTTTTATACAGCCTACCGTATGGCCGTGGTATGTAAGCTCTATGGCACCCTGTCCCAAAAGTTGCCTTATGGTTTCCATATCGGTGCCGGTTTTTATACGGGCAAGATCCTGATCGGTCATCAGAGGGTGTGCCGATAATTTCTGCTTTATTTCCAGGGCAAAGCCCTTTTCCAGCATCACCAGGTCAAAGGCGTCCGCCATAGCCATAAGGCCGTAAAATTCATCTTCGGGCATTATCTCCCCATAAGGTCCGAAGCGCTCGGCACCGGGCAGGGGATTTTCATACCAGGGTCTTTTTATATTTTTCAAATCATCGGGCTTCAGTCTTCCTATGTATGCCTGATTTGGGGCATAGGCTACGGCGTCTTCGTAGCTTCTGATGTGTGCCGGAGCCCGGCGATAGTATTCGGATTTCTCGTTTTGTTTTTCAAGGAGCTGTGTGGTGCCGGCAGCCATCATGATGTTTGGGGTATGCACCATGATGTAACTTGAACCGGATATGACGGGAAAGGTCAAGCAAAAAACCTCCTTTCAATGTTTGAAGTTCGAATATAGATAACCGGCTTTTAGCCGGTTACCTTTATTTCACTTTAGAGTAACAGCTTCCTTTTCTGGAACAGCTTCTTCAAACACCGTCTGTTTATCCACATCGGTCTTAAGTGCATGGAGTGCTTTCATTATGAGGCTCCGGCGGAGTTCTTTTTCCTGTTCGTGGTTCAGGGCCGGATTCCCCAGAGGATGTGGTATTGCCACCGCCGGCACAATGCGGTTGGCACCTACCGTGAGGGATATAGGGACTATGGTGCACACATGCACTGTAGGAAGCCCTGCCCTTTCCAGTTCCTTTACCATCGTTGCGCCGCAACGAGTGCAGGTGCCTCAGGTAGATGTGAGTATAACCGCCTGGACTCCGTCGGCTATTAGTTCTCTTGCTATAGTCTGGGCAAACCTTCTGGCACTGGCTACCGAGGTGCCGTTGCCCACTGTGGCGTAATAGTACCTGTGCAGCTTTCCTACGACTCCTTCCTTTTCCAGGTCGCGCATAACATCCACCGGCAGCACGCGGTTGGGATTCTCGTTGGCGTAAGTCGGGTCGTAGCCGCCATGGGCCGTCTGGAAATCTTTTGAAGTGAGGAATTCCACTCCTTCCAGGTCATATTTACCAAACCTGGAAGCGCTTGAGGCCTCGATGCGGTCCGGATTGCCCTTGGGGACTATCCCTCCCGACGTCACCAGAGCAATGGTGGCTCTGGAAAGGTCTTTTACCGCGGGTGCGGCTGTTACCCTGTCAAAATTCGGCATTGGGTATTCGGTAGTAAAGGGTTCACCTTTCAATTTCTTTACAAGCATATCCACCGCACGACGGGCGCCGTTTTCTCCCACAAAGATGTTCTTGCGGACTCCCCGGGGAATATAGCCTTCCGCGGCCGGCAGACCTATTTTTTCCCCTCGGGCCAGTTTCAATGCCAGCCCAGCCATCTTCGAGACTGCATCCCTCATGCCCGCCGCAGAATTGGCGGTTTCCACGATATAGACATCTTTCTTGAAAACCTCCACCCCGGGGTTTTCGGGAAACATTCCGGTTACGGCGGGTATGGAAAGTTCATCTATTACGGTCTTGCAAACACTGCCGCAGGCCATGCCATAACGGCCCGCATTGAAGGCAGGCCCTGCTATGACCAGCTCCGGATTATATTTTTTAATCCTGGAAAGCACATCAGCCCTGGCCTCATCCTGATGCTCATTATAGTATGAATCGCCGCAGATGACGGTACCCACAATTTCTGCCTCTTCACCAAATGCCATCTTGAAGGCCATGCCGGGCCCTACTATTCCTTCTTTATCCTGGGGGGGAGTATCGGCTTTTTCCTCTCCGCCTATCTGTCCAAAAAACTGGTTTATATAATGGACAACTCTATATTTCCCCATAACGAATCCTCCTTTCATGATTTCATTATGCTTTATATTTCGAATACTGCTCCCTGTACTTGCTCACTTCTTTAGAAATGGCGTCCACATCCAGCACCATTTCCATCATACCCACCTGTTCGTCATAAACCCCGGCATCCACAGCGGCTTTTACCTCGGGCTCTACGATGTGGTACACCGCCAGGCCCAGGGAAACGCCCGCCAGCGGGCCCGCAAAGGTGGGGTCACCATTAGTCACCGTCTCGGCAGCAATTCCTGCTGCTTCAGGTTCTGCTCCACCCAGTATAACTACAACGTTTTCGGCTCCATATTTTTCCGCCATATCCTTAATTCTCTGTTGGATCTCCAGATCCATCGCACCGGCGGCCGTTCAGACGAAGCACTCGGTGGTGGAAAACACCACTTCTCCTTTAGTGGTCTTCATACAGGCTTCTATGGCCGGTCCCGGGACACCGTCCCTGTCTCCAACGATGATGATTTTCTTTTCTTCAAACATCAAAATTCCTCCCTTATATTTATTTTTAGTATCTTTTATGATCTCATATTTTGTTCACCATATGCTATTATCTTCCGTTTTCAATTTCACTGTGATTTTTCAAAACGGATATCCTTTCTCGTACCTTGAATATCATGAAAAGTCTTTAAGATGTTCGATATCTTAGATTCGAACTTCGAACCTCGAACTTCTAATATGTCGTCGCGCTCATGCGGGTAAAGCCTACTTCCGATGTGGCCCCTGTTATGGCCTGAAGTTCAATTTCAATGCTGCCGTCATCCCGCAGGGATTTCTGGGAGCCTCCGGCGATGATGGTGGCGGTATCTGAGAGGCCTATGATTTTTTTCATAGGGGGCAGCACTATTTCCTCATTGGCATTACCGGCGGTCACCACCGCATCGGCTTTTACATCGGCATCGGCCAGGGACTGGGAAGCGCCGTCCCTTCCGGCATATTCATCCGTAATGAGCACTGTCTTGATTCCTTTTCCCTCTATTTTTTTGCAGTTCATGATGAGGTCCGTATCCGGGTTGCCAAATCCCTCTTCAGTTATGATTACCCCATCAAGGCCCAGGTATTCAGCCAGTTTTGCCGTATAATCCGAGGACCGCTCCTTGTCGGCCAGGGTTACATTTTCATTGGTGATGATGACGCCTACAAAATTGATATCCTTGCCGTGCCTTGCATAGAGTTCCTCTATGACCGGGTTGTTCTGGTGCACATAGGTGGTGTTTTTATCGCAGGCCGAAACGCAGTTGCCGCTGACGATGGCCCCGTCCATGACTTCTGTGGGAGATATAAGCGTAGGGATGATTCTCTTGGCGTCGACACCGTAGACATAAGTATCATGCAGGAGGCCCTGGCTCTGTAGCTGATAAACATAGGCCACTTTGGGCAGCCCCGGGTATTCGGAAAGGGCACCGGCGATGGATTTAGTCTCATAGGCCCTGGTCTCCTCTGGCTCAAGGCTTTTTACAGCCTCCGCCACATAGGCAGCAGCCTTTAATCCGGCAATCCTTACGGCCTCTTCGTGCTCATGGGAATCCAGACCGTCCCTGGGATGGGCTATCACCACCAGGTTGAACAATTTTGAGAAGGGGGTATACTCGGCTCCGGGGCCTGCCATGTCGATAATGCCTTCCTGGAAGCCCACTATACGGCCGCAGGTCACCACTGCCATACCTTTTAAGACATGAGTCCTACCGGAACCTACGGTGATGGGTTTGCCCAGAAACCCCGGAAATACAGTGCCGCCTGACACTTTAACTCTTGGTTCTATGACATCTTTTACCGGTATAATCCTTACTTCTTCCCCGGGTTTTGCAATATCCAGGTCCACGGCTTTAAGCCTGCCGTCTTCCAGCAGCATACTGGAAAGCTCTATTTTATTAACGGTCACAATGCCGTCTTTAAATCCGGTCTTTTCCCCAAAGACCAGGTCTTTTACATGAAAATTCCCGAGTTCCAGCTTCAAATTCTTTCCCTCCTTGAAATGAAATTATACTTTTTCTCCCCCGGTATGAAAACAATCATATATTTTTTTTGATCATCTCCTCGACCATTTCAATAGTTACATTTTTGGTGACTTCATCGGCTTTCTGCCCGTTTTTGTAAACAATGAGGGTGGGCAAACCCATGACCTTCTGGGAAATGGCCAGCCTCATGTTTTTGGAAGTATCCAGTTTGCAGAACTTGACCCTGTCCCCATATTTTTCTTCCAACTTTTCCACATGAGGCATCAAAGCCTTGCATGGCTCACACCGGGGACCCCAGAAGTCCACCAAAACAGGCATTTTGGATTTCATCACCTCCTCCTCAAAATTTTCGGCAGTGAGTTCAATCATGACAATGACCTCCTTAAATTTAAATTGCATTTTTACAAAAATGGATTTATGTAGTACCGGAAAAATCAGTTGTTACATTTTGTATGGTTTGTTTTCTAACGTTACCCCTACCGTATATTCTGCTTATAATAAATACAAATATCCGTCGGCTAAAATTTGGACAAACAAAAAGAGAAATAAAGGTTTTAAGCCTTTATTTCTCTGTTTCTCACCTGAGAGATTCCTTCCCGGCCAGGGCCGGAAATTTGCTCCTTCGGTGCCTTTCGGCTCTCCAGAGATATGTCTGGATACGGTCCTTTTGCCTGAGAGTTTCATGGCTTTGCCACTTACCCCTTCGGCGCCCTTTTTAAGGGTCTCTTCCATATCCTTCATTCACAAGTTATTCTTTTCACTAATATTATATTACGTATTTTTGTTTTAGGCAAGAAATTTCTACCTGCAATACCTATTATTATTCGGTGAAATTATTGATGTTTAATGATATACTATAAACGGGATGTTTTTTATCCCAAAAAGAGGGAGAGGATTTCCGTGGACCCAGTAACCCATGCTGCCGTAAGTTTTGGTATTTTTAGCCTGGCAAATTCAGCGCCGGCACCCTTCAGCCCCAGTTTAATAGGCAACATCGTCGGTTCACTGGCCCCGGACTTCGATATCGTCCTCAGAATGTGGGGTCCTCTGACCTATTTAAAGAATCACAGGGCTCAATCCCATTCGGTATTGGGAATAACGGCCATATCAGCCTTTACAGCGTCCCTCTTGACCCTTATACCGGGGCTCCCATCGGAAGGATTTTTTCAGATTTTTTTCTGGACACTCCTCGGAGCCCTCTCCCATTCAATTTTGGATATCCTTAATTCTCACGGGATAAAACTCCTTTGGCCTTTTTCATGCAGGTCTTTCAGCATACCTCTTTTGAATATCTTTGACCCTTTTTTTATTTTTCCTTTTTTCTTAATAACCTTTTTACCCGGTGACGCCTTTTCAAAACATTCATTATTTTTGTTGGCCATGTTATACCTTATATTCAGGTTTTATATCCGCTGTAGGATTGCAAGGTACCTAAAACTAAAATATAGAAAAAAAGCCCTGCACAGGGTTCTGGTCATGCCGTCCATGTTCGGTATTTTTTCCTGGATATTTATCGTGGAGACGAAAAAATCCCTTCTGGTGGGAAGTATCAATTCATTTCCGAAAAAATTGTTTAAGCCCGTGCTCAAAGAACTATTGAAATGCAAGGATCACCCCATGGTCCAGCTGGCTTTAAACTCAAAGCCGGGGGAGATCTTTAAGAGTTTTACGCCCTTCTACTATATCGACCTCATACGAAAGGGGGAATATTTTTACGTTCAATTCTATGATCTACGGTATCTTTTAAAGGACAGATTCCTTCACAGTGCCACTGTCATAGTTTCCGAAGAAGGGGATTTGCTCGAAGGCCTCTTTCATCCCTTTTCGCCGGAAAACTGCATAGCGATTTAATAGCACATTGCATTTAAAAGTGTTGTGCGCCTGCACCTGTCATTTCATAGGTTCGAGGCCAGAAGCCGGAAGGCAGATCGAAATCAAAGTTTCTTTTGTTTCCCCAGTAATTCCAGCCCGAAGCTCACCACATCCTCAAAGACCGAAGTGTTTATGGAATAATATATATTCTGTCCCTTTCGTTCGTCCAGCACCATCCCCGCCTGTTTTAATATGTTCAAGTGGTGGGATATGCTGGGCTTTGTTATGTCAAACTTCTCGGCTATCTCCCCGGCAGTCATATCATGCTCCTTCAGCATCATCAGGATTTTTCTGCGGATGGGATCCGAAAGGGCTTTAAATATAACATTCAAGCTCATACTCTAGCACCTTCTCAAATCTAATAATTTTTGTATCCGGTCTGTATCTATATTGTTTGGTGCACGGTTTCTCTTGTGAGCGACTAGTGCAGTATCAACAATTTTTATTTTATTTCATTTAAGCTTATTATAAAGCCAATAGGAATAAATAAATCCATATATTCCGGTGATAGCTATGGCTGTCATATCTATAATAAATGCCGGCTTATCCGGTATAAATATGCTAAGCATCATAATGATGCCTGCCGCTACCCACAGCGGCCCCGAAACCCGATGTGTCTTATTCCAGACTTCTTCACTCGCCAGAGTCCAGGGTGTCCTTATACCGAAAGTATAATTAAACCTCACTTTGCCGAAATAATTGCCTATAAATACCCATAAAATTCCCACAGATAACATGACAACTTTCCCTATAGGCACCGGTATCCCCAAGGCAAATAAAATTGATGTCAAATATAACACTATCATAACCAATACTATTAAAACCCTAAATCCTTCAAATACTCCCTTGAATTTTTTGTAATTGTCCGACCTTGGGTCTATCATAGGTGCTAAGGACATCAAAAGATAAAGTCCCAGGATAAGTGACGGGAAAAATATGATGAAGCTTTCCTTTGCCATATACCCATCCACTTCTCCCGCCATGTTCCAGTGATTTGGCACCATATCCGGCAGCTTATGATAAAGTATAAAACCGACTACATACAGCGTAAAAATTAAAATAATCATCCACCATTTTATTGGTAAGCGGAATCTTACTTTTTCGTTCATTTATAGCTACCCTCCTAATTTAGATATTTAGAAAAATATCTAACTATATTATAATCTATAATACAAAAAAATCAATATTGTTTCCTTTATAAAAACACGCCGCAAAATATACGGCGTGCCTAAACATCAAAATTAATGTGCTATATCTATACATACTATATTGCTATACAATATCAATATTGGGACAATAAGTGAATAATTCAAGCCTGACCCCATATATCTAATCGATAGTCTTTAAGATGTCCTGGGCTTTCTGGCATCCTCCGAGGTTCCAGTGGGCACAATTCTTGCAGGATTCAAATTGCACCAGGTATCTAGCGGGATATTTAATGCTGCCGCTTTTTTCATAATCTTCACAGCTTTTTGCTATAATAATAGTTTGTTCCGGACTCACACTTATCCCCTCCGATATTTTTTTGACACTATTATTATAGCACATTAATTTCATTTATGCTATACTATATTAAAAATTTTTTTATTTCCCCAGAAGGTCCTGGTGTAGTGAAAGAGATACTGCTGGGCAAATCCCGCCAGGTCGCCGAACCTTTTTTCTGCCAATTCTCGGAGTTTGTTGACGGGCATTTCCCGCCCATCGAAATAAAGGTGCTCCAGCACTCTTTTTATCCACACATCTACGGGAAAGGCATCGAATTTCCTCATGGAAAAGAGCAGGATGCAGTCAGCTACCTTCCTGCCCACTCCCGGAAACCTCATGAGCTGCTCCCGGGCTTCCTGTGTAGGAAGTTTATGCAGGCCGTACAAATCTATTTCTCCCCCCGCTACCATTCTGGCGGTTTTTGCGATGTATTTTGCCCTGAAACCGCACCGAGTCTTCCTTAATTCCTCTTCCGGCACCCTGGCCAGAACCTCGGGAGATGGGAAAGTGTAATAGGTCTTCCCTTGATATTCCAGGGGCTCGCCGTAAAACTCGCAGATTCTTGCGATGGTCTTTTTAATATTGTGTATGCTGTTGTTGGCTGAAATAATAAAAGACACGGTGGTCTCCCAGGGGTCCTGATGAAGGATGCGGTTGCCGCTGCAATATTTGACCGCCGGTTTTAGTTCCTCAAACCGGCATAAGCGGTTTTCTATTGAAGCATAATCCCTCTCCAGGTCGAAATAATCCCATATAAGGGTACTGATATTTTTGTCATTGAGAGAGGAACCGGCAATGACTTTGATAAAATCATCTTGTTGATACACCCTCATAACGTGGCGGCCCACCACTCCAATATATGAGTCATCCTGCTGCCGGTCCCACCGGAAAGCCTGACCTCCATCAGCCACAATCTCCAAATTAAAAGGATGTATGTTATCTATAATGAATGCCATAACTACCGCCGCAAACTAAGGCTTTTCTCCTCTCCATAATTTTTTACTATTTCTCCTGAGTCCGAGAACCGTCCCCTGACTCATATACCTATATATGAACCGTCTTCTTGCCTGTTCTACAAAAAAGACTGGCCGCCATCGAGCATTATCTCCAGATTAAAAGGGTATATGTCATTTATAGTGCTTTCCATAGATACGTCGTGAGTTCAGGCTTTCCTCCTCCACTTTTTTGAAAAAGACGAGCTTTATGGGCTCGTCTTTCATTTTGATTTAATATTTCTCCCAGTGGAGAACCTGGTTCAACTGCTTTTTCGGTCTTTCGGCGTTCTTGTCAGAGTATCCCAGTGCCACAAGAGAAACAAGCTCATATTTTTCCGGAACATTTAGCGCTTTTCTTACAGCGTCACTGTACTGTCTCCTGTATCCCGCCACCCAGCAGGAATCGATGCCGTAAGATTTGGCGGCGATGATGATGTTCTCGGTGGCGGCGGAGCCATCTTCCACCAGATGAGGATTGTCCTTTTCGCAGAACACCGCCACGCAGGCGGCGGCGCTCGCTATAAATTTACCGTAGGTCGCCAGGCCGGCCAGTTCCCTTTTTCTTCCCTCTTCGGTCACCACCACAAACAGCCACGGCTGGACGTTGTTGGCGCTGGGGGCCAGTCTCCCGCAGTCGATGATATCCTCCAGGATTTCCCTGGGTATTGGCTTTGAAAGGTAATCCCGGATGCTCCGGCGCTCCTTTAAAACCTTTACAACCTCGTTCATGGTATCACCCCTATTATATTTTTTTCACTCCGATGATTACCCTATGGTCGTTTAGGTTCCATTCCTGAGAGAAGCTGTCCTCCGGCGGCATGGTTTTTTGAGCCGACAGAGCCAGTGTATCGGTTTGAATCTCTCTGCCGAATTTTCCCATGACCTCATCAATAATCTCATCACCGGTATAGTAAAGATGAATCTTATCTTCTACCTCAAAGCCGGCTTCCTTCCTCATGTTCTGTATTTTGCTGGTCATCTCCCGGGCTATGCCCTCCAGCATAAGATCATGGGTAATGGTAGTATCCAGCACCACATAGTATCCGCCTTCACCTTCGGCGCAGAAACCTTCCTTATCCTGGGCTCGGACATCAAGTTCATTCTGGGCTATAGTGATTTTCTCGCCGTTTACATCAATTACTACCTGGCCTTCTTCCCGGGCCCTATTGATAAGGTCAATAGCATTAGCCTTTGCTATCTCTTTAGCAATGGCTGACATGAGCTTGCCGTATTTGGGCCCCAGGAGGTCAAACCTGGGCTTCACCGTATAGGTAAAATATTCTTCCGCCACGTGGATGTATTCGATTTCCTTTATATTTAACTCTTCCTTTATGACGTCCGAAAGGTCCGAAAGTAGTGCCTCATCCTCGGGATTTCGAAGCTGGACCATCATCTTTTGAAGGGGCTGTCTGTTCTTTATCTTGCCCTTGTTTCTGGCGGCCCGGCCCAGTTCCACTATCTTTCTGGCCAGTTCCATCTTGTGTTCCAGAGTTTTATCGATGAGCTTCTCCCTGACCACCGGATAGTCGCAGAGGTGCACGCTTTCCGGGGCGTCAGGATACGGCACCTTTACCAGATTTTGATAAAGCTCCTCGGTGATAAAGGGCACAAAGGGCGCCGATAACTTTATAAAATCCACCAGCGCTTCATACAGCGTGAGATATGCCGCTATCTTGTCATTGTCCATCTCGGATTTCCAGTAGCGCTCCCTGCAGCGGCGCACGTACCAGTTGCTAAGGTCATCCACAAAGTCTTCCAGGGTCCTGGCGGCACCGGTAATATTCAGGTCATTCATTTCTTCGCGGACTTTTTTATTCACACTGTTTACTCTGGACAATAGCCAGCGGTCCATTTCACTTCTTTGTTCAGGGGCGAGAGTGTATTTTTTCGGGTCGAAACCGTCGATATTGGCATACAGCACGAAGAAGGAGTACACATTCCACAGAGTCCCCAGGAATTTCCTCTGGGCTTCACTCACCGCATCTTGGTAGAACCTGCTGGGGCTCCACGGCGGGCTGGCCACATACAGATACCACCGCATGGCGTCGGCCCCCTGCTCGTTCAAGACCTTCCAGGGGTCCAGCACATTACCTTTGTGTTTGCTCATCTTCTGGCCGAATTCATCCAGCACGTGGCCCATGACCAGTACATTTTTGTACGGGGATTCATCAAAGAGCAGCGTGGAAATCACCAGAAGGCTGTAGAACCATCCCCTGGTCTGGTCGATGGCCTCGGCGATGAAGTCCGCCGGGAAGTGGCTTTTGAAGTAATCCTCATTTTCAAAGGGGTAATGATTTTGTGCAAAAGGCATGGAACCGGAATCAAACCAGCAGTCGATGACCTCCTGCACCCTCTTCATATCTCCACCGCAATCGGGGCATTTCAGCACCACTTCATCCACATAGGGTTTGTGCAGTTCGATATCCCCTATGGAGTTTTTGCTCATTTCTTTTAATTCCTTTATGCTGCCCACCGCATGCTGATGACCGCATTCTTTGCATATCCATATGTTAAGGGGTGTCCCCCAGTAGCGTTCACGGCTCAAGCACCAGTCTATGACATTTTCCAGGAAATTGCCAAAGCGTCCATCCCTGATGTGTTCGGGATGCCATCCTATCTTTTTGTTTACCTCCAGCAGCCTATCCCTGACAGCCGTAGTCTTTATGAACCAGCTGCTGCGCCCGTAGTAAAGAAGCGGAGTGTCGCAGCGCCAGCAGAAGGGGTAGCTATGCAGGTACTTCTGGGATTTATACAGAAGATTTCTCTGCTTTAAGTCTTTAATTATGCCCTTGTCTGCATCCTTTACAAACATGCCCGCCCACGGAGTTACCTCACCGGTAAATTTTCCCTGGGCATCCACGGGTTGCAGCACCGGCAGGCCGTATTTCTGGCCTACCCTGGAGTCGTCCTCACCGAAGGCGGGAGCGATATGAACTATTCCGGAGCCATCCTCCAGGGTTACAAAATCGGCGGTCACCACATAGTAGGCCCTTTCCTTTTCCTTCTCGAAGAAGGGAAATACGGGATTATATTTCATGGATGCCAGTTTCTCCCCGGGGAATTTTTCCAGCACTGTATATTCCCCATCCAGCACCTGAAGCCTTCTCTCGGCAAGAATCAGCTTTTCTCCGTTGTGTTCCACCTTTACATAGGTATAGTCATCTTTGACTGCCAGTGCCACGTTGGACGGAAGGGTCCACGGAGTGGTGGTCCATACCAGGAAATAGGTGTCATGCTCTCCCGCCACCGGAAATTTCACAAATACGGAAGGATCTTCCACCTCCTCGTACCCCTGAGCCACTTCGTGGCTGGAAAGGGATGTGCCGCAGCGGGGGCAGTAGGGGACCACCTTGTGGCCCCTATACAAAAGCCCTTTTTCCCATATCTTCTTTAACGCCCACCATACAGATTCTATATAGGTATTGTGGTATGTGACATAGGGATGGTCCATATCTATCCAGAAACCAACCCTTTCCGTCATTTTGCGCCATTCCTGCTCATAGGTGAAAACGCTGGCCTTGCACTTCTTGATAAAATCTTCAACACCATATTTCTCAATTTCCGGCTTCCCGCTGATGCCCAGCTGTTTTTCTACCTCGAGTTCTACGGGAAGGCCGTGTGTATCCCATCCTGCCTTCCTATCGACCCTATAGCCCAGCATGGTCCTGTAGCGGGGGATGAGGTCCTTGACCACCCGGGTCAGCACATGGCCCGCATGGGGCATGCCGTTGGCCGTGGGAGGCCCTTCGTAAAACACATAGTCCGGAGCATCCTTCCTGTTCTCGATGCTCTTTTTGAAAATGTCATTCTGCTTCCAGAAATCCAGTATCTTCTCCTCTATGGGAGCAAAGTTCATCGTGGGTTCTACTTTCTTGAACATACAAAACCTCCTAATTTGAGTATAAGACTATAAAATCACCTTAAATCTTGATGCGGCATCGTGCCCTATCCACATTACAAAGTCTTTGGGCTCTTAATTATGATATATAAATAAATAAAAAATCCCGCCCCCGAAGGGACGAGATTTACTCCCGCGTTACCACCCTGATAGATATAAAGCACGATGAGTCAGGGGATGAGTCAGGGGACGGTTCTCTTGACTCAAATATTTTTCCGCTTAAGCTAGATTTTTAAAACCATGCCATCGCTTTTACCGGCCTTATATCCTCTTAAATCTATAACGGCCTTTGCCGGCGGCATCTACTCCTTGCGTTTTGATGCCGCACTTCGGGGTGATCTTCGGCCTCCGGTATCCTGCCGGGCTTTCACCCTCCCCGGCTCGCTTTGAGGCTTTCCAGCGCCTACTGTCCCCATCATCGATTTGACCATATATTGCTATATACCACATAAACATATTCTAAATCATTATATTATCGTATTTTGTATGCATTGTCAATGTGCCGAAAACTCAATTGCGCTGCAATACAAACGTTTATTCTTCCGGTTTCTCCTCTTCATTATCATCAGCAGTTTTAATCAATTCACATACGGTGTTTACGGCATCTTCCGCTAATTCTACAGCTTTTACCGCAGTTTCTTTATTATATATTTTCGCAGGGATGCTGTCTGGAAGACCATTTGGATATCTGGTAGGAATATAATAGCCGTCTAATATGGACCATATTTTGCTTTTCTTACTCATACTTTTGTCATATTCACCGGCCTTTTGAGACAATGAGTTTACCGAATGTCCTATGACTATTGTTTCTCCTTTTGAGTATAAAAAAGCTTTAATGGCCTTTTCCGCCACTTGCTGGGATAAGAAACATGCAATGTGATATCCACCCTCTTCTGACAGCATTTTGGCCCATTTTAAATCTTCTTTTGCCTGTTCCAGCCATCTTTTGCCTTCTTCAATTCCGGACTTTCTCAAAAATAACTCTCCCTTCACAGACAGCCTTTTTAAAGAAAGCTTTCCCTTTTACGGTCTCCCATTCCCGTGGTGTATATACAAATATATCTGCCGCCACTTTAGGAACGATCCTTTGATATATGTAACCTGTGCGCTCAATAAAAGGCAAATCGCATTCCAATATAACAATAATATCCAGATCTGTAAAAAGATCTGCCCGATTTCTGGCATAAGAACCAAATAGAATTATCTTTTCGGCGCCCATTTTTTTCAATTCTTCGGTAATTCTATCAAGCTCACTTTCAAGTAGAACTTTATATCGTTTTTCTTCTAAATATATATCCATGGCATTTTCATCCCATTTTATTTTACTTTTTTCTTAATATTATCGCACTCGGGAAGTGTTGTCAATGTATCAAAAATTAGCACAGAAAATAATTCGGGTTATCGAAAAGGTCACGATAGGCCGCGGGTCTTTGACAGTTGAATAAGTATCGAAATCGTTAAAAGCCTTGAAAACAGGGCTTTTTTTATTAAAAAAAGTCAAATTTAGCCATGGAAATATTGCGTAATTTTGCGTAATGTGTTACAATAAAAGGGATGGGAGGTATTTCACTATGAGATTATGCGTATCAAGATCAAAGAATGCCGCATCCCTGTACATAACAAAATCTATATACGAAAACGGAAGACGTTCTACAAAGGTGGTTGAAAAGCTCGGTACTTATGCTGAACTTAAAGAGAAACTTGGTGGACAGGAT
The DNA here is from genome assembly GCF_003691585.1 of Biomaibacter acetigenes. Taxonomy (GTDB): domain Bacteria; phylum Bacillota; class Thermosediminibacteria; order Thermosediminibacterales; family Tepidanaerobacteraceae; genus Biomaibacter; species Biomaibacter acetigenes. Next base: position 828,905 of record NZ_CP033169.1, on the reverse strand, counting down.
CCCATTGAATGGGCGAAAAAATATATAGAAGAGCTTAACCAAAAAGAAAAGGAGGAAAACCGGGAGATCATCGTCAAGTACTCCCCATCCAAGGTAATTGCAAAGGGTGAGCAGCACTCTTTCAACGGCGGTTATCTTTTTCTTCAAAAGATATACCATGAACTTAAACTCAATAAGCTTTGCAAAGAAATATCTTTGAAATACAAATTCACGTTCAACCTGGACTCGGTACTTTCAAGACTTCTTTATGCAAGAATCATCTATCCCTCTTCAAAACTTGCAACCTTTCAACTTTCCACAAAATTTATCGAGCAACCTGATTTTGAACTCCAGCATATATACAGGGCCCTTGAGGTCATTGCCAAGGAGGCTGATTTGATACAGTCTTACCTGTACAAAAACAGTCTGAGAATTTCCAAGAGGAATACAGGTGTGCTGTATTACGACTGCACGAATTACTTCTTTGAAATCGAGCAGGAAGAGGGATTGAAACAATATGGTGTTTCAAAAGAACATAGACCAAATCCTATCGTACAGATGGGGTTGTTTATGGACGGAGATGGTGTCCCCCTTGCTTTTGTCATTAACAAAGGGAATATCAATGAGCAGTTGACTTTAAAGCCTCTGGAGGAAAAAATTCTATCCGACTTTAATCTTTCCAGGTTTATTGTATGTACTGATGCAGGACTGGCATCCGATAGCAACAGGAAATTCAATAATAAAGGCGAACGGGCATTTATTACAACACAGTCCATCAAAAAGCTGAAAGCACACCTGAGGGAATGGGCCCTTGACCCAAAGGGCTGGTCTCTGGCTGATAACGGTAGAACCTACAACATTGCTGAACTAGACGAAAACAAAGATAGGAACAAGGTGTTCTATAAAGAACGCTGGATAAAGGAAAACGGGTTAGAACAGAAACTCATTGTTACCTACTCTATTAAATATCGTGATTATCAGAGAAATATCCGAAACTCCCAGATAGAACGGGCACAAAAAGCAATTGATTCCAACCCTGGAAAAATAGAAAGATGCAACCCCAATGATTACAAAAGATTCATAGAAAAAAGCCACTGCACTGCTGAAGGAGAGGTTGCCGAACATGAAATATACCGCATCAACACCGAACTCATTTCTAAAGAAGCGCTATTTGACGGTTTCTATGCTGTGTGTACAAATCTTGAAGATGATGCTTCTTCAATCATCAATGTGAATAGAAGGCGATGGGAAATCGAAGAGTGCTTCCGGATTATGAAAAGCGAATTTAAAGCTAGACCGGTATACTTAAGCCGGGATGATAGAATAATGGCTCATTTTACGACCTGCTTCATTTCCTTAGTCATCTATAGACTCCTTGAAAAGAAGCTGAACGGAAAATATACATGTTATGAAATCATTAATGGATTAAGAGATATGAATTTCTTGGAAGTAAAAGGTGAGGGTTACATACCTGCTTACACAAGAACAGACTTTACAGATGATATACACGAAGCATTTGGTTTCCGTACGGATTATCAGATTGTCAGTAAAAGCCAGATGAAAAAAATTTTAAAATGTACGAAATCATAAATACATTACTCACTTTTTAATGAGAAAACAAAAGCTTGGGTCTCTCTATCTTCAAGGGTTCCCAAGCTTCTTCTTTTCTTCAACTGTCAAATGTGAGATATTATCGCACTCGGGAAGTGTTGTCAATGTATCGAAAATTAGCGCAGAAAATAATTCGGGTTATCGAAAAGGTCACGATAGGCCGGTATGCCGGCTAAAGACTCGGCACTTTTTACTGCCCTGACCACGGCTATTGCCGCTACCTCGGCTGCCAGGCTTCCTACTATGGAAATATCGCCGTCCACTTCTCCCGTAGCCATGCAGAAGATGGTGTCGCCGTCGTACATGGTATGCACCGGCCTTATGGTCCTGGCAAGGCCGTTGTGGGCCATGGATGCCACCTTGTTGGCCCCGGCTTTGGAAAGCCCGGCATTGGTGGCCACAACACCGATGGTGGTATTTCTCCCAAGGCCTCCTCCACCGGCGGCCCCATTTTTTATCAACTTCATAGTATCGGCAAAACAGGTTTTATCCTTGCTGAGGGCTCCGGCTATAATCCGTCCGGTATCAGGGTCCACCACATCCCCGAGACAATTTACTACAACTATGGCACCCACTATCAATTCGCCCGCTTTGATAGATGCGGTGCCTAAACCGCCCTTCATGGAAAATTTATCCCCTAGAAATTTTCCCACGGTAGCCCCTGCACCGGCCCCCACATTGCCCATGGCATCGTTTTTATCGGTAGCATTCAGGCATGCTTCATACCCCATATCAAGGTCCGGCCGTTTTTTCGGATTCCCTATGTTGAGGTCAAAGATGACCGCTCCAGACACGATAGGGACTTTTGCAACTCCCGTATCAAAACCGATGCCGCGCTCTTCAAGATAATGCATGACTCCCGATGCTCCGTCCAGACCAAAAGCGCTGCCACCGCTCAAATATATGGCGTGTATCTTTTCCACTAGATTTTGGGGCTTCAATAGGTCCGTTTCCCGGGTGCCAGGTGCTCCTCCCCGAACATCTGCGCCGGCCACTGCGCCTTTCTCACAGATGACTACAGTGCAGCCGGTAGCCGCGACCAGATCCTGAGCATGGCCTACCTTTATGCCTTTTACATCTGTTATACTATCCACTACATTCCCCCCCTTTTCGAAGTTCGAATTTCGAGGTTCGATTAATGATAAAGAATACGATTAAACTAAGCGGCGGCGATGACCCTTCTCGATGTTGGAAGTTCGAACGATGAGTCAGGAATTTCTCGAAAGCCTTTTAGAAGTTATAATTTCTAATGCTGAAGTGTCAGCCTTACGATTTCTTCAGCTATCTTGTAGTCAGGCAGCACCATGTCCACGCACCCGGTGTCGAAAGCTGCTTTGGGCATACCATAGACTATGGAAGTGGCTTCATCCTGAGCAAGCACTATGCCTCCTCTTGCCTTTATCTCTTTTACCCCGGCAGCCCCGTCTTTTCCCATTCCGGTAAAGACACAGCATAGCAGGTTTTTCTCATATCTTTCTGCAGCGGAAATAAAGAGCTTGTCTACTGCAGGCCTTACGCCATGAATGGGCGGCGATGTATCCAGTTTTATCCTTTCGCCTTCTACCAGCATATGATAGCCCCCTGGAGCTATGTAAACTTTCCCCGGATTTATTGGTTCCCCATCCTTTGCCTCCATCACCGAAAGAGGAGAGTTTATATCAAGCCTTTGTGCAAAGGCCTTTGTAAATCCGGCGGGCATGTGCTGCACCACGAACACCGGGACATTCAAATCTTTTGGAAAATGCGTGATGACATCATACAAAACCCTGGGTCCTCCTGTAGAAGCCCCCAGGGCTATGGCTTCAATCTTTACATCTTTGATAAACATTTTAGAGGACTCATTTATATCTTTATTATTTTGCTGCAGCTTTTTCTTTCGGACCACCGCATATCTTATCTTTTCCACCAGTTCATCCTTAATGTGGTCTATCTTCAGGTAATTAAAACCTGAAGGCTTCTGGACAAAGTCAAAAGCCCCTTTTGCCAGGGCTTCCACGGTAATGGAGGAGCCCTGGGCAGTAAGCCCACTGAGCATTATCACCTGAAAGCATTCATTTATCCTCATTATCTCTTCCAATGCTTCCAGGCCGTTTTTATGCGGCATCTCCACATCCATAGTGATTACATCGGGCCTTGATTCCCGAACTTTTTCAACGGCCTCCCTGCCATCTTTTGCAGTATCTATTACTTTCATGTCGCTTTCGCTATTTATCACGTCTGAAATAAATTTCCTCATGAAGGCCGAATCATCGACCACCAGCACCCTTATTTTTTCAAACATATTAAGTGCCTCCATTACTATATTTAACTATTGTTTTGTGTGTTTAATTGATTTTATCATGGCCGGCAATCTTTCTTCAACGGTAGCAACATTAAACACAACTCTATAATATTTATATGACTTCATAAATAAAATTTTATAGCATCAATTAATTATGTCAACTTTTTGCATGGGGACATCAGTTGTTGGGTTCGTTTTCCCATTGCAGATAATATTAACCGTGCAGGAGTGATTTCAGTGTTGACAAGGGTTTTCAGAGAATTTCTTTTACCCTTTTGCACAGCCCTGGGAGTGGTGCTGGGAGGAGCAATAATAGGAAGCATTTCATCTTTAATTACTTTCGGCTCTCCCCTGGAAACCATGCATACCCTGGCCAAGGAAATCCGCATCTGGGCACTGGTGGTAGCCATCGGCGGCACCTTTTCCACCATCAGGATAATAGAGTCCGGAATATTTGGAGGTCAGGTAATTGCCCTGTTCCGGCAGCTGGTGGTTATTGGCGGTGCCTTTTGCGGCTCCTACCTGGGTTATTGGATTATCATGACGCTGATGGAGGCTAAAGAACTATGAATTTGAGCAGGGGCTTTAAAGTGGTATCAGCATCGGTCATGCTGGGTTTTGTCGCAGGAGCCAGCCTTATGGCTCTGCTCTATTCGGTCAGAATGGATAAAATATTTTTGGAAAGGACCAGGCTAAGTATAGAACTCGAGAAACAATCGGAAGAACTTGATAGACTTAAAAAAAATTTATCCCAAAAAAGATGGAGCGTGATAAATGATATTACACTGCACCTGAGCAGTACCGAAAAAGATGAACACGCTCTATTGAAAACAAAACAGCTTTGTATGGATATCCTGAAAGACCTCATCGGTAAAAACCTGGATAAGACCGACCCTATGCTGGTATACCATATGTTGAATAGCCGAAGCTTCAATGTAAATGATACCACCTACGTGGTAAAGGTTGACTTTATTATTATGGCCGAACACCTGGAAGTTTTTGCTACTGCCGTTAAAAAATAGCTCTCAAGGCTTTAAATCAATTTTTATCGCTTTTTAACCTCTGTAGATATTGCTTTTTCTCCCTGAATTTTTTCTCTTCCCCTTCCCCCGTCGGAGCATAATATATCCTTTCCTTGAGGTTTTCCGGCAGGCATTCCATGTCTGCTATTTTGTTTTCAAAGTCATGGGCATATTTATATCCATCGCCATATCCCAGTTCCTTCATAAGCCTTGTGGGGGCGTTTCTGATGTGGAGGGGGACTGGCTCCGCTAAAGTATCCAGGGCATCTTTTTTGGCGGCATTGTAGCCCACGTAGAGGGCATTGGATTTGGGCGCCAGTGCTAAATATACCGCCGCCTGAGCGAGATTGACACCGCACTCGGGCATGCCTATAAAATGAGCCGCCTGATAGGCTGCCACTGCCTGCTCTAAAGCCCCGGGATCTGCGAGGCCGACGTCTTCGGAGGCAAAGCGTATCATTCTCCTTGCCACATAGAGGGGATCTTCCCCTGCCTCCAGCATCCGGGCAAGCCAGTACACGGCGGCATCACTGTCGCTATTTCTCATGGATTTATGGAAGGCGGAAATAAGATTATAATGCTCCTCTCCCTTTTTATCATAAAGCAGGGTCTTTTTCTGCAAGGCCTCTTCCAGGACCTGTTCCGTTATATAGAGGGTTCCATCTTCAGCTGACGGACAGCTAAGGGCTGCCAGCTCCAACGTGTTCAGGGCTACCCGTGCATCGCCGTTGGCGAAACTTGCAATTTTATATAAAACATCATCTTCCGTTTTGATTTTGAGCTTGCCCAGGCCTCTGTCCTTGTCCGCCACCGCTCTTTTTAGCAGTACCATCAGATCATCAGGGGTAAGGGGATTCATCACAAAGACCTTGGAGCGAGAAAGTAAGGCTGAGTTCAGCTCAAAGGAAGGATTTTCGGTGGTGGCACCGATGAGGATGATGTCCCCCTTTTCCACATAGGGTAAAAAGGCATCCTGCTGGGATTTGTTGAAGCGGTGGATCTCATCGATAAAGAGCAGTGTCCGGCTCCCATAGCGCTTTCGCTCCTCGGCCTGTTTCATTACATCTCTTATCTCCTTTATGCCCGACAGCACGGCGCTGAAAGTCTCAAAATGGGCATGGGTCTTTTCTGCTATGATCCTGGCCAGAGTGGTCTTGCCCACTCCCGGCGGTCCCCAGAGGATCATGGAAGTAATACTGTCGCTTTCTATGAGCCTTCTTAAAACCTTGCCGGGCCCCAGGATATGGTTTTGGCCTACAAATTCCTCAAGATTCCTGGGTCTCATCCTGTCAGCCAGGGGGGAATTTTTTTTGATACTACTATCAAAAATCGAGCTTTGCTCCATGAATACCACACCTTTTAGTACTTTATGTCAAAATCGTTATATTTTCCTTTATATTCGCCCCAGGTTACATCCATGTCATCCACCTGGGCCCAACGAAGGCCTGTCCTGATGTAATCAATAAGGGCCATTATATCTTTTTCCTCTCCCTCGGTTTTTATCTCGACACTGCCGTCGGAAAGGTTTTTAACATATCCTGTAAGGGAAAGAGCTGTAGCTTTCCTGTATGTCGAATATCTCATGCCCACTCCCTGCACAATGCCGTACACTCGAATATGAGCAAATTTCTTCATGGAATCGCTCCTTTACATAAGTCAGAGTGAGATTTTGGAGGCGGAAAATTTTATTAAAGAAAGTTAGACATGTTTCTATCTACAAATATATGTTGCAATTCTATCTCAAAGCCCGGTAAAATCAGGGATTTAATATTTCCTTCATCCTCTGCCTTTTGTACCAATTCAAAGGTACCATCCTTATTTTTATATACTTCAATGGATTTTTCCATGGGGTCTACAATCCAATATTCTTTCACCCCATGCTTGGCATAAGTCCTGGCTTTTCTTCGCAAATCATAATATGCGGTGGAAGGGGATAATATCTCCATCACCAGGTCCGGTGCACCTTTTATCCTGTCTTCGATGATATTTAGCCTTTCTTTGGAAATATAAATTATATCCGGCTGGTAGGTTTCCTTTTCTTCAAAATAAACATCTAAAGGAGCGTGAAATACCAGGCCCAAGTTACTTTTTTCTACAAAGTCGATAAGTCTTTTTTCAATCCTTGACGAAATGTATTGGTGAAAAGGAGTTGGTGAAGGAGTCATTATGAGTTTACCCCCTATTAACTGATATGGAGCACCTTCCGGCAGCTTTGCATAGTCTTCATATGTATAAAACTCTTTGCCCGGAATATTTATCTCATTTTTCATACTGAGCCGCCTCCTGTCTGGATTTTTCTTAAGACTATTATAACAATATTTTCCGATATAAATCAATAAAATATGACCCGGACCTGATTTTAAAAGGGCTCACTTTGTTGTGCCAGCGGTGAGTCAAAGAACCGTCACGTTGACTCAGAAGAAGGATTTTATATTTTCGTTATAGAATTATTACATTGCAAGATTAAAATGTCAATTTACAGGTGTCAGGGCACAACGCTTTCATCAAAAGTAACTTTTTACACATAATTTTTCGGGAGGCAGTAATATGGAATTTATCGATTTGAGGAGCGATACCGTCACATTACCCACCCAGGAGATGCGGGAGGCCATGTATAAGGCCGAGGTAGGAGATGATGTTTACGGAGAAGATCCCACCATCAATAAGCTGGAAGAAATGGCAGCCGATATGCTGGGCAAGGAAGACGCCATGTTTGTCACCAGCGGCACCCAGGGGAATCAGGTCTGTGTGATGACCCATACCAGGCCGGGAGAAGAGATTATTCTGGAGGAAAAGTGCCATATTATAACCTATGAAGTGGGAGGTTTAGGATATCTCTCCGGCGTGCAGGCAAGGCTGATAAAGGGCAAACACGGGGCCATGAACCCTGAAGATATAGAAGCAGCCATCCGGGAAGACGATATCCATCAGCCCAGGACCAGTCTTATCTGCGTAGAAAACACCCATAACCGGGCCGGCGGCACGGTGATCCCCATGGACATCCTTCGGAGGACATACGAACTGGCCCATGAGCACGGGATTTCGGTGCACATGGACGGTGCCAGGATATTTAATGCTGCCACATATCTCAAGGTGCCCGTAAAGGAAATCGCAAAATACGCCGATTCGGTGATGTTCTGCCTATCCAAGGGGCTTTGCGCTCCGGTGGGCTCTATCGTGGTGGGTAGTAAAGAATTTATAAGCCGGGCTCGCAAGTTCCGCAAAATGATGGGTGGAGGCCTTCGCCAGGCCGGGTTTCTGGCAGCGGCGGGCATTGTAGCGCTGGAAAAAATGACAAAAAGATTGCAAGAAGACCACGACAACGCCCGTCTCCTGGCTGAAGGCCTCAACACCATACCGGGAATTAAGATAGACATGGATACAGTACAAACAAATATTGTCATCTGTGATATCGGCGGCCTCAATATGACAGGCAGCGAGCTTTCCCGCAGGCTTTTTGAAAAGGGCATCAGAGTCAACGGCGGAAACAGCCCCAGTGTAAGATTTGTCACCCATCACGGTATAGAAAAGCAGGATGTGGAAAAGGCTATAGAGGCTGTAAAACTAATAGCAAAGGAGTAAAACCTTTTGATCCCAACAGAAAATAGTATGAACCGAAATTATGGCAAATGGTTTTTAACAAAGGTGAAAAAAGCCATTATAGATTATAAAATGATAGATAGTGGTGACAGGATTGCGGTGGGATTATCGGGAGGAAAGGATTCTTCCGCCCTTTTGTTTATACTGGATGCGGTGAGAATATATTCACCTTTCCGTTTTGACATGGTGGCGGTATCTATTGACCTGGGCTGGGGCATGGACTATTCACCGCTTAAAAAATATTGCAATGAACTCCGGGTTCCTCTTGAGATTATTGAGACAAATATTGGTCCCCTGGTGTTCGATGTGAGGAAGGAATCTAACCCCTGTTCCCTTTGTTCTAAGATGCGCCGGGGAGCGCTGGACAATGCCGCCATAAATCTCGGCTGCAACAAGGTAGCCCTGGCCCATCATGCCGACGATATAATGGAGACGCTTTTTTTAAACCTCATCTTTACCGGAAGGTTTGCAACTTTCGAACCGACGACCTATCTTTCCCGCAAAAACCTTACATTAATCCGACCGCTCATTTATCTTGATGAAAGGACCATAAAAACTATAGTGAGCGCTAAAAATTTGCCTGTCATCGAAAGCCCGTGCCCTGTATCGGGAACCACTATGAGAGTTGAAATGAAAGCTCTACTGGACCGCATGGAAAAAATTTTCCCCAAAGCCCGGCCCAATATCCTGGCAGCCATGAAACGCAAGAATTTCTTTAGTACTATGCTACAGGAATAACTTCCGCACTATGTAGACCGATGCTACGAAGCTTGCGAAATCTGCAAAGAGGCCCACGGGTATGGAATATCGTGGATTACGAATACCCACCGAACCGAAATATACTGCTATGATGTAAAATGTGGTATCGGTACTTCCTATAAGGGTCGACCCTAGCCTTCCTATAAAGGAATCGGGGCCATATTTATCGAATATTTCCAGCAACATGCCAAGAGCTGCTGGCCCCGAGAGACTTCTCACAATGGACAAGAAGAGCACTTCGGTGGGAGCCTTGATTATCGAGAGGATGGGCGAAAAAAGGCCCACAAGTATATCAATAGCTCCCGATTCTCGAAAAATCCCCACCGCCACATATATGCCGACGAGATACGGAATAAGCTTTATAGCCATCATAAATCCATCTTTAGCTCCCTCTACAAAGATCTCAAATATGTCTACTTTTTTTATGTGAGCATATATAAAAACCACAAATATCATGAAGGGAATGACCAAGGGCGCAGCGGTTTCCAGCATTTCGGTGATCATAATAATTACCTCCCAAAAGTGTCGAGAAAATCCATAGCCGTAGAAAATACTTTATCGAAGGAAATATCGTAATGCATCATTTTTTATGGTTAATCACTCTCATAACATAATCCCCTACAATGGCGGCTAATGTAGAACATGCGGTGGCAAACAGCACGGCCCCCACTATCTCCGAGGGATTTTTGGACCCCGCCGAGGCCCTTAGAGCTACCAATGTGGCAGGAACAATGGTAACGCTGGAGGTGTTGATGGCCAGGAAAGTGCACATGGCCTCGGTGGCGGTGTCGGGTTTTTCATTTAATGTCTGCAGTTCCTGCATAGCCTTAAGTCCAAAGGGCGTGGCAGCGCTACCGAAGCCCAGCATGTTGGCGGAAAGGTTCATCAATATGCATCCCAACGCCGGATGACCTTTGGGTATTGATGGAAAAAGCCACCGGAAAAAGGGAGCTATGGCTCTACTCATGATATCAATAAGTCCTGCCTTTTCGGCCACCCGAGCGATACCGAGCCAGAGGCTTATGACGGCGATGAGACTGATAGCCCTTTCCACCGCTCCCTCCGCCGATGTTACCGCCGCATTTACGATAACATCTACTCTACCGTTTATAGCCGCAACAAAAATACCGCTCAGGATAAGAAATGAAAATACATAGTTCATATGTGGCATCTCCTTTTCAATAAAGGTAGTGTCAAAAGAGGGTAAACCAGATTTAATCAACTTTGGGGCCTAACCCAAAGTTGACCCCAGTCTGACTTTAGACTTCCGGCTCCGACCTCATACTCCTTTCAGTCATGGATCACTACCATCGCCCCCTCAGGCACATTTTCATAAAACCACCGTGCATCTTCATCCCTCATCCTTATGCAACCGTGGCTGGCGGGAATCCCCAGCTTCTTGTACTCCTCCTCGATGATATTTCCTTCTAAGTCCCGGGGTATCGAATGAAAGAGAAAGTCTCCTTTTATCCTTACCCAGTACAGGGCCCCCTCTTTATATTTCTCCGACCAAAAGCTCTCCCCCCTATCCTTTATGGTAAAGTATCCCAGGGGTGTTTCGTTTTCCAGTCCCGGAAGACCTCCCGAGACCAGCATAGTCCTTATGGCCCTAGCGCCCCGATATATTACTACCTTTTGCAGCCGTCGGAGATTTACCTCCACCCACAACTTATCCCCCATATCCATGATTGAAAAATTAAAACTAAGGGGTTTCATCACCTCACCGAATAAAGATTTTCCACAAATCTCAGCTTCATAAGTCCTCCCCGGCAAAAATGCCGCATGAGGTTTATAGGTGGCGGTCCTCCCCTGCACCACCGTGTCCCCCGTCATCCCCCCTATCTTTACTGCAACTTCCGCCATATCTACATCAAAATTTATTATCACAGGCCCATAGACCGGCACATCCTTTTGACCATCGGAGGGACTGGTTGAAACTACTTGAGGCACCGTGGCCGCTTTAAAGGCTCTGGAAAACTCCACCTTCTTTGACATTCCCGTAAAATTTTCCATATATCCATCAAAATCAAGCCTGTAGCTCTTTCCGGGTTCAAGTCCCTTTTCGGGTAATATGTACCATTTGCTGTAATCTTTAAAAAACCTACCTTCTAACCCGAGGTTCATGCCGGGCTTTAGGGTAAATTTAAAATCTGTCTCAAGGTATTTTGTAAGCCCTTCCTTTTTTATAGGGGTGCTGAAATTTAATACTATGGGGCCTCGAGTAGGCGCTACAGGAGAAAGCCCAATCAAAAAGGGCGAGATATTTGCCCGGTAGAGGGCCTTTGCGCTTTTATATAAGCCGGGGATTCTTGTTTTCAGCGGCTCTATGTAAAGCCTCGTCAAAAACCCCCGAGGAAGACCTTCCTCTACTGCAAATATCTCTAAAGTCGAATCGTTTAACCAACGAGCATTTTTAATTATCTTTACACCGGGCCTTTCTGAAGTAAAATGGATTTTATCTTCAACATTTCGGGCAGCCATGTGTATAAGAAAATTGACTGTTATTTTGACGGTCCCGGTATCATCCAGTTGCTCAATGATGATGCGGTTCGTTTTTGAAAAAACCATCCAGGATATCACGATGATCATTAGACTTATTAAAAAATAATACTTCCTCATTCCCTCAGCTCCTTTTCATCTCCAGTGTTTCTTAACTATTTTTATGATGAAAGTATGCTGAACTTGACTGTAAGCCGAAAATAAAAAAGCTGTGAGCAAAGTCACAGATTTCAATTAAGACTTATGATATATTGTATATGGTTGGAGCGAACGGAGAAACCAATGCATCAATATTTATAAAAAGGAGCTGATAAATGTGGCAATAAGGAAGATCGTCAGGTTTGATGAGGAAAAGTGCAACGGCTGTGGGCTGTGCGTGCCAGCCTGTGCCGAAGGAGCTATAAAGATCATCGACGGAAAGGCACGGCTGATATCCGATAAGTACTGTGACGGCCTCGGGGCATGCCTGGGAGAATGCCCTCAGGGAGCAATTACCATCATAGAAAGAGAAGCCGATGAATTCGATGAAGAGGCGGTAAAGCAACATCTTGGCGTAAAAGATGGTCAAAATCATTCACCAGACTATGATATGCATGGCTTTTTCTGCCCCGGCAGCAGGATGATGGATTTAAGACGAGAAACTATTGGCAGCTCTTGCCCTGGGTCCCGGTCGATGGACTTGAGAAAAGGCACAGATTCCAGTAATGATAGCGCAGCGATCGTTCCGAAAAACGAAGGTCAAGATGCGGACATGGTGGAGGCAAAAGCGGGAGATGTGCAGATAAATATAAGATCTCAGCTGGGTCAGTGGCCGGTGCAGCTCATGCTGGTGCCGGTGGAAGCACCGTATTTTGACAGGGTGGACCTTTTGATCACGGCCGACTGTGTGGCGGTGGCATATCCCAACTATCATCTGGGACTTTTGAAGGGAAAAGCGGTGGTCATGGGCTGTCCCAAGCTTGATGATGGGAATTACTATATAGAAAAGCTTGCTGAAATCATCAAGAACAATGACATAAAAAGCATCACCGTAGCTCACATGGAAGTGCCGTGCTGCTACGGCATGGTACAGATTGCCCGGGAGGCCCTCGCCCGCTCGGGCAAGAACGTTCCTCTTAAGACCGTAGAAATAAGTATTGAAGGAAATATAATTTGAAGAGAGGTACAAGCCTCTCTTTTTTTTTTTTTTCTGATTTTAAGATTAGAGACTGACAAAGATGTTGGTAATGATTTAGAGAAATGACAATGTTTTAAAAAAGGCGCCACCTTCAAGCGCCTTTTTTAAAACTATACTCTACCTTCCCGTTTTTCCTTTCCACTTCAAAATCGTATAGTTTTTCTCCCACCCGCATTCTTTTTACAGTAATATGGTTTATGCTGTCAGGCAGGGTCGGGTCCAGAGAAACGATGCCCTTTTGGGCGTCAACTCTTATGCCCAGGATGGCTTCTAATAGGGCAAAAGGTGAGGCGGCGGCCCAAGCCTGGGGGCTGCAGGCCACAGGGTACTGCGTAAGCGGCCTTTCTCTCTTATCATAGCCGCAGAAAAGTTCCGGCAGGCGGCCGTGAAATCCTGCCGAAGCTTCCAGCAGAGCATCGAAAACCACCTTTAGATGCTCCCAGAACCCGTATCTTGAAAATCCCAGGGCGATAAGGGAGTTGTCGTGGGGCCATACCGAGCCGTTGTGGTAACTTTCCGGATCATAGGCGGCCTCCTTTGAACTCATGGTCCTGATGCCCCACCCCGAAAACATCTCTGGTGAGATCAATCTGTCCGCCACATATTTTGCATAGACTCCATCGATAATCCCCGACCACAGACAGTGGCCCGGATTTGATGTTATGGAATCCACCTGCCTCTTATTCCTGTCCAGGGCTTCGGCAAAATATTTTTTATCCTCCATCCAGAAGGCTTTATGGAAATTTCGTCTTAAGGCAGCGGCTTTATTCTTGAGTGCCTCAACTTTATCTTTAATGTTCCCGGGATCGGTATCTTTCAATATCTTATAAAGTTCGGCCATGCCCATATATGCATCATAAGCATATCCCTGAATCTCCGCAAGGGCTATGGGAGGTGACGCAATTTTGCCGTCGCTTGCTCTCACCGAGTCCTCCGAATCCTTCCATCCCTGGTTTGTAAAACCTTTTTCATCGGCCCTCATGTATTCAAGAAAGCCGTCATTGTCCCTGTCTCCATAGGATATCACCCATTCCAGGGCTTTTTCCGCCGCAGGCAGCATCTTTCTTAAAAACTCTATATCACCGGTCCATTTGTAATACTTATGAAGAAGCACCAAAAAAAGCGGTGTGGCATCATGGGTGCCATAATAGGGGCCGAAAGGCACCATGCCTGTATTGGTGAACTCACCTTCTCGGATCTCATGAAATATCTTGCCAGGTTCTTCTTCGCTCCTGCCGTCTAATTTCAAGCCCTGATATTTTGCCGCAAGCAGCAGCACATCCCTTGCAATACCGGGGTTTATCATTAGAGATTGTACCGCGCAAACTATGCTGTCCCTACCGAAAGGCACTGCAAACCATGGGATGCCGGCCGCCGGGATGCGATAACCTTCATAATTTAACAGAAGTGATCTTAAATCTTCAATACTTCGTTTGTACAGGGAATTAAACCGTTCATTATCGGTAATAACCTCGGCACATTCCATACTCCATTCGTTAAAGCTTTTTTCAACTGTTTTGAGTCCTTCATAAAAGTCCAGGGTTGTCGCCTTTTTTTCATTTCCGACCGTTACGTTAACATGGACTTCGAACGTGAAAACTTTATTTGGGGGAAGCTCTGCCATGAAAACCACCTTATTTTTCTCGTAACGTGCATCTTGGTTAAACTGAACCGTAGTCTTTCTTAAAACCCCATCAAGACCGGTATATTCAAAAACCACCTGTCGGGCTTCCCTTTGAACCCCGGGCTTTGATCCGTATATACCCCCGGCAAAGCCCCTTACGTCGAATATATCTTTAAAATCCGCGTCAAGATCCAGTGTAACGTTTGCGATTTCTGTTTTTAATCCGCAATTTTTTAAAACAAAACTCTCATAAAATGTGTTTTCATATATAAAGGATTTCCTGTACATTTGTAAGATACGATCATTATCGTCTTCTTTGTATTCAATTGATATTTCCTTTGAAAAATTCTTTTCGGATGTTATCTTGGACAATTTTGGTTTTTTACCGTCAATTTCAAGGTCATATTTTGACAGAAAGCGGGTATCTTTGTAAAACAGTCCATAACGGTCTTCCTTTATATTTCCTTTACCGTCGGTTACGATAAATATCCTGTCATTATTTATCGTAATATTTTCACTTATTATATCAACGATTTTACCATAGTCTTTTAAGTCCTTTAATACCATATCGGCTTTCTTAAGTATCTTGGGGTCCCCTACGCCGACGGCAAACATGCCCGCCCTTTTAATGGCTTCGATGCCTGCTGCGGAATCTTCTATACCTATGCATTCGGAAGGCTCTACACCGATATTTATTGCGGCGGTCAGGAATAATTCTGGATCGGGCTTACCTTTTCTGATCCTGGACGCATCAACGATATAGTCAAACTCGGAGGCTATTCCCAGCTTATTAAGTACTGTAGGAGCGTTTTTGCTGGCAGAAGCTACAGCAGTTTTTATACCTTTTCTTTTCAGGATTTCCATGAGCTCCTTTACACCGGGCAGCACATCGTCAGGTGTTAGAGTCTGTATAAACTGTTTATAATACTCGTTCTTTTTTTCCGCATAATACTTTTTTTGTTCCAAAGTATATGAAATGTTGCTATTTTCGAGGATTATATCCAGGGACTCCATCCTGCCGATTCCTTTAAGTCTTTCATTTGTTTTTTTATCAAAATAAATACCCAATTCATAGGCCAGTTTTTTCCACGCTTCATAATGGAATCGGGCGGTATCGGCGATGACACCGTCCAGGTCAAAAATCACTCCGCCGTAGTGCATTTTTTATGCCCCCCGGAAATATATACCTTTTTTACCATGGCCCCTTTTTCCAAAAACATCTCCTCTTCTAAACACCGTATTTTTAACGGGTCCCCTTCCATAAGGGTAAAACTTATATCACTCTTTTGCACTTTTACCAGGAGTTTCCTGCCCCTATATCTCACTTTAAAGGTCATGCTATCCCAGTGAACCGGAAGTTTCGGCGAAAAGCAAAGTTCTCCGTCTCCAACTTTCATCCCGCCAAATCCAAAGACGGCGGCAAGCCAGGTGCCCCCCATACCGGCTGCATGGATACCATCCTTCGTATTGCCGTTATAATCATCCAGATCCATACGGGCCGTTTGGATAAAATATTTATAGGCCTTGCTGTCATAACCTATCTCTTTTGCCAGTATGCTGAAAACCGCAGGAGAAAGGGATGAATCATGGGTAGTTATAGGTTCATAGTAGTCATAGTTTTTCTTAATTTCTTCCGGGGTAAATTTTTCTCTCATCAGCAACATCAAAAGAAGCACATCGGGCTGCTTACATAATTGGTGCCTGTATATATTGAGATAATGCCAGTGTAAAAGCAGCGGAAACTGATCTTCCGGTATCAGATCTATGTCGATCTTCTTTTTATAGAGGAAACTGTCGTCCTGGGGAATAATACCGAGTTCTTCGGAAAAAGGAAGATACATATTCCTGGCCGCCTTTTCCCAACGGCAAATTTCCTCATCTTTAAGACCAATTTTTGATGCCAGGGCTGCATAAAGTTGGGGGCGTTCCATTTTAATTTTTTTCGCAACTTCAACGGCATACTCCAAATTCATTTTTGCCATATAGTTGGTGTATGCATTGTTATCCACCAGTGCGGTATATTCATCGGGGCCAGTGACACAATTGATGCAAAACTTATTCCCCTTTAGAAGGATATATGACCCCAGGTCCTGCCAGAATCTGGCCGTTTCAAAAATTATTTCGGCTCCAAAATTATATAGAAATTCCTGATCTTGAGTTGCTTTTACATATTGTTTAATAGCATAGACTATATCTGCATTTATATGGTACTGGGCGGTCCCTGCCGGGAAGTATGCGGAACATTCCGGACCGTCTATAGTCCTCCATGGAAAAAGGGCTCCCTTATGCCCCAGCTCCAATGCCCTGGCTCTGGCGGCATCCAGTGTTCTGTAGCGCTGAAGCAATAGATTCTTTGCCGTTTCGGGCCTTGTATATATGAAAAACGGCAGCATGTATATCTCTGTATCCCAGAAATACTGACCTCCATAGCCTTCACCCGTGAGGCCCTTGGCCGCTATACCGGTCTTTTTGTCCCTGCCCGCCGATTGAAGCAGCGAAAAAAGGCTGTAGCGAATCCCCTGCTCAGCAGCGGCATCTCCTTCAACTACTATATCGGCATCATCCCAAAAAGCTTCCAGAAAGTTTTTTTGCTCATCCTCCATTACCTTTATGCCATCCTGTTTTGCCCTGGATACTTCGTTTATTGCCGATTCCTCGATATTTTCCACGTCATCCCGGGATGTATAATATGAAATGTATTTAGATAAATTGTAACATTTCCCTTTTGAGGCTTTTACGGTTATATCCACCCGGACCATGTCACCTTTTGCCTCAGTTAAAACAGAATGATCTAAGCCGCAAGATATCTTATGCTCTACTGCGCAGGCAAGTTTAAAACCGCTCCGGTTGGTTTCCTGGACCATAAATCCCATGGTATTATCCGCAACGGTTTTTATGGTCCGGAATACTTTGCCCTCGATACCGGCTCCAACCCTGACGTCTTTTTCGACGTCTTTTTTGTCATACCGGCTATTTTGTATATCACCGTTTATCAAAGAGATAAATTTCAGCTGGCCGTCAAAATTAACAGGTACCACTGAAAAAAATATGAATGCAAGATGAGGCCTGGTCAATGAAACCATCCTTTTGATGCTAACGTCCACTATCCTACCCCCGGGTGATTCCCATGTGAAATTTCTTTCCACAGTACCTTTTTTCATGTGTAAAATTCTTTCGTACGAGCGGATTTTACCCTTAAGTAAATCAAGGGGTTCGTCATCTATCATAAGCTTGACCATCCTGGCATCGGCTACTTTGACCATAGCCTGGCCTTTTTGGGCAAGTCCGTACCCACCCTCCGGGTAGTCGATGTCATACTCTTCATAGAATCCATTGATGTAAACGGCGTTAAACGTGGTATTTTCCGGGCCGCTGTACCCCTCCTCAAGGTTCCCCCGCATGCCCATATATCCGTTGGCCGTGGTAAAAATGGTTTCATTTCTGTAGTTTGTACCTATGTTAAATTCAGTTTCCTTAATTTGCCATTCATCAAAAGGGTAAATGATTTTACGTCCATTGCTTGTGTTCATACATCATATCCTCCAGAGTTTACTGGACCATGCACCGGAAAGTAGCTTTCCGATACATGGTCCGCCTTTTTCTTACTATTGGCCGGCAGATTTTTTTGCCTGTTCTATGGCATCATGATATTTATCGAGGGTAGCCTTTATATCCTTGCCCTCAAAGATTATCTCCCTTAAGGCACTGTTTACAGCTTTATCTACATCGGCCCAGTATGTTAGGTTGGGCCTGGGTTCAGCATATTTTAAAGCTTCATTCACAGCCTCAAAGTATGGTTTCTGCCAATCTTCAACCTTTCCGTAGGCATCGGTCCTCATTGAAGGCCAGCCCAGCTTCGATGTCAGTTTTTCCTGCACTTCTTTGCTCATGAGATATTCCATAAATTTAACGGCCATTTCCTTGTTGGGGGCGTTTTTGGGTATGCCGATGACCTCTCCACCCAGCACATGTGATTCCTTTACGGGGCCGCTCCAACCATGATATGCTTTAATCTCCTTCTTGCCCCCGTCTTTTACCACCACAACGGAAGTGAAGGGCCAGTTCTGGATCAAATAGGCGCTATCGGTTGCTAGATATTGATTGGGAGTATTCCAGTCGGCTTTCTTGGACTCGGGTGACAGATAAGGTTGTAACTCTTTCAGGAATGTAAAGGCTTTAACTGAGCCTTCATCGTTTAGTACTACAGGATCTCCTCCGGCTGATCTTATGAGGTCAAACATATGAATGGTGCTGTCAGGGCCAAGATTCTCTTTGATTACCACCCTGCCCATGCCTTCCTTTTCCTTAAAAGTCCTGGCCACTTGTAAAAGTTCTTCCCAGTTGGTGGGCGGTTTTAAACCATATTCATTAAACTTTTTCTCGTTATAAAAAGTAATTTCCACATTGGGCCTGTAGGGCATAAAGTAAAGTTTTCCGCTAAACTCACCCACCGGGACCAGCGCCGGGATTACCTCCTTGGGTATCATATCTCTATAGGAAGAAAGGTCTTCCATCAGCCCTTTATCAACCAGCGGCGCCAGCTGCATATTGTCCTGAGTTATAAGGTCTATATCCATGGCATTGGCTTTATGCATGGACTCCAGCTTTTTAACCGCATCTCCGGCTTCCATCTGGACCGGCTCTATTTTTACTCCATATTTTTTTTCAAAATCCGGGAATATATCTTCCCTCATGACTTTCCATTCCTCTTCAGCCAGGCCCATAGATACCTTAAGCACTTTTTTCCTTGCATCGGAAACTCCTTTACTGCCGCACCCCACTACCATTGTAACTACCAGAGAGGCGATGATCGCCATAACCAAAATCTTACCTAAAATGTTTTTATTCACTCTTAAAACCCCCACTTTTAATTTTTTGTGATAGTATAAGTTTTAACCTTTAACGGCTCCCGATAGATATCCCCCCTTCATGTACCTCTGCAAAAAGAATGTTACCAGCAAAACCGGTATCATAAGAATGGTGGCGTAAGTAGCTGCGTCAAACCACCCCCCTCTCACCACATAATAATATGTTTGAAGTGGAAGAGTCCTTTTAGACATGGTAAGATACAGTGCATAGGTAAACTCATTCCAGGAGTTAAGCCATACAAACATGGCTGCCACCGCAATGCCCGGCATGGCCAGAGGCATGATTATCTTTAAAAGTGACATGACTTTTCCCGCTCCATCCACCAGAGCAGCCTCTTCTAAATCTTTTGGAATAGTCTCAAAAGTTCCCACCAGGATCCATGCGGCAAAGGGCAGGTTTAAAATGAGGTGAGCCATAACAAGTCCTATATTTGTATCAATGAGATTCCACTTTAAAAACTGTACCGAAATAGACAGCGCTATGGCCACTTCAGGAAACATTCTCAAGAGAAACAGTGAAAGCACGATGGCGTATTTGATTTTGGAAGGCATCCGGGCTATTACATAAGCTGCCGGAGCAGCTATTACCACTGCTGCAGCGGTAGTAATGGTAGCCACCAGGAAACTTTTTGTTAAAGGAGCCCATAATCCTCCTGATCTTAAAATCTGCCTCCAATGATTAAAAGTAAAACTTCTTATAAGAAATGAAGGATGAGCGGTCAAAATCTCCTGGGGAGAACTCACTGACACCTTAAAGAGAATATATACGGGTATGATCATGGCCACCATGGCCAAAAAGGCGAAGGGTAGGTATAAAGTATTGGAAAGCTTTTCTCCAAAATCAATCTTCCTCATGTCAACGCTCCTCCCCGGAACTTACTATTTTCAAATAGGCCGTGATAAATACGGCAATGATGACAACAAGGATGGTGGATGCCGCCGCTGAAGAGTATGCGTTGGAGTAAGTGTTGTATTCATCATAGGCAAAGGTGGAAATAACCGGCATGGTCCTTCCGGCCAGCACCAGCATCAATTCAAACACTCTGAAGGCGTCGATACCTCTCAACACCAGAGCCATGGTAATGGAGGGCTTTAAAAGCGGCAGGGTCACGTTTCTGAAGGTCTGCCAGGCAGTGGCACCATCGATTCCGGCCGCCTCGTAAACTTCTCCCGGAATGCTTTCAAGGCCTGCCAGCAGGATGAGGATGACCATGGGCGTCACCTTCCACATATCTGCGAAAGAAACCATCATCAGAGTTTTAAATCCGCCGCCGGCCCAATCTACCGGAATGTTAATGATATGCAGGCGCCACAGCATTTCATTGAGGTATCCATGTATATTGAATATATAGGTCATGGCTACGCCCGATACCAGCGTAGGTACCCCCATGGGCACCAACAGCAGGGAGCGCAACAATCCTCTGCCCCTAAACTTCCTTTTTAAGACGAGAGCTATGCCCATAGCGGCAACCATTTCCATAGTAAGGCTCATTAAAGCAAAAGCTACGGTATTAAAAAGAGCGCTTTTGAATTCTACTTTTCCAACGATTTCTCTGTAATTTTCCAGGGTAAAAATTCCCGTAACGGAATCCTGAAAGCCCATGATAACTGTGTTGATGATGGGATAAAGAGTAAACCCTAAAATATAAAGTAATAGGGGAGCAATCATGATGATTTCAAGCTTGTATTTTTTAATAAATGTATTAATCTGCACGATACTTCACTCCCTCCGGTTTCAAAACATAATTTTTGAAAACGTAACCGTTTACGATACATTTTAAAAAAATATTTAATTTTTTATTCGACTACAGGAATCTCTGATCATCAGTTTATGATCTAAAATAATTTTTTTAGGTTGTATGCTGCCTGTTTCTCGGTTTTCAATCATTTTAATGAGCATTCTGGCAGCTATGGCTCCGATTTCATACATGGGCTGAGCAATTGTAGTTAGAGCCGGTCTCGTGACCTCACACAAGTCTATATTGTCAAATCCCATGACCGATATATCCTCCGGGCATCTTAAGCCGCTGTCATATATGGCATTGATGGCACCCATGGCCATCATATCGCTTATGGCAAAAATGGCTGTGGGTTTTATCCTGCCTTCCAGCATTTTTTTTGCAGCCAAAAAAGCTCCTTTTGCCTTAAAATCGGCTTCCATGTGAAGCTCGTCATACACATTCAGCCCCGCCTCTTCAAGGGCTTTTCTATATCCCATGAGCCTTGCCACACTGTCTACGGTTTCTTTCATGCCGTCCAGAGGCCCGTGGATGATACCTATACGCTCATGGCCCAGGGAAATCAGGTAATTTACTGCATCGTAAGCGGCTTTAAAATTATCTATGGCCACATAAGCCGTATCCAGCTCCGTAGCTCTGCCGGCCAGGACAACGGGGATATTCTTGGATTTAAACGCCTCAAAATGCTCTTTTAAAAAATAGTCGCTATGAAATATTATACCGTCCACCCAGCGGTTTTTTAATATGTCGATGTACTGGAATTCCTTTTCTCGACGGTTGTCGGCATTGCACAATATTACATTATAACTGTATATGTGGCAGGTATCCTCAATCCCTCTGACTACCTCCCCGTAATAGGGGTTTGAAATATCCGGCACGATAAGCCCCAGAATATTGGTTTTTCTTTTAGTCAGGGTACGAGCCGGGATGCTGGGTTCATATCCTATTTGCTTTGCTATATCAAATATCTTTTTTTTAGTCTTTTCACTTACATCGGGCTTGTTGTTGAAAGCCCTGGAAACGGTGGCTATTGATACATTTGCCAATTTTGCGACATCTTTTATATCAGGCAAAGCATATCCCTTCTAACAATTTTCATGATCTATTCAGCATCTTGAACAGTGCCGATGTTTCTTCACTCGTTCGGAGTATGCATCTAAACTTTCCGTAACCGTTTACGATTTCATTTTATCATAACTTGCAAAATAATTCAATACTTATCATCAAATTATTTTAATAACATACCATTCATCATCTCTTGATGATCTTTAATTGCATGAAAAAACTTTGGTGGTGTTGACGCGAGCTTTATATCCTCAGGAAAACTATTGTGCAAGGCAAAAGGTCTGAACTGTACAAAAAACAATTGATTCTTCCTAAACAAGGCAATATAATAAGTGATAAGAGGATAAGCTTGATGTCGGCGCGTGCCTTGTGCGTTGAGACGGCGAAAAGCGCTCAATAGATGTTATAAATTTTATAAAACGCCCACCTCATCAGCGGCCCTGTGGGTATCGCACAATACGGCCTTCCCGGAAGCAAGGACCTGGGAGACAAAATAGCGATCCAATTTGAAAAGGGCTTTAAATCCGTCATACTGGAAAATACATGGATATTGGGAGATCTGGTACGCGATGATGGGGAAGCCGCAGATCCCGGGGTCGATGGTAACCTTAGTCATTGATGTCACTCCTTTTACACAAAATGAAAAATGATTCTGATGTAGAAAGTCGGTAGAGGTGGCATGTGAAGGCCGGCGGCACCATAAAGTGAGGTCATAGCCACTCTTAAGCCCGAAACAAGCGGAGCAGGGGCGGCATGCAAGGATGCATGCCGGCCGGCAGCAAGGCACACGCCGAATTGCCGGCTTTAGCCCTGCGGAGCGAAGGAGCGGGCTTTAGAGTGGCTTGCCGAACAATCCGGTGCCTAGGCATTCACAGACACCTAGAGGAACTTTTTACACAAAATCAAAAATACATTGCTCCCATAAACTCTTCCTGGAAAGACGACTCAGCAGATAGTTCAATATATTTTATCCTGTTTTTTATGTCGTTTGCAATCTTGAGCTCATCATCGGAAAGCAGGGCCATGATAGCGCCCGTGCCGGCCGCATTGCCTATCTGAGAAACTTTATGCTTCAATTCCTTGGGAATAAGGCCTATGGTAACCGCACTTTCCACACTTATATAGTTGCCGAAACCTCCTGCAAAGTAGACCCTATTTATTTGACCGGGCGTAATGCCCATATGGTTCATGAGTATCTTTATCCCAGCATATATAGCTCCTTTTGCCAGCTGTATCTGCCTCACATCCTGCTGGGTAAGGTATATGCCGGTTCTTTCATCCAGCAGAAAAGCCCTCTTGTCTTTATAATCGGTAATTCTTGCAAGGATTTCGGGAGGAATTTGGCCCTCGATCTCATCCTCTTGTTTCACCTTCCCGGTCTCTTCCAATATTCCCCATTTTACAAGCTGGGCAATGGCATCTACGACTCCCGAGCCGCATAGTCCTACCGGAGGAGCGCCTCCGATGGTGGTATATATTGGATTCTTGCCAAAATCTACATGGTCTATGGCTCCCACCACTCCACCTATGCCGAAGGTTATCCCGGCGCCTTCGAAGGCAGGACCGGCGGCAGCAGAGCAGGCCAGTAACTTCTCTCTATTACCCAGGACTATTTCACCGTTGGTGCCTATGTCCAAAAGCAGTCCTATTTCCTCTTTTTCATACATACGGCTGGCCAGGACCGCAGCCACGGTATCGGCTCCCACATAGCTGGAAACCATGGGGAGGGTAATGATGTAACCCTCGGGATTTATGTTTATTCCCAGTTCCCGGGCTTTGGTTTCGGTTTTATCGGTAAAGGCAGGGATGTAAGGGGCATTGGCTATGTTCTTGCAGGGAATGCCTAAAAACAGGTGCATCATGGTGGTATTGCCCACCGCAGTTAACTCATAGATATGCCGGGGCGATAATCCGTTTTTCTTACAAAATTTAGTTATGATGTCGTTCAATTCAGCTATTATAAGTTTCTGTAGCTGCTTTAGACCTTTATCATCTTCCATCGTATGGTTTATCCTGGTAATGACGTCTGCTCCGTAAATTCTCTGAGGATTTAACGATGAAGCAATATCTATCTTCCTGGTGGATTTTATATCGTAAAGATATGCCGCAATGGTGGTGGTTCCAATGTCTACTGCGATGCCGAAGAATTTATCGGCGCTCTTGGATTCTTCTACTGAAATTATTTCGTAAGAGCTTTTATCCTCAATTAAAGATGAATTATCTAAATTTTGCCGTATTACACAAGAAACCTTGTATTTATTTCCCTTAAGAATTTCCGGGATTTTTGATAATAATTGAAGGGGTATCTTTATTTTATCATAACTTGCCGAAACTATTGAATTTTCTATATCGGAAACTTCAGGTTCTAAACTTGCAGCAGAGTCGGAAGTTGTGACCGTTAAACCTCGGATAAGCCTTGTAACATCATCCCTCTGGTCTTCCAGCGACGGAAGCGGAAGGTCCATCGCTACTTTTTTGATGCGGGGGTTCAATGATTTTATGATATTTTGTTCCTTTTCCCCTTCCGTAAGTATGACGGCTTTGTTGCTGTCTTCAGGGATATATACCTTTATATTCTGATCCACCGCAGTAAAACAGGCCAGGCGAAAACCCTGTCCTTTTGCGTCGGACGACAAAAGTTTTTGCTCTTCCGGACTTAAATCGATGTCTTTTAGACCTTCTATCCTCACTTTGCATTTTCCGCAGGTCCGCTTGCCTCCACAGGCATTGGGCACATGGATGCCGTTTTCCAGAAGGGCAAAAAAAAGATTCGCACCGTGAGATACTGTAATTTCTCTTATCTGTCCGTTTATTACGACTTGAACGTGATGCTGTTTCCTGGGCATTAGCCTGTAAGTGCAATCTTCCAATTCACAGTCGATACAATCATGGTCCACGGTGGAAATTTCCAAACCCTTTCCTATTCCGTAAACTACGCTCAGAGATTTTACAGGGTTCATCATAAAGCTGTCATTAAGGGTGACACCGATGGAACCATCGTCCAGCAGTTTAAACACCGTGGCCTGGTCTTTTATGTCCCAATCGTTGTGCCCCGGGGAAAGGCGGTGGGTAATGCCGTTTCCGGATTCTTTAACTTTCTTGACAAGTTCCAGCCAGAAAAGACGGTTTAATGCATTTAAAGCAGAACTGCCTATACAGTCAAATATCATGCCCCGCATATAATCTCCTGCCTGAAAATATGAGGCGGATTTCTCATCTATTCCGGGGCCCAGAGTGGTTATGGCTACCGTAATATAATCGGCACTCGAAAGATTTTTTACTATATAATCGCCGGAAAAATAGTTTCCTCCCGAAAGAAGGATTTTTTTCGCACTTTATCGACGGTAAAGTTGAAATTCTCATAACATACCTTTGGTGAAATCAAACTTGATGATTCCTCCAGAGCTTTTTCCACTTCCGCATGAACATCCCCAGGGACTTTTTTTATATCCTTATAACCCAGATTCCTCAGAATCTCTGCTTTGTTCGGCTTTACGGTCATCTCGACCACATGCATCTTTAACACCTCAGTTTTTTATATAGAAAGCCTTAAAATAAGGCGGGCATAAAGTCCGCCAGGGTGGTTTTTATTTGATATTAAGTAGCCTTTCTTTGTTGCACCAGATCTTTTGCTTTTTCGGCTGCTGATGCGACATCTCTGCATAGCTCTCGCAGCTATTAATACTTCGGGCACATAAACTTCATTGTTTTTAAACTTGACACCTTACAAGCTTCGATTACGTGTTTTGCCAGAATAGTGGAGGTAACTGCTCCCACACCGCCGGGCACCGGCGTTATCATACCTGCCACCGGGTTTACTTCATCAAAATCCACGTCACCACACATCTTGCCGTCTTCATCGAAGTTTATGCCTACATCGATGACTATGGCATCCTTCGATACCATGTCTTTTTTTACCATTCTGGCTTTGCCGGCGGCAGCCACCAGTATTTCCGCCCTGCGGGTCTCCTCGGCAAGGTCGCGAGTCTTAGTATGGCACACGGTGATGGTGGCATGTTCCTTTAAAAGCATCATGGAAAGTGGTCTACCTACCACCATGCTCCTACCTATGACCACCACTCTTTTACCCTCGGGTTCTATGCCGTAATGGTGAAGTATCTCCATCACCGCCGAGGGTGTGCAGGGAGCAAATCCTCCATCTTCACCACTCATGATTTTGCTTACGTTTACGGGACTCATGCAGTCTACATCTTTTTCCGGAGATATCTCGTATTTCACCGCGTTTTCGGATATCTGGGAGGGAAGAGGCCTCATTATCAATATGCCGTTTACGGCAGGATCATTGTTTAATCGGTGCAGGTCATCAATAAAGTCCTTCTGAGACATATCACCTGGTAGTTCCTCTACTCTGCAATCAATACCTATTTCGGTGCACCTTTTTACCGCACCTTTTATATATGCGGCGGAGTCGGCCCTATCTCCCACTATGACTATGGAAAGACCCGGGGTAATGCCTTTTTGTTTTAAATTTTCCACTTCGACGGTAAGCTTTTGTTTTAAGGCTTCCGCCACTTCTTTGCCTTTCAGAAGGGTTGCCATCCGAAAAATTCTCCTTTCCTTTCTCACCTATTTTATTATGAAAGTCACTTCGGTGCTACTTTTCGTTCCCTGGCATATTTTTTAAAATAAGCCTGAGATGCGGCCCTTTTCATCCACATCTATGCAGTCGAAGATGTGCAAGGCTTGTGGAACATACTTTCAGCTTCTATGAATAGCTGTACTATTTTTTCCTCAGCACGAGGCCCGGCCTTTCTCCAGTGAATTTATGGCCAGGGCCATGGCAGTTCTGATTCTAATGTCATTCAAGGGTTCAACCTGAGTGTTAATAGCTATAAAATCCACACCCGTCTGGAGGTATTTAAAAAGCTGGACGTCTTTATTTTGCTCAAGTTTTTCTATATTCTCCAGTGGAACGTTTATAACAATATCCGCGTTGCCCGATTCAAGTTCTCCTACTCGGGTAAAACCGTCGGGAATGAATTTTACAGTGATTTTGTCAAACTTCATCGGACCTTTGTTCTCAGAAACGGGATTAGCTGTATATTTAAACATTATAGTTTATTAATTGTATTTTGTAAATACGTTTCATAATTCCCTAATAATTCCCTTGTTCTTTTAGTATCACATACACCCAATAGTCTTGTTTCTACCGCTCCTTTTTGCCTCATACAAATTCTTGTCAGCAAGTTCTATAAATGTACCTATATCAATGTTGATGTTTTTTATACTAGGTTTCTTCCTTCAGATCATAAGTCCCGCCTCGTATTGCAGTAAAGCTGATTCTCTTTATTTTTTATATAAAAGTGTTTATACCAATTTTGGCCATGGTCCTTGCTATCATGGCAGCCATTTCTTGCCGGGTTATCTGGGATATCCCTTTTACTATGCCCATGCCTGCCAATCGTTCTATTTCTTTTTGTGCCCACTGGCCTTGTATGTCTGGAACAGTTTACAAAATAATTGTCTCTGTAAAAAAAATATAGTAAAATGAGAATTGAAAACCTTTTAATGACAATCTCAAATAGTTGTAGTATTTCTCCTGTGATAGACCACGGAGAAAGTAAAGCATCAAAATAAGCCGACTAAATAAAATAATTTTCTTGGAGGGGATAAAATGACCCGGAATGTCCTTTTTGCCCAGTCGGGAGGACCCACAGCAGTCATTAATGCCAGCTGCTACGGAATCATCAAAGAAGCCAAGAAGAGCGGCGGGAAGATCTATGCGGCAAGATACGGTGTTGAAGGTCTCATGAAAGAAAACCTCATTGAAATGACGGATATCGACGATATGACTCTGGAGGTGCTGCGCTATTCTCCCTCATCGGCTTTCGGCTCCTGCCGTCACAAGCTGAAAGAAGATGAGTTTGAGACTGTTTTTAAAATCTTTGACAAATACAATATAGGTTATTTCTTCTATATAGGTGGCAATGATTCCATGACCACCGCCAATAAGCTGTCAAAGTACGCACTGAAAGTAGGATATGACATCAAGGCCGTAGGAATTCCCAAAACCATAGATAATGACCTGCCCATTACCGATTTTTGCCCGGGTTACGGCAGTGCTGCAAAGTACGTTGCCGCTTCTGTGAAAGAGATGGCCCTAGATTCAGATGTGTATGACAAAGGTATCATCACCATTGTGGAAATTATGGGTCGGGACAGCGGCTTTTTGACCGCAGCCAGCGCCCTGGCAAAAGATAAAGTGATAGATTCGCCCCACCTCATTTATCTTCCGGAAATGCCTTTTGATGAAAATGAATTTTTAAAGGATGTAGAAAGGGCTTACAGTAAAAAGAAAAAAGTGTTTATTACCGCATCGGAAGGACTGAAAAACAAAGATGGACAATATGCATATTTGAGAGAGAGTTCTGCCGATGCCTTCAACAACATGCAGATGGGAGGTATAGGCAAATACCTGGAGCATCTGGTCAAAACCAACGTGGAAAAACGGGTAAAAGCCGTGGAGCTCAGCATCCTCCAGAGGAGCGCCGCCCATATCGCCTCCAGGGTAGACAACGACGTAGCGGTCATGGTGGGAAGCGACGGAGTAAAATATGCCATGGACGGCATGACCGACATCATGGTATCCATTGTAAGGACCGAAGGCGGGTTTAAAACATCTCCGGTTCCCCTGGGTGACATTGCCGGTAAGATAAAGACATTCCCCCTGGAATGGATCGATAAATATAACCGCTGGGTAACCCGGGAAGCCATTGATTATATGCTTCCTCTGGTGCAGGGAGAAGCCCGGGTGCCCTATGAAAAGGGCTTGCCGAAATACGTAAGATTCATATAGCTATATAAAAAAGAGTGCCTTTTGCGGCACTCTTTTTTACATATTTCTACCTAACATTTGCTCGAACTGTTCCTCGTTCAGTATTTTTACTCCCAGCTTCACTGCCTTATCGTATTTAGAACCCGGGTCCTCTCCTACCACCACGTAGTCGGTCTTTTTGCTCACACTGCCGGTTACTTTCCCTCCCAGTTTTTCTATGATCTCTGTGGCCTGAGGACGGGTGTAATGCTTGAGAGTCCCCGTCAGCACAAAGGTCAGGTCTTTAAACGGCGAAGGGCCTTCTTCGCTCTTTTCTTTCTTTTCCGCTCCCATGTTTACCCCGGCGGCTTTGAGGCGGGAAAGAAGCCGTCTGGTCTGGTCTTGTTTAAAAAAGGTGACGATACTTTCGGCCATTTTGTCGCCGATTTCCGGGATATCGATAAGTTCTTCATAAGTGGCCTTCTCCAGTTTCTCCATGGAACCGAAGGCATCGGCCAGGATAGTAGCGGCCTTGGAGCCTATAAAAGGAATGCCCAGGGCATAGATGAGTCTTCCCAGGGGCCGGCTCTTACTATTTTCAATAGCTGAAAGCAAGTTGGCGGCGGATTTTTCCCCCATTCGCTCCAGGGGTACCAGGTCCTCCCGGGTGAGTTTATAGATATCTGCCGCATCCTTTATAAGGCCTTCCGATAGAAGCTGCGTTACGATGGCTTCCCCCAGGCCCCGGATATCCATGGCATCCCTTGATACAAAGTGTATGATGCTCCGCCTTATTTGAGCCGGGCAGGAAACCCCCGTGCACCGATAGGCGGCCTCACCCGGAAGCCTTATGGCCTCGGCTCCGCATTCCGGGCAACGGTGGGGCATTTTAAAAACTTTTTCATTACCGGTGCGCTTTTCTTTTATGACCTCTACCACTTCCGGTATCACATCACCGGCCTTTTGCACTACCACAGTATCTCCTATGCGAATATCTTTTTCCTTTATATAATCCTCATTGTGGAGGGTAGCCCTGCTGACCGTAGAACCTGCGATGCGGACCGGTGTAAGCTCCGCCGTGGGGGTCAAAACCCCGGTCCTTCCTACCCGGACTATGATATCGTTTATGACCGTAGTTTTTTGCTCCGCAGGAAATTTATATGCGATGGCCCAACGGGGGCTTTTGGCGGTGAAGCCCAGGATGCGCTGTTGTTCAAGAGAATTTACCTTTATTACAATGCCGTCTATTTCGTAAGGCAGCGTATCCCTTTTTTCCCTCCAGCTCATGCAGTAATCCATGACATCATTGAAGTTTTTAAAAAGCACTATATCGGGGTTTACCCGAAACCCACAGGTTTTATAAAACTCTAATACCTCTATATGTTTGGTAAATTCTACTCCTTCTACGTGCCCCAGGGCGTACATGAAGGTAGAAAGGGGCCTGGAAGCAGTGATTTTTGGGTCTAGCTGCCGGAGGGACCCCGCCGCCGCATTTCGAGGGTTAGCAAAGAGTGGAAGCTCCATATCCTCCCGCTCTTCGTTGAGCTTTCTAAATCCTTCTTTGGGAAGGTAAACCTCTCCCCGAACTTCTATTATAGAAGGCTTTTTATCTTCAGGAAAATCCAGGCGCAGAGGTACGCTCTTTATGGTCTTGATGTTTTGGGTCACATCCTCCCCCACTACTCCATCTCCCCGGGTAGCCGCCGTTATAAGAAGCCCGTTTTCATATGTCAGGGAGATGGCAAGCCCGTCTATCTTGAGCTCCACCACATACTCCACATCCTGTCCCACGGCTTCCGTCACCCGCCGGTGAAAATCTTTAAGTTCTCCTTCATCAAAGGCATCGGCAAGGCTCATCATGGGCACCCGGTGAGTCACCTGACGGAAGGCCGGCAGGGGCTCCCCGCCCACCCTCTGGGTGGGGGAATCGGGGGTTACGAACTCCGGAAACTCCCTTTCAAGACTTTCCAGTTCCCGCATCAGTTTATCATATTCGGCATCGGATATAACAGGGTTGTCATAGACATAGTATTGCTTGTTGTGGTAATTTATTTTTTCCCTTAGGTCTTTAATGCGGGCTTCGGCCTTTCCTTTGTCCAAGCAAACACCCTCCCAAAGCGAATTTAGCTTACATCCCTAGAATGCGTAAAATCTCAAAATCCTTTTTCCCCATTTTATAAAAGTTAAAGAAAAATTTCAAGCCGCCTTTTAGGAAATGGTTTATTTATCTAAAATTGTGACACTAATATTATATTTTTATTATCGGCGCGTATTTTAGTATCAGGTGTTTTAATCCCACCGATGGAAAGTTTATGGAAATCTCAGCATCTTCGTCCATTCCATCGAGGTCCACCACGGTACCCTCGCCCCATTTGGAGTGTTTTACTCTATCCCCGGGCTTGAGGCCTCCAGAAGAACCGGAATAGCTCGAACCTCCAGATGCGGGCGCAGTTGGCGTCCTGGTGCCAAACATAAATTGAGAATCAAGGTGGTCTCTGGCCGCCGCGGCTTTAAATTCAGCCCCTTGCCCGCCCGGTGCTATTTCCTCCAGTAATTCCGGTGGAATTTCATTAATAAATCTTGAAGCTGAATAATACGACGTATTGCCGTAAATATTCCTCCGCCAGGCCCGGGTGAGATACAGGATTTTTTTGGCCCGGGTTATGCCTACATAACAGAGGCGCCGCTCTTCCTCCAGCTCATCTTCATCCAGCATAGACCTGGAGTGGGGAAAAATACCTTCATCCATGCCCGCCAGGAACACCACCGGAAACTCCAATCCCTTGGCGCTGTGCAATGTCATGAGAATCACCGCCTGCTCCGCTTCCGAAAGGTCATCCACATCGGAAAGCAGCGCGGCTTCCGCCAGAAAATCCTCCAGGTTTCCACCGGGAGCCCTTTTTTCAAATTCCAGTGCAGCCCCCACCATTTCCTTCAGGTTCTCCATGCGGCTTATAGCGTCGGGGGTGTTCTCGGCCTCAAGTTCTGCCATATATCCCGTCTTTTCCAGTACATAGTTCATAAAGTCGGAAACGGCCATTGTTTTTGCCAATTTCATCAGGTCTTCCAGGAGGCTGCCGAATTTTAATAATTTACCCCTGGAAG
Organism: Biomaibacter acetigenes; assembly: GCF_003691585.1. Classification (GTDB taxonomy): domain Bacteria; phylum Bacillota; class Thermosediminibacteria; order Thermosediminibacterales; family Tepidanaerobacteraceae; genus Biomaibacter; species Biomaibacter acetigenes. Next base: position 796,801 of record NZ_CP033169.1, on the reverse strand, counting down.
ATGTGGAAATGGGAAATTCCCCTATCCTTTTTATTATCTCATAAATGCTTATTCCATTTTCATCGGATATGGCTCTCAGGTTGTTTACGGTAGCATCTCCTATTCCCCTGCGGGGCACATTTATTATCCTTATGAGGCTCACATTGTCCGAAGGATTGGCCGACACCCTCAGATATGCCAGCAGGTCCTTTACTTCCTTCCTCTGGTAGAACCTTATGCCTCCCACCATTTTATATGGAATACCCATCTTCAGCATGATTTCCTCCAATACCCTGGACTGGGCATTGGTCCTGTAAAGCACTGCAAAGTCCCCGTAATCCAGTCGCTTTTCTCTGATAAGGTATTCAATTTCCCGGGCAATAAAAAAAGCCTCTTCATGCTCATCTTCCAGTGAAGCGCAGCGAATTTTTTCACCGGTTTCATTTTTGGTCCACAGGGTCTTTTTTTTGCGCCCGAAATTGTGGTCAATAACATGATTTGCCGCATCCAGGATGTTTCCCGTAGAACGATAGTTCTGTTCCAGGCGTATCACCGTGGCATCGGGGAAATCCTCTTCAAAGTCCAGGATGTTTCTTATGTCGGCTCCCCGAAAGCCGTATATACTCTGGTCATCATCGCCCACTACACATAAGTTCCTGTGCTCCTGGGCCATCAATCTTACAAGCTCATACTGGGCCCGGTTGGTATCCTGATATTCATCCACCAGGATATGGGAAAACCTCCTGCGATAATATGAGAGCACTTCAGGATTTTGCCGAAAGAGCTCTACCGTATTCATTATGAGGTCATCAAAGTCCATGGCATTGTTTTCCCTGAGCCTCCTCTGGTAAAGCTCATATAATTCCGCCATGGTCCTTTCCCGGATGTCCTTTGCCCGGTCCATGCATTTTTCCGGGGTGAGAAGTCTATCCTTGGCCCTGCCGATGTAATTCAGCACCCCCGAGGGAGTATATTTCTTTTCATCTATATTGCGGGCTTTCAAGCACTCCCGCATCAGTACCTGCTGGTCCTGGGTATCGAAGATGATGAAATTCCTGTTGTAGCCGAGCCTGTCTATATCAGATCTTAGAAAACGTACACATGCAGAATGAAAGGTGCTCACCAGAAGCCCATGGACTCCCGGAAACAGCTTTTCGATCCTGTCCTTCATTTCCCGGGCAGCCTTGTTGGTAAAGGTTATGGCCAGTATGTTTTCCGGTCTGACTCCTGCCTTTTCAATAAGGTAAGCCACCCTGTATGTGAGCACCCGGGTCTTGCCGCTGCCGGCTCCAGCCAGGACGAGGAGCGGACCCCCCGGATGTGTTACTGCCTTCTTCTGTTCCGGATTTAAATCTTCTAAAAAATTCATCAAAACCCTCCCGAATAAAAGAAGCGTGGAAACCACGCTAAATTTTTTCACTTTCCCTTTTGCCGAGCCTCTCTAAAACCATATTATAACCATTGGCACCGTAATTTAAAAAGCGCTTGACCCGGCTTATGGTGGCAGTGCTGGCCCCAGTGTTCTGAGCGATATCGGTGTAGGTGAACCCTTTTTTTAGCATCTCCGCCACCTGAAGCCTCTGAGCCATAGCCTTTACTTCGCCTATAGTGCAGATATCCTCAAAAAAACGGTAACATTCTTCCCTGGTTTTTAAAAGCAAAATGGCATCGAAAAGCCTATCGATGCTTTCGTCCTCCAGCCTTTCTAGTTCCATGACACCACCCCATATCAAATTCATTACTATACATTTTTTCGCCACGAATCCGTTGATTCCTTCTATAAATTCAAAATTTTTTTGGGGCTTTTTAATCTTTGAATGGAGTACGGTTTTTAGTCCACAACCATTTCCATCAGATCATTTTTTTCTTCCATCAGGTTGAGCAAAATAGCTGCCGCTTTTTTGGCGGAAAAAAGCTTTTTGAGCTGCGCCTCCTTGTTCTTGATGCGGAGAAGCTTTTCTTCATCCTGCAGGAGATTTATAGCGAGTTTCAGAAGCACATCTCGGTTTCGAGCTCTCCTGGCCGCACCGTTTTTCAGTAAAAACTCCGCATTTCTTTCCTCCTGGCCAGGAAGAGGGTTGTAAATGACTACAGGAAGCTCCCGAGCTAGAGCCTCCGCCAGTGTCAAGCCCCCGGCCTTTGTTATGATAAGATCCGCAGCTTCCATAAAATCGCACATATTTTCCACAAAGCCGTATACTTTTATATTGTCCAAATTGTTATGGTGAGTCAAGGCCAGAAGATTTCTCTGGAGGGACTGATTTTTACCGCAAATAACGGCGAGCTGTAACGGTGCATGGCTTAAAGATTCAACGAAACTGACGTCAAGCCCATTTATACCCAGACCTCCGCCTGCCATTAACACCAGCGGAAGGTCCTCCTTAAAGCCCAGCATCTTTTTTGCGGCTATCTTGCCGTGAAATGTATCAAAGTTTGGATCTATAGGTATCCCTGTGGGATATATTTTGCCTGGGTCTACTCCAAACTTCATCATAGACTTCATCATAAATTCGTGGGCTATTATATATGCATCAACTCCCTCATTTATCCAGAAACCGTGGACATCAAAGTCGGTTATCACCGCCACCAATGGCACGGAAAGCCCTTTTCGCTTCAACCTTGATGCCACACAGCAGGGAAAAGGATGGGTACAAACTATCATGTCGGGTTTTTCCCTCTCAATTATTTCCCTTAAAATAAATGAGGCTCCCATTTGAATCATCTTTTTTACAACAGTAGCCTTTTTTTTGTTTCGCTCTCTTTCATAAAAATAACCCCATATTTCCGGTGTAATATCGAGAGCTTTGAGGTAAAGCTTTACGGTCATCCTGGAAAGGTAGGGCTGGAATTGCTGGAAAAAATTTATTATTTTTACCTCCGTCTGAGGAGACAATTTCCTTATGCCTTTTGAGATAGCAAAAGCCGCCATCTCATGGCCCACTCCAAATTTTTCCGACAGGATCAAAACCTTGCCGTAAGACATATCATACCGACCTTTCGGATAAAGTTTATAAAAAAATTATCCAAACAATGTGGGTGATGATTGCAAAAAGGGTGCGGATCAAACAGGCTGATGCGGAACATCAAAAAACGTTCCTCCCAGATGCGTTATTTTGGGCATTATAAAATCCAGTACAGGACACTTCAAGCGATTATTTATATAGTAAAAAATACTTTCATCATGGTTTTCCACAAAAGCCAACAAATATTTCATGGCAACTCCTCCCCTATGCTGATTATACATAAGGAGGATTAAGGGAAAGTTAAATAATAGTTAATGTTGGGTAAAGTTTTAATTTAGAGAAGTGCATGAGTCAAAAAGGCAAACGCCGTGCCCAGGAAAGCTCCGCTTAGGACATCGGAAGGATAGTGCATGCCGGTATATACCCGCGATATGCCCACCATGGCTGCCAGCGAATAGGTAATGAGACTGTAAGCCGGAAAATACATGGCGATAATTGCTGCCAGAGAAAAGCCTGCAGTCGTATGGCCCGAAGGAAAGGAGTAGTCTTTTAAAAGTTTGCTCCAAAATGTATTTACTTCGGGCAGTACCATATACGGGCGCTTGCGGTATATCCTCCTCTTAAATAACTGTACTATGCCCTGACTCCCGGTGATGGTTATAAAGGCCTCGGTGGCCGCAATCTTTGCATCCTTATGGCCAGAAACATAGAGAATAAAACACAGGAGCATGGTAAAGATGGCCCCACCCAGGTGTGTAATGCGGGGCATTATAAAGTCAAGTATTCTACACCTCATTTTTTTGTTGAAATAAACGAAAACCTTTGTATCTTTTTGATAAAGGTAATTCAAAAGGCCCTTCAAAAAAAGTCCCCCTTGATACATTTTGCCGTTTAATCTACAACTTCCACCTGTATTCCGCTCTTTTCCACTTCTTTAATAAGCGGATTTATAACTTCACCATGTTTTTGGATCTCAAAGGCCGAACGCAAAGATTTTCCCACCACTATGTGTGTTATTTTATTATTCTTGGCAAAATCGGCCAGCGTATTGTATATTTTATCTCCAGATAAAATTGAAACGGTTCCTCCTAAATTTTTTGCAGTTTCAAAGAGTTCAAGCAGAATCTTATGTTCCTTTAACTCGCGGTTTAGCTCTTGCCTCTTGTTTACATATATTACCACAAACTGCCCGCCCACTTCTTTGGCCCTGGCTGCTCCCCTTTCTATCAATCTCTCACAGCTTCTTTGGGGCGTAACACAGACCATTATTCTGTGCTCAACTCCAGGGTCAAATAAGACCATCATGGCAGATCCCCTTTCATTCGATTTTAGCGCATCTCTGTATTTATTATATATGATAATTACAGGTTGTGCAATGAATAAAATTTCACTTTATGACATTGACATAGTTTAATTCCCTGTCTTCCATGCCCTGAATAAGGCTACCTGCCTCTTTTAACAGTAAAACCTCATCAATTATATCGTGGGTAATTATTTCCCCCGGACAAATGATGGGTATGCCAGGAGGATATGCCATTATCATTTCTCCGGAAATTCTGCCGTAGGACTCTTTGAAGGGATGAGGGCGTTTTTCACTATAAAAGGCTTCTTTAGGCAGTAAAGCCAGTTCGGGAATCGGAAGGTCCGGAATCGGCGGCAGTTTTATTTTATTTTTCCCCTTTAAATCGCAAGCCATGTTTGAGAGGGCATTAACCAGCGCCGAAACAGAGCTTTTATTGTCCCCTATGCTTACCACGGCCAGAAGATTGTAAAATCCGACAATTCCACCTGTATATGGAATTTTCCCCGGAGTATTTTTGATGCCGCAAAACCCGTTATACCAAGTTCTTTTACATTGATGCAAAGCTTGGTGGGGTCCAGTCCAAATCCATGATTCAATTCCAGGACTTCACTGCCCATACAATGAAGCCCTTCAATGGCATTTATTTTATATCGCGCCCACTGGGCAAGATTGATAGCCTTTGACACAAGATTATGGCCTTTTTGTGCCATGTTTTTTCTTGCCACGTCAAGAGATGCCAGAAGTATATAGGAAGGGCTTGTAGTCTGGGACAGGTTAAGAATTGATTTAATGTACCCCGGTGAAAACCTTTCCCCCTTTAAAAACAACATGGAACTCTGGGTAAGGGATCCAGCCAGCTTGTGGGTACTTGAGGCAGCAAGATCAGCTCCGGCTTCCATGGCTGAGACCGGAAGACTCTCATGAAACTTGAGGTGCGCTCCATGAGCTTCATCCACCAATACCGCCATATTATTATCGTGGGCCAGTTGCACCAGTTCGGGCAGGGGACTGGCAATGCCGTAGTAAGTGGTGTTTATAATAAAAAGAGCCCTGGCCTCGGGATTTTTTCTGATGGCGCCTGACGCCTCATTCAAAGTTATACCCATAGCTATTCCAAATTCTTCGTTGATTTCCGGCCTTATGTATACGGGCTCCGCTCCGCTCAGTATAATTGAACTAATGGCAGATTTATGGGCATTTCTGGGTATTAGTATTTTGTCTCCTTCACGGCAGGCCGCCATAATCATGGCCTGTATTCCTGAAGAAGTACCGTTAACCAAAAAAAAAGCCCGGTCTGCACCGAAGGCCTCGGCTGCCAGAGTTTCAGCATCTTTAATCACTCCAGTAGGATTCATGATGCTGTCCAGATCGGGCATTATGGTAAGGTCTATGTTCATGGCGTTTTTGCCTATGAATTCGGTAAATTCGGGAGTCCCCTTGCCGTGCTTGTGTCCGGGCACATGAAAGGATATGGTATTTTCATTCATATAGTTTTTCAGCGCATCGAAAATGGGGGTATTTTCTTGCGAAAGCATAATATCACCTGTATATTTTTTAAAAAGTATAAGGTTAATGCTTCTACTCTACTAAAACTATTTTTCCCAGTTTTATGGGTTTCATTATGCGGTGATTGTAAATTCTAAGCTCAACCTTATGCTTGGGGTGGCGAGATTCCATCCTGTAAGCGTATAAGTGCCGGGCCTCACCAGCATATCATCGGTTCTCTGGTCCCAAACAACCCTGTAAAGCTTCTCCTCCCCGGGCTGAAGGGTATCCGAGGTGATCACCTGGGCGAAAAACTGATTCCTCGACCACTGCCATATCAGGATATTGTCCTTCGTTACCCTGAAATCCACTTTTTGCGAAGTCCTGTAGGTCAGGGTTAACGGCACCGACAGTATATTCTTTTTTCGAAGCCTTATTATAATAGGTTCACCCATTTCATAGACCGCCTTGTTCAGGCTCAAGGTATATTCCACACCATCGAAGGTCCTGGTAACTGCCGGCCTTCTCGGAGTCGGACCCGGCGGAGGTGTCGGACATGGAGGACACGGCGGGCACGGCTCCGCGGGAGGAGTTACAGGGCCTTCCACCGGAATTAGCAGGACCTGGCCTGCAAATATAATATCGGGATTTACCAGATTATTAGCTGCCATTATGGCTTCTACAGTAGTGCCGAACCTTTCAGCGATGGCCGAAAGGGTATCTCCCGAACGCACCAGATAGCGGATCATAGAAAAACCTCCTTTCTCAAATTACAGCAATCTAATAATATATTTTATGAAAGTAACCGTGCCATTGTGAAGATAAAAAAAGCGGTGGGTATAGTTCGTCGTTACCCACCACTCGCTTTTAATAAATCTAATAACTGTAATCCCAGTCGAAGATTACTTTTCCTGATGAATCTACATCAAAGGAAGCCATAGTATCGTCATTTTGGTTTACCACTTCCCCTGACACATCGTAATCTTCGAATCTATCCAGCACGTAATTTACTATATCCTCAATCCATTCTTCGGCATCGTCGGTTTCCTTAACGTCGTCCCATTCGTCTCCGTAGTCTGATGTATCAACAGTTATGGTAATAAATATTTCCTCATCATCTTCGTCACCGTCGACACTTATATCAGCAGTCATGTCTCCAAACCTACTACTATAATCGTCAAGGTTTTCACCATACATGTCATTTAAATCATCTTCAAGGTCATCAAAAGCCTCCGCACTGTATTTAAAATCCACTTTCAACTTGCTGCCGGAAGCTTCAAATTCCACCAGCGTCTCATCTCCATATGTATCCTCTATGGTACCGAAAAAATCCGCATCGAGGTATTCGTCCTGCACATAATCGTAGATGTCGCCCAGCCAGTCTTCGATATCGTCCTTATCGGTGGAGTTCCACCTGCTGCGGTAGTCTGAAAGGTCTATCCCTATGGTCACTTCCAGATCGTCTTCGTCGCCGTCCACATCAAAATCAAAATCCATCCTATTCCATCTGGAATATTCATCGTTCAGATAGTCTTCCAGCTCTTTTGCCGGGTCTTTTTTCTTTTCTTCCTCCAGCTTCTTTATGCTGGATTCCAGTTCTCCTATTCTTATCCCCATATAAGCGTTTTGCTGGCGAAGCTGCACAAGTTCGGCATCCTTTTGCTCAAGCTGGCTTTTAAGGCTTGCAATCTCCTGCTCCAGAGCTTGATTTACCTGCCCCTTGCCGCTTATCACCACTGCATTTTGTTTGGCATCCCAGTAAACCTTTGCCCCCAGAGCCGTGCTTACCAGCCGGATGGGAACATATGTAGTGTTATCGTAAATAAAAGGTTCCGGGGTGCCGGCCTGCTGCTTCCCATCCACAAAAATCTTGATATTGTTGAAAAACGCCTTTATATTTTTCGTGCCGCCGAACCCCTGAGCCGCCGAACTGAATATTAATGCACCCGAGATTATGACGGCAAGTAATACATAAAATTTCCTTCTCATAATAAAAACCTCCACTGAAGATATATTCATCCCTTAATTTGCTATTTGTTTTACAGTTAACGGATAGTTCATAAAAGGAGAAGTTCGAGGTTCGAAAAAACTCTAAGAAGGGTATATGTTTACCTGGTGGTCATCGGTTTTTTCCATGGTGGGAATATGTTTTTGGGGTACATTTTTTAAGGCCTTTTCCACCACTTCATCCATGTTGTTCACGAAAATAAAGCAAAGATCATCCTTGACATGCTGGGGTACTTCTTCCAGGTCCTTGGTGTTTTCTTCGGGAAGTATTACGGTCTTGATACCCGCCCTGTGAGCTGCCAGCACCTTTTCTTTTATGCCTCCCACCGGCAAAACCCGGCCGCGAAGGGTTATCTCTCCGGTCATGGCCACGGTCCTGTCCACCGGTTTCCCCGACAGTGCCGAAATCAACGCACAGGCCATGGTAATGCCTGCCGACGGTCCATCTTTGGGTATGGCTCCTTCAGGAACATGAATATGAATATCGTATTTTTCATGGAAGTCCTCTTCTATATTGAGTTCTTCAACCCTGGACCTTACATAGCTGTAACCTGCATGGGCGGATTCCTGCATCACATCTCCCAGTTTTCCGGTGAGTATCAATTTGCCCTTGCCTTTCATCACCGTTACTTCAATGCTGAGGATGTCTCCTCCCACTTCAGTCCAGGCAAGACCTGTGGCAACCCCTACCAGGTCCTGTTTTTCCAGGACACCGTAATGAAATCTCGGCCCTCCAAGGAACTTCTCCACCATAGCTGAGGCCACATCCACGGAGGTTTTTTCCCCTTCAACTATGGCTTTTGCCACTTTACGGCATATATTGGCAATTTCCCGCTCAAGATTTCTCACGCCGGCTTCCCGGGTATAGTTACGAATGATTTTCAACAAGCCATCATGGGTGAAGGTGATTTTTTCCTGAGTAAGACCATGCTCCTTCAATTGTTTTGGAATGAGGTGCCTTTTTGCAATTTCCAGTTTCTCATCCTCCGTATATCCCGGAATAGTCACTACTTCCATGCGGTCAAGAAGAGGTCTAGGAATGTTATAAAGGGTGTTGGCTGTAGTGATAAACAGCACCCTGGATAAATCAAAAGGCAGTTCTATATAATGGTCGGAAAAACTGTTATTTTGCTCCGGGTCCAGCACTTCCAAAAGAGCCGCCGACGGATCGCCACGAAAATCGGCGCTCATCTTATCTATCTCATCCAGCAAAAATACAGGATTTCTTGAACCTGCCTGTTTCATGCCCTGGATAATCCTTCCGGGCAATGCTCCTACATATGTCCTTCTGTGACCTCTAATCTCCGCTTCATCCCTCACGCCACCCAGGGAAACCCTCACAAATTTCCGGTTCATGGCTCTTGCAATGGACCTGGCCAGGGATGTTTTCCCAACTCCCGGAGGACCTACCAGACATAAAATGGGTCCTTTAATCCTGCCGGAAAGCTTTCTCACGGCCAGGAATTCAAGAATACGTTCCTTTACTTTTTCAAGGCCGTAGTGTTCCTGGTTCAATATATTTTCCGCGGCTTTTATATCCATACTATCTTCGGTAAGAATGTTCCAGGGTAGAGAAACAAGCCAGTCAAGATATGTCCTTATAACGGAAACTTCGGCAGAACCAGGAGGCATTTTTTCCATGCGGTTTACTTCCTTAAGCATCTTTTCTGCAAGTTTCTCGGAAAGTCCCAGGACTTTTATCTTTTCCCTGTATTCATCTGCTTCTATGGTCCTCTCATCCTGCTGGCCCAGTTCCTTTTGTATGGCCTTCATTTGCTCTCTAAGATAATATTCTTTCTGGGATTTTTCCATTTGCTTTTTAACCCGGTTGTTTATCCTTCTTTCAATTTCCAGAATTTCAATCTCCTGAGATATCATTTGAAATAACAATTCCAACCTTTTTTTAAAAGAAAGGGTTTCGAGAATCTTTTGTTTGTCCTCGGTTTTGATGGCAAGCTGCGATGCCACCGTGTCGGCAAAACGACCGGGGTTTGTTATACCGGCCAACGAAACAATTACGTCCGGGGGTAGCTTTCTGGTGATGTCCATGTAGCGTTCAAAAAGGCTCATGACGCTTCTCATCAAAGCCTCTTCTTCCGGGGTGGCTTTTTCATTCCCTTCAAATATTTCTTCAACCCTGACTTTGAAAAAAGGTTCTGTTTGAATATATTCTTTTATCACTGCCCTGTTAAGGCCTTCTATCAATACTCTTATAGTATCCTGCGGCATTTTCAAAAGCTGCTTGATTTTGGCTACCGTTCCGACGGTATATATTTCATCCTTATCGGGAAAATCCGTTTTTGCGTCTTTTTGAGCCACCAGCAGGATCTTCTGGTCCATCACCATGGCTTCTTCCAGAGCGCCTATGGATTTGTCCCGTCCTACATCAAAATGAAGCACCATGTTGGGAAACACCAATAGACCCCGAAGGGGCAGCAGAGGTATGGTGCGAACTGATTCGTTTTTAATCACAAATATTCCCCCTACAAAATCAACCTATCTATATTTATTCTATATAAATTCTTCAATTCCTCCCCCTTTAGTCTAAATATTAGATGCTAGATGTCAAATTAAGTTAGAATTTGCGGCTCACAAATTCCTTCTATTCCGACCTCCGGCATCTGGCTTCTGAGGAGAGCGGCAGGCTGAGCGGAGGTGCCGGGCTATCTCCGGCAGGGAAGTGACTCTTTACACCAAAATTAGAATTATATTTTGCAGAAACGAGGGCATGCTCTATTACTTCCTCGATCCTATCCACCGCTATTATCTTCAAGTCTATGGTTTTAAACATTTCCTGCCAGTTTTCCTTAGGGATAATAACGGTTTTTACACCCGCCCTGCGGGCAGCTTCAATCTTCGGAACCACGCCTCCTATGGGCTTGATATAGCCCCTTACCGAAAGTTCTCCGGTCATGGCTACTTCATTGTTCACCGGAATGTTTGTGATGGCTGAGTAAATTGATGTGGCTATGGTGACACCCGCCGAGGGACCGTCAATTGGAATGCCGCCGGGTAAATTGAGGTGGATATCGTAATCCTTTGGGTCGACACCCAGGTATTTCCTTAATACCGTCATCACATTGTCCACCGAACCCCTGGCAGTGCCTTTTCTCCTTAGTTTATGAACATTGCCGCCCATCTCCTCTTCTTCTACAACTCCGGTGACCGAAAGAGTCCCGTGGCCTTTTTGGGTAGGGATGGCTGTTGTTTCGATTTCAAGCAGAGTGCCCATGTTGGGACCATAAACCGCCAGGCCGTTGGCAAGACCTATCTGGGGCGTGGAACCAATCTTTTTCTCCGGCCTCGGCGGATACTGTCCGCTGTTTATGACCCATTCCACATCCCTGGCTTCCAGCTTTCTTCTGTTTTCGGTCATGGCCAGGCCCGCCGCCATCTGGATGATGTTTACCGCCTCGCGGCCATTGGTAGCGTATTTTTTTATGATATTCAGAGAGAGATCATCTATTTCAAAGTTTATTTTTTTGACGGCATTTTGTGCTATTATGCCTATATCTTCAGGGGAAAGGGGCTGGAAATATATTTCCAGACACCTGGAGCGAATGGCCGGGGGAATTTCCTCAGGAGTCCTGGTGGTGGCACCTATCAATCGGAAATCTGCAGGCAGGCCATTTTGAAAGATCTCATGTATATGCCTGGGGATGTTGGTATCCTCGCTGCTGTAATAAGCGCTTTCGAGAAAGACCTTGCGATCTTCCAGCACCTTCAGGAGTTTGTTCATCTGTATGGGATGAAGCTCACCTATTTCATCTATGAAAAGCACCCCTCCATGAGCCTTTGTAACGGCGCCGGGCTTGGGCTGGGGTATGCCCGCTATGCCCAGCGGCCCTGCTCCCTGGTATATAGGATCATGGACCGAACCTATTAGAGGGTCCGCTATGCCCCTTTCGTCAAACCTGGCGATGGTGGCATCCACTTCCACAAATTTTGCATCGGGCTTGAAAGGGGACCCCGGGGTCTTTTTGGCTTCTTCCAACACCAGCCTGGCTGCCGCTGTTTTTCCTATACCCGGCGGACCATAGATTATGACATGCTGGGGGTTTGGACCACACAGAGCAGCTCTGAGAGCCTTTAGGCCGTCAGATTGGCCCACAATTTCTTCGAAGGAAGCCGGGCGTGTTTTTTCCGCCAGAGGCTGAGTGAGAGATATCTCTCGCATCCTCTGGAGCTTTTCCATTTCCTTCCTGGATTCCCTGTCTACCGCCACCTTGCTTCCCTGCTGGCTTTTGAGCAGATTTAAAAAATAAAGCCCGATAACTACAGCAAAAAAAATTTGTATCAGGCTTAAGAGATTCAAAGTTACATTCACGAAAATTCCCTCCCTTCCCGAACATCCGGTATTTTTTATTATAACCTTGAAGATTTAATTTATCCTGGAAAGGGAAGTAAAATCATAGGCTACCCTAAAATTGGGTAGCCTCAACACTTTATGCTGTGACTTCTTTCTTTTTTCCTTTCTTGCGCTCTGCGGTAACTATTATGGGTTCCTCATGGTTGAGAATGACCTCTTTGGTTACCACACATTTGGCAATATCGTTTCTTCTCGGTATCTCATACATGACATCCAGCATTATGTCTTCGAGAATGGCCCTCAAGCCCCGGGCGCCCGTTTTGCGCTTTATGGCCTCCTGGGCTATAAGCGTCAGAGCATCATCGGTAAATTCCAGCTGGGCATTGTCCATCTCAAAGAGTTTTTGATATTGTTTTACAAGGGCATTTTTGGGTTCTTTGAGTATTCTTATGAGAGCTTTTTCATCCAGTGCATCCAGTGTAACAATGATGGGCACCCTTCCCACAAATTCCGGTATCATACCGTATTTCAGTAAATCCTCGGGCATCAAATGCTTTAATATTTCACCCACATTTTTCTCTTCCTGGCTGTAGATTTCGGCTCCAAAACCTATGGACTTCTTGCCTATACGGTTCTTTATGATCTTGTCTATACCTTCAAAAGCACCGCCGCAGATGAACAGTATATTTGTGGTATCTATTTGTATGAATTCCTGGTGAGGATGCTTGCGGCCACCCTGCGGCGGGACGCTGGCGATGGTACCTTCCAGGATTTTTAAAAGAGCCTGCTGCACACCTTCTCCCGAAACATCCCTGGTGATGGAGGGATTCTCGGATTTGCGGGCGATTTTATCTATCTCGTCAATATAAACTATACCTTTTTCAGCTTTTTCCACATCATAGTCGGCAGCCTGGATAAGCTTTAAAAGGATATTTTCCACATCTTCTCCCACATAACCTGCTTCAGTTAAAGATGTGGCATCGGCAATGGCAAAGGGAACATTCAATATCTTGGCCAGGGTCTGGGCAAGAAGGGTCTTGCCGCTGCCTGTGGGGCCAAGCATCACTATATTGCTCTTTTGAAGCTCCACATCATCCATCTTGACATCGGTGTTTATGCGCTTGTAATGATTGTATACCGCCACAGACAGTATCTTTTTTGCTTGTTCCTGGCCTATAACGTACTGGTCTAGGACTTCCTTTATCTCGTGAGGTTTAGGAATGTCGGTGAAATCCATTTCAGCTTCTTCACCGAATTCCTCTTCAATGATTTCATTGCAAAGCTCTATACATTCATCACAGATATATACTCCCGGACCCGCTACCAGTTTTCGAACCTGATCCTGGGTTTTGCCGCAAAAGGAACACTTGAGCTGGCCCTTTTCGTCACTAAACTTAAACATCCTAACACTCTCCTTTCAAGCTTACTTCCTCTTGTGGATCACCTCGTCAATCAGGCCATATTCCCGGGCCTCTTCCGCTGACATAAAGTAATCCCTGTCGGTATCTTTCTCTATCCTTTCAATAGGCTGTTTGGTATGCTTTGAAAGTATTCCATTGAGCAATTCTCTCAGGCGTAGTATTTCTCTAGCGTGGGTTTCTATGTCCACGGCTTTCCCCTGCACCCCACCCCAGGGTTGATGGATCATTATGCGGGAATTGGGTAGGGCGTAACGCTTGCCATCAGCTCCCGCAGTCAACAATACGGCTCCCATGCTGGCAGCCAGTCCCATGCACATGGTAGATACCTTTGGCTTGATGTACTGCATGGTGTCGTAAATGGCGAGACCAGCAGTCACGGAACCTCCGGGGCTGTTTATATAAAGAAATATGTCTTTGTCGGGGTCTTCCGATTCCAGATACAGCATTTGAGCGATAACCAGGCTTGACACAGTATCATCGATGGGAGTCCCTATGAAAATAATGCGCTCTTTTAAAAGCCTTGAGTAAATATCAAATGCCCTTTCTCCCCGGTTGGTTTGTTCTACTACAATAGGTACCAAACTCAATTTAAAAAACCTCCTTAAAAAATTTCATGCTCCCCTCTACTTGGCCTGATCATTCATTTGGAAGCATCCTCTATTGGGGATTCCTCCGGTTTAGGATAGTCTTCCTCTTTTGAAGAATTCTCCTGCTCTTGCTCTTTCTTAATGTCTTCAGGTTTCTTTTCTGTTATTTTTGCATTGGATATGAGAAAATCAAAAATTTTCTTCGTTAAAATTGTATCCTTAATTCCGGAAATGTCTTCGGGTTTGAGGTTCTTTTTGTATTCTTCGATGGTCTTGTGGGCTAAATCTGCATATTTTTGGATTTCTGCATCGGTTTCTTCATCGGTTACCGTAATGCCCTCACGTCTTGCCACTTCTTCAAGTATGAGTGAGGATTTCACATTTACATGGGCTTTTTCATGGAATCTTTCTCTGAACTCCTGGGGTGTTATCTTCGTAGCTTCCATGTAAGTTTTTAAGTCATATCCCCTCATCTTTAAATTTATGGCAAAATCCATGATAAGCCGGTCGATCTCCATGTCAACCATAACATGGGGGATATCTACTTCAGTGGTTTCCATCAGTTTATCGATTATGGAAGCCTTCAATGAACCTTCTTCAACAGCTTTGGCCCTCTCTATCAATTTATTCTTTATGTCATTTTTTAATTCCTCAAGAGTGTCAAACTCGCTGACGTCTTTGGCAAATTCATCATCCAGAGGAGAAAGTTCCTTTTTCTTGAGTTCTTTCAAGGTCACGCTGAAAACGGCCGGTTTGCCCGCCAGATTTTCAACTTTGTAGTCTTTAGGAAAAGTCACATTGATATCTTTCTTCTCTCCCGGATTCATACCTATAACCTGTTCTTCAAAACCCTCGATAAAAACTCCGGAACCCAGTTCAAGAGGATAGTTTTCGGCCTTTCCGCCTTCAAAGGGTTTGTCATCCACCTTGCCGTCAAAATCTATTACGGCTATATCTCCCTTTTGGGCCGGCCTGTCTTCCACCGCAATAAGTCTGGCATTTTTTTCCTGAAGGGCTGCTAGCTCCTTTTCCACATCCTCATCAGTTACATTATATACCACTTTTTCAACTTCTAATCCTTTATATTCTTTTAATTTTACTTCGGGTCTTACCGTAACTTCTGCCGTAGCGATCATGGGCTTGCCCTTTTCTATCTGTTCTATATCATATTTTGGCTGGTCTACGGGCTCCAGATGATATTCCTCCACGCCCTGCTTATATACCTCGGGTAAGATAATTTGCGCCGCATCCTCATAGAAAACTTCCGGTCCATAGTGCATCTCGATGAGCTTTCTAGGAGCCTTTCCCCTTCTGAAGCCGGGGATTACAAACCTCTTGACACTTTTCCGGTAGGCCTGCTCCATGGCCTTTTCAAATTGTTCCTCATCTACTTCAAATTTGAGATGAGCAGTGTTATTTTCTATTTTTTCCAGACTGATTTTCATTATGCTCCTCCTTGCATTTTTCGGCCTTTCTTTTGCCATTTTATTATAACACAAAATTTATGTATTATCTATAATAAATAAAACAACACCCCGGCATGCGCCGAGGTATTAAATCCTTTCTATGGTGCGGGCAAGAGGATTTGAACCTCCACGGAAAATCCACCAGATCCTAAGTCTGGCGCGTCTGCCAGTTCCGCCATGCCCGCATGGTGAGCCATGGAGGACTCGAACCTCCGACACCCTGATTAAAAGTCAGGTGCTCTGCCGCCTGAGCTAATGGCCCATGGCTGGGGCGGCAGGATTCGAACCTACGATACAGGATCCAAAGTCCCGTGCCTTACCGCTTGGCTACGCCCCAATATCGGATGTCAGATATCAGAAGTCGGATTAAGTTGGAATTTGCGAAAGCAAATTCCTTCTATTCTGACCTCTCACCTCTGACTTCTCAATTCTGTTATGGGGTGGATAGTGGGACTCGAACCCACGGCCTCCAGAGCCACAATCTGGCGTTCTAACCAACTGAACTATATCCACCATATGGCGCGCCCGAGGGGATTCGAACCTCTGACCCACGGATTAGAAGTCCGTTGCTCTATCCTGCTGAGCTACGGGCGCTGGAGCGGGAAACGGGATTCGAACCCGCGACATTCAGCTTGGAAGGCTGACGCTCTAGCCAGCTGAGCTATTCCCGCATGGTCGGGGCAGAGGGATTTGAACCCCCGACTCCATGGTCCCAAACCATGTGCGCTACCAAACTGCGCTATGCCCCGTTTTTCAAAGACACAGTATAGTATACAGTAAATAAAAATTTACGTCAAGACTATTTTAACACACCTCTTTTCCTTTTTCAAATCTTTTATAGTAAATTTTTTTCAATCTCTAAAGGGCCTAAGAAGAGCTTTTACCCTACTTGCAGGAGACATATTATTTATGGCCCTAATAGGAGCCTTACAGCAAATACCGAGCTTATTAATCCTACGATATCGCCTATAAGTCCGGTAGGAAGAGCATGGCGAGTATTTTTTATAGCTACGGAACCAAAATATACAGCCAGGACATAAAAGGTGGTTTCAGATGAGCCCATGATAGTAGCGGCAACCCTACCTATGAAAGAGTCGGGGCCATAGGTTTTAAAAAGATCTGTCATAAAACCTTGAGAACCCCCACCCGACAGGGATCTCATCACTGCCATAGGTACCGCTTCAGGGGGTATACCGATGAGTTTTGCCACCGGGGCAATCACTTCAGTAAGATAATCCATGGAACCCGAGGCCCTGAAGATACCTATAGCCACCAGCATAGCCACCAGAAAGGGTATTATGGTTACTGCCGTAGTAAATCCTTCTTTGCACCTTCCGTAAAAGTCTCATATACTTTTACCTTTTTAAAATATCCGTATGTCACTATGCCCAGTATGGTTACCGGGATGGCCCAGGCCGATATAATATTTACTATCTGTGTCAGCATGGCATTTCCTCCTTATGGCTTAAAGATGGGTAATTTTTCGAGGATCTTGACGGTGATAATGGAAGCCGTAGTGGATATAATAGTAGCCAAAAGAGTCGTCCCTATAATGACGGTGGGATTTTTAGACCCTGAAGCCACCATCAGGGCTATGGTGCTTGCCGGAATGAGCTGCACCGACGCGGTATTAATGGCTAAAAACGTACACATGGCATTGGTGGCGGTATCCTTTTTTGGGTTGAGGGTTTGGAGTTCCTTCATGGCCTTTAATCCCAGGGGAGTGGCCGCATTTCCGAGGCCGAGCATGTTGGCGGCAATATTTAAAATCATGGCTCCCATGGCCGGGTGCTCCGGGGGTACATCCGGGAAAAGTCTTGTCATGATGGGCTTTAACATCCTGCCTATAATTCTTACAAGGCCTGCCTCTTCAGCTATTTTCATAAGACCGAGCCAGAGGGCCATTACACCGATAAGGCCTAAAGAAAGTTCTACTGCGGTGTTGGCCGAATCTATAGCTGCTTTTGTCAC
This sequence comes from Biomaibacter acetigenes, assembly GCF_003691585.1. Classification (GTDB taxonomy): domain Bacteria; phylum Bacillota; class Thermosediminibacteria; order Thermosediminibacterales; family Tepidanaerobacteraceae; genus Biomaibacter; species Biomaibacter acetigenes. The sequence continues at coordinate 779,310 of NZ_CP033169.1, read as the reverse complement.
GGCATCCATCTTGTCTGTGACCGCTCCAACTATAACCCCTACAGCAATCAATAAAGCCCAGATGATGTTAATCAATGTTACACCTCCCCGCTGTTTTATTTTTAGGTCGAAAATAATCCCTATTTTAATATACTCTTACCTTGCGATTTTATCACATCTTTCAATATTATTTGTTTTGTACAAAAAAACAGGTTTATCTTTTTTAAATAAACCTGTTATGTTCCTATTAGATGCATTTTTATCTTCTGTGCCGCCATGGCCCTGTGGCTTATCTTGTTTTTTTCCTGATCGGGCAGCTCCGCCATGGTTTTATCATATCCCGGCAGATAAAAAATCGGGTCATAGCCGAAACCATGTTTACCCCTGGGTTTTGTGGCAATTATCCCTTCGCAAAACCCATGTTCGATGAAAATTCTGCCTTCAGGAAAAACAAGAGCCAGGCTGCACACAAAACGAGCCTGCCTTCTCTCCCAGGGCACATCCTTCATTTCTGACAATAATTTTTTGATATTGTCTTTGTCGGACGCATCTTCCCCGGCATAACGGGCCGTATATATGCCGGGCCTACCGCCCAGAGCTTCCACTTCCAGGCCGGAATCATCCCCCAGAGCTACAAATCCTGTATGTGTTGCGACGGTTTTCGCCTTGATCAGTGCATTTTCATCGAAACTTTTACCATCCTCATGAATCTCTATATAGGGGAAATCTGTCAGGGATAAAATCCGGTACGGCAGTTCCCCAAGCATTTGTTTGAATTCTGATAGTTTACCCGCATTTTTTGTGGCGATTACAAGAGTGTTCATTTTCGCCTCATTTCAGCGTATCCGCCAGTATTTTCTTTTGTATATCGATGAGTTCAAAAATGCCCTTCTGAGCCATGTTGAGCATATCATCAAGGTCCTGCCGTGTGAAAGGAAAGGCTTCTCCCGTCCCCTGGATTTCCACTATCTGGCCCTTGTCGGTCATAACCACATTCATATCAACCTGGGCTTTAGAGTCTTCATAAAACCTGAGGTCCAGCATCTTTTCTCCATCTACTATGCCCACGCTAATGGCCGCCACGAAACTATTTATAGGTATGGTTTCTATAACCTTATTTTCCTTTAACGTTTTCAAAGCGTCCGCCAGTGCTAGAAAGGCGCCGGTGATGGATGCGGTCCTTGTACCGCCATCGGCCTGTATGACATCACAGTCAAGCCATATAGTCCTTTCACCCAGGGCCGACAGATTTACCACAGACCTGAGAGCTCTGCCTATGAGCCTCTGTATTTCCATAGTCCTGCCGCTGGGCCGCAGGGTCTCCCTGGCATTTCTTATCTCAGTAGCCCTCGGGAGCATGGCATATTCCGCAGTAATCCATCCCTGGCCTTTGCCTCTTAAAAATGGCGGCACTTTATCATCTACCGTGGCGGTACAGATCACCTTTGTGTCTCCTGCTTCAATAAGTACCGAACCTTCGGCATATTTGTTAAAATTGCGGGTAATAATGACAGGTCTTATTTCGTCATTTGCTCTACCATCTATTCTTGCCAAAAAATCTCATCCTCTCAAATATTGCTTGGATTGACATAAGTGGGTTTTAAAATGGGATTTTCAAGCACGGTGCCTTCCGGCAAAACCTCTGTTTTACCCTCTACCTGCAGGCTCACCTTTTCTACGCCCGGGAATTGGGACACCGTCAAAACTACCGAGTTTACCAGTGCCTGTTCCACGTCCACACCGCCGCCGTAGCCTTCAATCTCCTTTGAGAAATTGATAACAACCTCGGATTCCTTCTGGCTTACGTCAAGAACTCTGGTATCTTGAGGCAATACAGAAACCAGCCCCATATTGCCTGCAGGCCCTTTAATAAGTTCTTCAACGGCGGTTTTTATCATGTTATCACTTTTATTGACCATCCTTGTGACAGGAACAAAATAGGTGAAACTTCCATTCTGGCTGCTGGACTTAAAGTACAGGGTTACAGGTACTAAATCCTTTCCGGCATCACCGCCGGTGGGTTCCAAATTGATTTTTTCCCTGTAAAGAACATCCTTTATAACGGTACCTTTCGGGCATTTCTTGAGAGGCTTGCCGTCGACCAGAATCTGAACCTTTTCCACAGCCGGGAACTCCGTTAATGTGTAAACCACAGAGTTTATAGCATTTTGTTCGGCTACCTTATCCGCAGAATTTAAAAATTCCTTGCTGAAATCCACCTTTGCCAGACCGTCTCTGATAGTCATGCCCAAAATCTTTGTTCCTTCCGGCAGAGAAGGCTTAAGACCCTTTTCCGCCAGTTCCGCCCTTATCTCCAGACTGTCCACAAGGCACTCCAGAGCGGCCCTGCCTATACCCTCAACCCAGGGAATATCTTTGGTTACGGGGACCAGAAGGTTGTTCTCATTTACAAAATAAAACACCGTTTTTCTCATGTTAGCCTGAACCTGTTCGGTATCCTCCGCCGGTGGAGGTGCTGATTTTTCTCCACCCTTCTTGAAAAGCCCGCACCCCGCAATGCTTAAAACTAGATAAATCAGGATTATTAAACATATTACCTTTTTTGGCATGAAAAAACCTCCTTCAAATTAAATCTTACTAAAATATATTATAAAAGAGGTTTTTTATGCCAGTTTGGAGAGCCAAAATTCATTTGGCCTTCATGGTCTGTTTAAAGTATCCCCCGCGGGTTACTTTTGTATCCATAACTGTGACAAAAGCAGCCTGGTCCTCCTGTTCTACAAGGTCCAGCAAAAAGGGGAGAGCTTTTCTTGATAGAGACACCATCAAAACCTGCCTGGAACCCTCCTTGCCCATACCCTCCAGCACCGTAACTCCAAAACCCTTCTGCCTGATGTTTTCGACCACGGCCGGATTTCTTGTAATTATCTGGACAGTAATGAGACCTATGGCCAGCTTCTCTTCAATGAAGCTTCCTACGTAGTTGCCCGTGGCAAATCCAAGGGCATAGGCCATGAGATTGGCGGGGTTATTCAGGCCTCCCACCACCCTGTTCAATGCCGTTATGTAAACTATTACCTCAAAAAATCCTATCATGGCGGCTTGAAGCCTGTTGCCCCTGACAATCATAAGAGTCCTGATGGTGGCCAGTGAAACATCCACCACTCTGGCACAAAATATAAAAAGGTAACCTGCAAGAAGTGAAAGCACCATATCACTCCTAAATTAACAATTCAAGGTAATAATATCAGAACTGTCATCGGGTGTCAATCAGCCCTTCCTGTCAAATAATTTATAATCCCGCTGGCTATGCCCTCGGCGGCCTTTTGCCTGAACTCATCGGTTAAAAGCAGTGAAAGATCGCCCTGGTTGGTCATAAACGCCACTTCCGCCAGCGCCGACGGCATCCGGGTTTCACGGGTCACTACAAGGCCGGGCCTCTCCACAATTCCCCTATCGGGAAGGCCGATGCTCTTCACCAGAGCTTTCTGGATACACAGAGCCAGGGCTTTTTTCTCCGGTTCCGGATAGTAAAGGGTCTCGGTGCCCGATGTACCGCTGCTTCCTGCGTTGTTGTGGATGCTTATGAACAGATCGGCCTTTACCTCATTGGCTATACCGGCCCGGGTATAAAGGTTCACAAAAATATCCTTATCCCTAGTCATCAACACTTTAGCTCCGCCCTGTTCCAGCAAATCTCTTAATTTCAGGGCTATATCAAGATTAAGATTCTTTTCCTGGACATTTCCGGCTTCTGCACCGGGATCACTGCCGCCGTGACCGGGGTCCACCACAATGATTTTGTTCTGAAGTGGAGATTTATAAATTACAAGTTCTATTTCCGAAGACGGCGGTGTCGTGGTAAGCTCGTAACTGGTGAAAAGGCTTAAGTTTATAATTACCTCCAGGTTATAGTTCTTTGGCCCTTTTACCTTTTTTAACTCTACATAGTCCACAATACCGTCGTTAACATCTATGGTTTCCTGTTCAAGCAGATTTTTATCTATGGCCACTCCGGCAATGACCAGTTTTAATTGCCTGTTTGATTTATCTGCTTTAATCTCGTATCCTATTTCGCCGCTGGCGGTAATTCTAACGGAGGAACTTTCTTCCCGACTTTCCACATTTACTCTTTTTACGGTGTTAACTTTAGAAAATATCACAGAAATATTATTTTTATCCTGAAATACCTGGTAATTTATATCGGATTTGAGGTCAAACACAACCCTTACGGTATTGGGATTTACCGTAAATTGCCCCAGCCTGATTTCCTTGATATAGTTATTTCTGGGGATTTCCGGCGGTGAGGTTGAAAGAACTGCATCGTTTATATCCATAACCAGCCTATCCGGGTTTGAAAGAAAGAAATAGTTTATTTTCGTGGGTTGAGTTGTAACAAGGTTCACAGTCACCCTCTGGTCATCACTATCTACGGTAACACCGCTCAAGGTGTTTATAAAGGAAATAATGATGGTGTTTTTATCTTCCGACCGGTTGATTTCATAAGGCACTCCACCTTTTAAATCCACCACAACCCTCGTAACCGGCGGGTCTTGCTGGATACTTCCCATTATAGCTTTTTCTATAAAATCATCATATATATATAAGGCATTTTTTTCAGTAGCCATTTGCCCCTTTATGTCTATGGCAATTTGATTTTTGCTTGTGGCCGGTTGTGTAACATATTCCAGCGGGCTATCTCCTCTTAAAACCACCGATGGTTTTCCATTTACCACCTCATAGGAAAAATCTATTACCTTGGGTTGGAACCTGGTGATGATCACCCTTCTTTGAGCATTATCCCAGAACACTTCAGCTCCCAGAGATTCCCCAATGAATCTTAGAGGAACCATCGTCCTGTCTTTGACGATAGTTGCGGGCGTATCCAGGACCACTTCCCGGTCGTTTATTACGGCCTTTTTATCATTTATTTTAAGCAGAATGGTTTTTGTGGAAGTTGTTATTCTGACCATTCTCTGCGTGTTATCCCAGTAAACTGATGCTCCGAGGTTCTCAGAAATCACTCTCAGAGGAACCAGGGTACGGTCATTAACAATAATGGGAGCCACATCGGATTCTACTTTTTGACCGTTTATGTAGATTTCAATGGGTTTGAGAACCGGTTTTGCCTTCGGAGCCGCTTTCCCAAAAGAAGGAAAGCACAAAAAAATAAAAACAAGCATGGCGACAGGTATAATCTTTCTGAACATGGATGGGGCCCTCCTGTAACTCACTTTTTCTATTTCCATTATATATACTTCGACCCAAATTGAGGAATGTCCTCCCCTGAAAATGAAATGTAACATAAATGTAATGTCCAAATTAAAAAACCGGTAGTATCTACCGGTTTTGCTGTTCATTCAATTATGTTATACCACTTCAGGCGGGGGATGGGGATGCTGATGTTTGTGTGGCCGGCGATGGAGGGGATTTCTTTGCCGTCTATCAAAAACCGCACTTTATCTATCTCATCAATAGAAGTCAGGGTCTGCACCACCGAATCTACGGCTATCTTTTCATATTCGGCATCCTTTGAAAAGCTCATGATAAGATCTTTGCTCACATCTACGTATGCAATGCCATCTTTTATATAAAAGTCCTTTAGCTTGACTTCCCCTGGAAATATGCCGGTCAGGTTCTTGATCCCCACCGGACCTTCAATGAGTTGCTCCACGGCGGCTTTTGCCCTTTCTTCCGGAGTGGGTGGGATGATTTCACCTTTCTGGTCAGTTTTTACCTGTATTTTGGAAGATTTGAAAGTAACGGGAACAATGTATTTTTTATCTTTGTCAACATAATATACCGTTAACCAAGTATCATCGGTCTGAGCTTTTACGGAGCCGGAAGCACTGACCTCCGTCGATGGGAGTTTGCCTTCTTCCGGCAAAGCTATCTGATTGATTAAAGACGGCCTCTCATACAAGCCATCCAGAGGCTTTCCTTCCACGCTAACCTTAACTTTTTTAATATCGTCAAACTCTGTGAGAGTCAGGACCAATTGGTCCTTTTTGAACTCCTTATCATCGTCTTTTAAAAATTCCGAGGAAAGATCGACCGAAGCAGTATCTCCGGCGATATTGTAACTTTTTAATTTAACATTAAAAAGTTTATTTTCGAAGCCCTGGGGTACCAGGCCGGAAAACAATAAATTCAGAGCCGCCTTTACGGGCTCTTTTGTGGGTTCAACACCAAGGGTTACCGGAACTAAAAAACCATCTTTCACATAGTATACGAGGACTCTGCTCTGATCCTGGCCTTCATAAACAACCGCCGGGTTTTTTTGGTCCGACGTCGGAGTTTCATTATCGGCAGCAGACTGAGCGTCACACCCCGCCAGTATAATGACTGCTATGAAAATAATGATTGCAAATAATCTCGTCCTTTTCACCGGCTAACCCTCCCAGGTTTTTACCCTTAACATTATTTTACCATACAAACCAAAATTTTTCTACCGGTTTAAAACTTTTTTCATTTTTTGCTTTAATATTCTTTCTTCAAGTTTTTCCTCGTTCATCCGGTAGCTTAAAGTAAACAGGCTGTCAATTAGATGTACATTTTCAACGATTATGTTTTTCCCTGTCGAAATTTCCGCCGTTGAAAAGTTCCATATTCCTTTAACCGAGGTTTTAGTAAGTATTTCAACCACCTTCGGGGCCCTGTCCGATGGTACGGCTATTACAGCTATATCTATATCATTCCGGTTTATGAAATAATCCATTTCATCCGCATCAAGGATGGGAATGCCCCTGATCTTGAGACCAATAAGTCTGGGATTAACATCAAAAAGCGCCAGAATCTTGAATCCATGGGTTTCAAAATCCTCATAGTTGGCCAGGGCCTGTCCCAGGTTGCCGGCACCCACTATGATCATGTTATGGACGGTGTTCAGTCCCAGTATTTTTGCTATTTCATTATATAAGCTTTCCACATTATAACCGTATCCCTGCTGGCCGAATTCACCGAAGTTATTCAAATCCTGCCTGATCTGTGAAGCGGTAAAGCCAAGCAACTGGCTGAGTTCCTGAGATGATATTCTCTCGACATCCTGCCTTAAAAGCTTTCCCAAACACTGGTGATACTTGGGCAGCCTTTTTATAACTGCCATAGATACCTTTTTAATTTCCTCAGACAATTTCCCTATCACCTCGATTGATATAACTTTAACATAAATATATCACAATCGAAAGTTACAGTCAAACTTTTTTAATTATTCTATTTTCACTTTAAACATAAAAATTGCCTTTAGCTAAATATAATTTTATTAATGATACTTTCAGGGAAGTGCTAGATATGAACCATTGGGCAACCGAAACCATTTTCCTTGCTACAGCCCATTTTGCCGCAGGAATAATAGGATTTTTTTACAGGATTTTTCTATCCAGGAGCCTGGGGCCCCAGAGCATGGGCATTTACCAGCAGGTTCTTTCTTTTTACGGCACAACTATTACCCTCATGACCGCAGGAATTCCCGTTTCTGTTTCAAAACTTATAGCGGAGATTCATGCAGGAAAAACTGTAAATCGAAGCAGTGAAATAGTGGCATCGGCTTTTTTTCTTACCTCGTCTTTTTCCATTCTTGGGGCTGTCTTTCTCATAGTTCTCTCAACTGCGCTAAATCGCCCTGTTCTTCTCCTTATACTGCCCGCTGCAGTATTTGTCGGATTTTCCTCAGTCCTCAGAGGCTTTTTCCTTGGTATACAAAAGACTGTGCCTATAAGGTGGTCTATTCTTGGAGAAAGTCTTGTCCGTACATTATTCGGTGTCATTGTAATAAAAAGTCTGGTACTGGCGGGCCTCGAAGGGGAAACTCGGGGTGCGGTAACAGCCCTGGCAGTGGGAGAACTGGTATCCCTGGCGGTACTTGCCGCTTTTTATAAAAAATGTGCCGGAAATCCCGGAAAAATGCATATAAAAATAAATAACCTGGTAAGTATTCTAACAATAGCCATACCTGTCTCCTTAAGCCAGATAATCGGTTCGCTATCCGGTTCACTGGAAGCCCTGCTGGTGCCAAAAAGCCTGGAAATTTCCGGACTTTCGGCCTCCGATTCCATGGCAATCTACGGAAAAACCGCAGGCATGGTGCTTCCTCTTTTATATTTTCCCGCGCTCTTTACCATGTCTCTTTCATCAAATATGATTCCAAGAATAGCCGCGGCACTGTCCAAAAAAAATAACGCCTACGCTTTTAGATTGTCCGAACAGGCACTTACTCTGACCTCCCTTTTTTCTTTTGCGGTTTCCGGATTTTTCATAATCCTGGCAAAACCCATAGGGGATGTGTTGTTCTCAGGGTTTTCTCTGGAAACATTGATCATGGGGTTTGCGGCCGGTATCCCCTTCTTTTACGCTGAACACGTGCTTATGGCACTTCTGCGGGGCACAGGCAACAACAACATACCCCTGGTAAACTCCATCAACAGTTTCTTAATTACAAACATCCTACTGTTTCTGCTGGTCAAAAAACCCTATATAGGGATCAACGGTTACTCCCTGGCCTTGATAACCGCATCCTCGGTGTCTATATTTATAAGCCTGTACTACCTCGAAAAAACTTTCAACAGAAAATTTAATGCGGTAAAGATAATAATAAAACCACTGATGTGTGGTCTGTTCATGGCTTTTATTTTAAAGCACACTTACCTGCCGCTGAAAACCCTGGGTCTTCCGGAAATCGTCTGTATAGGCGCCGACTTTTTGCTGGGCGCCACTGGTTTTTTAGTGCTGGCTATGGCCATGGGAATGAGTTTGAAAAGTTATAAGTAAAAAAAAAAAGAGGGAGCCCACTAAACAAGCTCCTTTTTAAGTATACTATAAAAGCCGCTTCGGTGAACTATTTCTCCTGGTCCGCCGGAAGTGCTTTCTGGGGTTTTACCGGAGATTCGCCGGTCCAGACTTTATGCATGATATATACAACCACAAAGAACAGGGCGATGGTTATAAACCATACCACAAAGGGATGGTCGAAGAATCCCAGCATCAAAAATCCCACAGCCGATGTGATGGCCGCAGTCAGAGCGTATGGCAGCTGGGTGTTCACATGCTCGATATGGGGACAGGCGCCGCCCGTCGATGACATGATGGTGGTATCGGAAATGGGAGAGCAGTGGTCTCCGAAAACGCCGCCGGACAATACCGCCGCTATGCAGGGAAGTATATCTATCTTCATAGCCACCACCAGAGGGATCACTATGGGTATCATGATAGCCCAGGTACCCCATGAAGTTCCGGTAGAGAAAGCGATGAAAGCCGATATTAAGAATACCGTCACAGGCACTGCCCAGGTGGGGAAGGTCTCAGACATGATGCTGGAAACATAAACTCCGGTGCCCAGCTCCTGGCATGTCTTTCCGATGGTCCATGCAAGGGAAAGTATGAAAAGGGCTACCATCATGGATTTAGCTCCCTGAATGACCGCTTCCATGGAATCCTTTAACCTCACAACACCTCTCACCGAGTAGAAAATGGCGCTCAATATAACTGTTATAGTAGCTCCCCATACCAGGGATGTGGCAGAATCGCTGTTCATAACGGCGGTGAAGAACCCGGCCTTGCCCTCAAAGAACCCGCCGCTGTAAGCCATGGCAAAGAGCATAATAACTATCAACCCGAGCAGCGGCCCCACCATATCTATAGCCGAACCCTTTTCAGATTTCTCCAGGCTTGCAAATTCATCACCGGGAGGATTCTTCATGATGTTTGTATCCCACAAACCCTTACCGGAAAGGGCTCTCCTTTCTGATACAGCCATGGGGCCATATTCCAGGTTTGTAAATGAAGTGACCAGCACCATCAGGACTATGAGCCATGGATAGAAATCATAGGGAATCATTTGCACGTAAACCGTGTAGGGATTTAAATTCAGCTTATACTGCTCAAAAAGCGGCACCATCAATGATGCCACATAGGCCACCCATGTGGAAACCGGCACCAGGGTGCACACGGGTGCGGCAGTAGAATCTATTATAAAGGATAATTTTGCTCTGGATACCTTGAACCTGTCGGTAACAGGCCGGAGGGCTGTTCCAACGGTCATGCAGTTAAAATAGTCATCCATGAATATTAGTACTCCCAGGCACCAGGTGATAAACAGTGAAATGCTTCTGCTCTTTATATGCTTTTCCGCCCAGCGCCCGAAGGCCTGGGGACCGTTAGCCCTGGAAACCATACCTATAATGGCTCCCAGCAGCACCGTAAACAGCAACACCCTGAAGTTCCAGGAAGGATCCCCGGCAGTGTTGATCAGAAGCTCCATGGCCTTCTTGAAAGCCTCGATGATATTACCCCCAGTGAGAGTGAGTGCCCCTGCAGCTATACCTATGACCAGAGAACTCAAAACTTCTTTGGTTATCATGGCAAGCCCTATGGCCAGAACAGGCGGAAGCAGCGACAGGAAACCATAGTGGGCCGGTTTTTCTGCTTTAGCTGCCTCACCCTCGCCAAAAGCGGGAATAGCAAAAGACAGAATCAATAAAATGATAATACCCCATACAAAACCTTTTCTGATTGTCACCATTAAATCCCCCTTTACAAAGTTTTATTGTTTTTTAAAATCTGTATTTTTCTTCTTTTTATCATCTCCTCCTTCCTGAAAATAATAACAGTTAGTGATGATTAATTATTTTAGGTATATAAACAATTGCAAATCTTATACCAAATTGCACAATGATAAATATTATATTATATTCCGCCTTTTGCTTGATATTATGTAATTATTCTCAAAAAATGTTGCCCATTTTTTGGCATTACAGCTAATATTTTTGCACCAGCTCTATTTTAGCAATATTTAGTAATAAGTTCAAGACCCCCTTTCAGAACGTTGTTCAAATTTCGCTATTACATCAATGATTCATATTCATCCAGCAGTTTTTCAAAAACCTGCAGGGCGTCCATCACCGGCTTTGGTTCGGTAAGGTCAACCCCCACCTTCTTCAAAAGCTCCAGGGGGTAATCGGAGCTTCCCCCGGATAGAAACTCCTTGAATCTTTCCACCGCCCTAGACCCCTCTTTTAATATTTTCTCAGAAATGGCAATGGCCGCCGAAAAGCCGGTGGCATACTTATAAACATAGAAACTGGTATAAAAATGGGGTATCCTGGCCCACTCATAATCTATCTGTTCATCGACAACTATATCCCTCCCGTAGTACTTCACATTCAGTTCATGGTAAACTTTGTTCAAAACCTCGGCATTAAGAGGCTCGCCGCTTTCTGCCATCTCATGGGTCATCTTCTCAAACTCCGCAAACATCACCTGTCGGTATACTATGCCCTTGAACTGTTCCATGAAGTGGTTCAAGAGGAACATTTTTTCCTCTTTTTGTTTTGCCCTTTCCAGCAGATAATTTATCATGATGGCCTCATTGCAGGTAGAAGCCACTTCAGCCAGGATGATGGGATATTGAGCGTAAACGTAGGGCTGATGGCTAAAAGAATAATAGGTGTGGATGGCATGGCCCATCTCATGGGCAATGGTGAACACATCGTTCAATTTGCCCTGGAAATTTAAAAGCACGTAAGGATGCGTGCCGTAGCATCCCCAGGAATAGGCGCCCCCGGTCTTGCTCCTGTTCTCGTAGACATCGATCCACCCGGAATTAAACCCTTGCTTTAATATATCCACATATTCCTTACCCATGGGTGAAAGGCCTTCCATCACCATAGCCCGGGCCTCTTCATAGGACACCTTCTTGTCGTAATCCTTCACCAGAGGTACATAAATATCATACATGTGGAGTTCATCAAGGTGCAGCGCCTTTTTCCTGATCTTAATATACCTGTGCATTAGGTCCAACCGCCGGTGAATAGTATCTATCAGATTTTCATAGACTTTAACCGGTACATTGTCGGCAAAAAGAGATTTTTCCAGGGAAGAATTAAACTTTCGTTGATTCTTGTAGAATATATCCCTTTTGACATTGGCAGAAGCGGTGGCGGCCAGGGTGTTGATGAGGCCTTTATATGTGGTGTAAAGGGCTTCAAAGGCGGACTTTCTCACTTCCCGGTTTTTGCTTTCCATAAAGTTTATATACCTGCCCTTGGTGAGCTCCAACTCATTGCCCTCATCATCTTTGATGACAGGAAATTTTATATCCGCATTATCCAGCATCCTGAAAATATCGCCTGGGGCCTCGGCCATCTCCCCCGCATCGGCCAACATCTTTTCCTTATCAGCATCCAAAATGTGGTCCTTCATCCGGAGGAGGTCATCTATGTAGTGGCCGTAGACTTTTAAATCCTCCCGCTCTTTTAAAAAGCCCATCAATTTTTCTCTGTCAAGAGCCAGTATTTCGGGTTCAATAAAGGAAAGGCTGCCGGCCACTTCCACCGAGAGGCCCATAGCCCTGTCCGCCAGAGCCTGGTATTTTCCGCGGGAGTTATCCTCATCCCGACGCATCCTGGCATATGTAAAAAGCCTGTCGGCCATCTGCCCGATTTCATCTTTTAACTTCAATACACCTGCTAGATTTTCGGCGGAATTTATCCTGCCGCGGAAGTTTTGGAGTTCTTTCAACCGTTCCTTTACCCTTTTAAAGTCCTTTTCCCAGAGATCATCGCTTTCATAGATATCTTCCAGCTTCCATTTGTATTTCGGGTCGATTTCTTCCCTGGAGGGAAGTTTGCTCATAATGCATCATCCTTTCTACAATTTTACAATACAATCATATTATTCTTTTATGAAAAAGGTCAATATATTATTCATTTATAAAAACATAAAAATAAAGCAGGGTTTAATCCCTGCCATGTTTTCATATTTGGTGGAGATAAGGGGAATCGAACCCCTGACCTCTTGAATGCCATTCAAGCGCTCTCCCAGCTGAGCTATATCCCCACGCCTGTTTATTTTTAAGTGAACTTTATTGCTCACTTGCATTTAACATTATACTTATTTTTCAATGTTATGTCAAGCAAACACCACAAAAAAAATTTACTTGAATCCCTTTTTCCCGGTAGTATAATTTAGGTTAGATTGGTCAAATTTTCTTGAATGTGGGGCGAAACAGTGTCAAAAAAAATACTGATTATCTACGAAAAAATGGGCATGGGCCACCTGCGAATGGCCAATATCCTGGAAGACATCCTGAACGGAAGCGGGGATGTCAGGATCTTCAAGCTGGCAGGCAGTGAGCTTTCGGGGTCTTCGGATGTTCAGGGAATCGTTTACCTCTGGAATCTTTTTATCAGGAAAAACTGGATCAAAGCAGTGGATATCCTGGTGAACTTCATCATCAGAATAGTGGGTGTACCTATCATCGAGGTGATGAACACAAAACCTTTTTTAGGCAAGCTCGAACAAATAGACCCCGATATCATCATTTCTACCGCCGACGGCTTTAACAGAGTCCTGGGCACCTATGCCAGGGAAAAAAACATACCCTTTTATATCTTTTTGACCGAAGTATCGGTCTTCTCCGACCTTGTAAATCCTTATGCCACCCATATATGTTATTTTAAAGAAACGGTAGAAGCCATCAGAAGCTATGACTTTCAACTCACCTACTTTTCCTTTGTTCTAAACAGAGCCACCGGTTTTTTAAGAAAAATTCTTTATGTGCTAAAAAATTATAACGACTATATTATACACGCTTACAAAAATTCCATTTACAGCAATCCAGATAAAAATTTGCCTCAAAGAAATAATGCCCGCTGCGAGGTCATAGGGCCTCTGGCAGAAAAAAAGCATTTCACTTACAAGAATCCAGAATTTATAAAGCAAAAATACAATATCCCGAAAGATGTTCCCAATGTCATCATCGCCAGCGGGAGCATCGGAGGCCAGTTCCTTATGGATATGGTGAATATAATCTCTTCGGAATGTGAAACACCCTTAAACCTTTTGGTCATGTGCGGCCTTGACCGGCAAATGTATCAAAGGATGCTGGAAGTCAAAAAATCCGGGAATCATTTAAAGCATATAAACATCATGCCCTTTGAATATACCGATAGTTTCAACGAATTTCTAGCTGTGGCTGACTGCCTTATAGCAAGACCTTCGGCAGGGATTTTTATAGAAAGTCTCATAAACAGGATTCCACAGATAACCTTTACTCTGGCCACCTCCAACGACAGGGGTGCTATAACTTTGATGCAGAAATATGAAACCGGTGAAGTCTGCAAAAGACCGAAGGACCTGGTGCATGCTCTGAATAAGATCCTGAACAACAGGGACAGGTACCGACACAATATAGAGCAGCTGCTCTCCATGTATTATATTACATATGAAGAAAAAAAGGCCAAGCTCAGGGAATTGATATTGAACGTACGGTAAATTCAGCTTTGCAGGAGGAAAAAGTATGCCTGGGATAGATATAGTCGAGATAAAGGATCGGCAGGGTTTAAAGAAATTCATAGACTTTGCCTGGGATATATATAAAGGCGACTCCTGCTGGGTTCCTCCTTTAAAATCTGACATGATGGACACTCTGGTAGGAAAAAATAATCCTCTCTTTAAAAGCGGACCTCATACATTATTCATGGTTTACAGGTACGGTAAACCCGCGGGCAGGATATTAACGGGCATAAACGAGAATTTGAATAAAAAGAAAAACCGCAATGAGGGATATATCAGCCTGTTCGAGTGCGTTGACGACGAGGAAATATCCTGTGCGCTGTTTGATGCGGTCCTTTCATGGCTCAAAGCCTGGGGAGTAACCTGTGTAAAAGGCCCGGTCTCCCCCACAAACGGCGATGATTACCGGGGACTATTGGTGGAGGGATTTGACGGCCCGCCGGTGCTTATGAACTCATATAACCCGCCCTATTACGTCTCACTCTTTGAAAAAAGCGGTTTTAAAAAACACCTGGACCTTTATGCATACTATTATGACCTATCAATCATTGATTTGGACAGGTACGCCCGGCCGGTAGAATATGCCATGAAAAGATACGATTTTAGAGTGGAACCCATTAAGTTGAAATATATCGAAAGGGAAATGTTGGATATCAAACAGGTGCTGGATGCGGCCATGCCGGAAGAATGGGAGGATTTAACTCCTCCATCGCTTGAGGAAATTAAGGCTGAAGCCAGGAAGCTTCGGCACCTGGCGGACCCCAACCTGATATACATAGCCAGGAACGGCTGCCGCCCCATAGGCTTTTCTGTCGCATTGCCCGATTACAATCAAGTTCTGAGGCACCTCAACGGAAGAATCTTTCCCTGGGGATTCTTAAAATTTTTATGGCTGAAACGGAAAATTTCGGGCGGCCGGCTCTTCGTGCTGTTCGTCATCCCGGAATACAGGAAAAAAGCCGTGAGCAGCGCCATCCTGTTTAAGACCCTTCAGGCCGCCAAAGCCAGGGGCTACATTTACGGCGAAGGTTCCACCATCGGCGAGACGAATACTTCTATGAAAAGGGACGCCGAGGGCATGGGAGGAAAACATTGCAGGACTTACAGGATTTTTTATAAAGACCTCACGTAAAATAATGACATTTACAATGCGGCCTTTTTTATATCATCCTTGCAAACAGGGCGCTGGAAAGAGCTATACTCAAAAAGTTGACTATGTCGTTGTTGATAAGCCGGAAACCCCGTACCAGCAGGGTGGGTTTGCCGTTGTAAATCCTTTTTTCAGTCTCACCTTCCAGTTCATCGGAATAGTATACGCCCTGTACCGTGGCGCCAAGAATGGAATCAATTAAAGAACCCGCAAAACCTCCCAGTGTCACCATGGCAAAACTCTGGATATATGTAAATCCCAGTGACCGAATATCTACGAGCTTGAATCCAAGTGCCGTAAATATCCCGATAAAACCAGCCCCCAGCAGTGCTGCCGTAGTGCCCAGAAGGCTCACAGCCCCCGAGGTCCCCTTTTCCACACGCTTCAGGGTCCTGAGCGAAACCGGGTTGCTGCGGTTGAGTATGCCCAGTTCGGTGGCCCATGTGTCCGCATTGGCCGCCGCAAAAGAGATTCCCAGGAGCAGCAAAAAAGAGGGATTTTTTGTAATGTAAAACAGCACGGAATAGATGAGGCCTATGCCGCCATTGGCAAATACCTGAAATATATCCCGGTGCCCGGTCTTTTCAAACTGCCGGACCACCTTTGCCTTTAAGCTCTTTTTAAAATGGCTCAGAAGGCTGGAGGATATAAAGAACAGTATCATAAGAGCCGAACCAAACAGGCCCGAAGTAGCATATATGACCGTTCCCAAAAAGGTGGCCCCCACGGAGCCATCCAGGGTCAAAGATTTTCTGCGGTAAGCGGCCAGGGCTATTAAAAAACTCAGCAAAAAACCTATGCACGCCATGTATATAAATAAAAACATGGCCCTGCTCTGGAGGACGGTCATATAATAGGCGGTCAATGTGGTAATAGCAGGCACTGTTATGTTGTCTGCTCCGAAGGGTGTAAAGGCTTCGGCCAGGGTGGCAACAACTGCTATAATAATGCTTGTCCTGAGATTGTATATGTCAAATCCTCTAAAAATACTTAATAACACAGCGGATACCAGTGTTGAAAAAACAAGCATGGTTACTGAGCCTTCAAGACTTTTACAGCTTTTAAATATATTGTATTTTTGTTTTCCGAAATTTTTTCCTATGATGGCCGCAAAGCCGTCACCGTAGCCCATGACCAGGGTTCCCAGTGCTCCAAGATACCTGTAGTCTCCTCCCAGGAGACCTCCTTTCCATGTGAGAAGAATTAATATTATAAGGGATATGGGAAAATAAACGGTCCCGAGGTCCGAGTTTTCCTGTCTCTCCATACTCTTGAACAAATTCTTTTTATAGGAATAATAATTCAAAAGAACAAATAAAACCGGTGGTATAACGGCATATCTCATGTCGCTTATGAGAAACATTGCCGCTATCCACCAGTGGGAGACCCCAATATGTACAAATTTCCTGGTAAACTCGTTTCCGAGCTTGTATACCTTCCTCAATATTTCCGATACCAGAATCACCGCAAATACAAATACTATGGATATAATCATACCGGTCAAATCCTTTGCCACCTTTTTGCCCTCCCGCTCTTTACAGTTGAAAATCCTGTCAAAATTAGTTTTCAAGATTATTTTATACAATGTTGGTTCATCTGACAACAGCCTTTTTCCCAACAAAACGCGTTCTCTGGTAATTTTATCACATTCAATAGATATATAAAAAGTAGTATATTTATAGCAGGGCAAATGGAACCAATGGCGGAAAAAACAATACTTCCGTGATAAATCCAGGGAATATAGATTTAATTTAATATAACTGTAACAATTTTTTGTGATATTCATGATAAAATTATCATGGTAATTTTTAAGTTTTTACTCAGGAGGTTTTATTGTGCAGCACAATCTTTTTACATTCAGACGCAGTTTATTGGTAGCAGGAGTTTCGGGGTTATTGTTCATTTTATTCTTCAGTTCATCAACAGTACCGTCCTCCAGGGTTTTAGCCGCATCTCAAAACACAGATAACTCTAAGCCTTTTATCGCTGTGCTGGCATATCACCATATAATCCCCGACCAGCTCCCCGAAGGTACCACGACCCATGCAGTCATACCGCTGGCGGAGTTTGAAGCCCAGATGAAATATCTACATGACAACGGATATTATACTGCATCCCTCAAAGATGTTGAGGATTTTATATACAACAAGAAAAAACTCCCGGAGAAGACTGTGTTGATAACCTTTGACGACGGCTATGAATCAAATTTCGTATACGCTTTTCCCGTTTTAAAAAGCTATAATTTTAAAGCAACTATTTTTCTTATTGGAAACAGAGTAGTTCAGAAGGAAGAATCCTTTGACCCGAACAGGCTATCGAAGCTTTCCTTACGGCAGATTAAGGAAATGTTTGACAGCGGCCTGATGGAATTTGGCAGTCATACGTTTGATGCTCATGAATACAGAGGTAATAAACCTGCACTGCTTTCAATGGATAAAGAACAACTGGACCTGGATTTTTCCCGGGAAGCCGGGGTATTTACCCAAAACAGCCTGCCCTCTCCCACAGCCATAGCATATCCCTATGGTAAGTTTAACAGTGCGGTCCTGAAAGCGGCAAAAAGTTTTGGTTACAAATTGGGTTTTACCATCCGGGATGGTTTTGTGTACCAGAGTTCATACCCTTATACTTTAAACAGAAATATTGTGCCTCCCGGCACCGATATTCCACGGTTCAAGGCCCTGCTAAAAGACAATTCATCCGGTATGCCCGCCGACTTTAAAAATTCAATAGTTTTACAAATAGGTTCCGGAACCGCTTATATAAAAGGAAGACCTTTACTGCTGGACTCTTCTGCATTTATCAAAAATGGCAGTACTATGGTACCCCTGAGATTCATAGCTCAAAGCCTGGGGGCCCGGGTGGATTGGATCCCGGCACAAAGAAAAATCCTGGTGAAAACTTCCCAAAAAACTGTAGAATTATGGGCAGAATCAGGCAATACGGCTTTGGGCCCTTGGCCGGCTCCGCAAGATCCATGGAAGTTTCGCCGGCAGGAAGCTATAGTCAACGGGAACAGAATCTTTCTGGACACCCCTCCCATAATTAGAAATGATAGGGTCATGGTCCCTCTCAGGTTTTTGTCTGAGGCTCTGGGATTTGAAGTGAAGTGGCATGAGGCTTTGAGAATGGTGGAGATAAGATAACATTTTTAATATATTTGTAATATTATTCTTTAGTTTTTAATGATAAAATAATATTGGCAGTTTTAGAAAAAAAAGGGAGGTGGGTTAAAATGAGAAAAAAGAGTTTGGTAACACTGTTGGTTCTGGTGCTAGTGGTATGTCTTGCCCTGCCGGCCTATGGAGCTGGGATGACGCCTGAGAAGGCAGGTGAAATGGCGGTGAAAGCAGCAGGGGGAGCCACCCCGGTCAACGACGCATCTAAAGATGTTAAGATTTCTCAGGAAAAAGCCATCGAGATCGTAAAAGAGCTTTTTGAGGTGCCCGAAGACTTCAAACCCGAGATTTATTTAAATACCGGGTGGCAGCCCGGCAACCGCAGAGTCTGGACGATAAACTTCTATAAGCCCTCTTTTTCAATTTACGCTGTCATTGACGCCGACAGCGGCGAAGTCATCTCTTTTAATCAGGGAGAGGAATGGAGCACTCCCTACGGTAGGCGCAAGATTTTCTTGGCCAAATACACCCGGGAGGAAGCTAGGGTGCTGGCGGAAAACTTTATTAAAAAAATAGCCCCGGATAAATTCTCAAAGGTAAAGTTTGTGGAAGAAAACTATTACCCCGGTCTCAAGTTCGGCGGACTTTTTGAACCCGCATCTTACTTTTTCAGGTTTGCTAAAACCTCTGAAAACATCCAGCCTGTAGATTTTTATTTTGGCGAAGAAGGCATCAATGTCACTGTAAATGCAGCCAACGGCAAGCTAGTGGGCTACAATCTGAACTGGTCGGAAGATAAGCCTATAGACGAAAAAACCATATCAAAACAGCAGGTCGAAGAAATCTACATAAAATATCTTGGTCCCGAACTTGTATATGTCCGTGGCTTCGACGAAGAAAAAGGTAAGCCTTATGATGCCGCAAAGCTAATGTATGTACCAGCAAGATTGGTATATATGGGGCCTCCCCTCACCATAAGGGCAAAGGATGGGGCTCTTATAAACTATGCCGGAGACGAAGTCAAGGGAATTGAACCGCTGACTGAAGTCGATTTTTCCGGTGCAAAAACCATTACTCCCACGAAGCTTGAAACCCCCCTGACAAAGGAACAGGCTCAGAAGCTGGCCGAAGAAGAAATAAAGAAGTTCGGCCTGGAGAACATGATTCTACAGTCCTTCAACAATGTTCCTTATGCCATGGAACCGCAGGACCTTTACTTCTTTAATTTCAATTCCACCGAGGGTACTGTAAATGCCAACGTCACCGTGAATGCAGCCACCGGCAGGGTGCAGAATTTTGGTTTTTGGAAAAACCCCGGCCCTTACTACCCTGAAGCGCAGTTAAAAGAAGCTTCCGCTCCCAAAGCCATCAGCTGGGAGGACGCAAAAAATGTGGCTTTAGAATACATAAAAAAATATTTGCCCGATAAGGCCGGCCAGGTGCGGTCCATGGATTATCCCCAGGAAGTAAATTCCAAATTCAGGGCCCCATATCAATCCTACTACTTTAATTTCACGCGGACAGTTAATGGTATACCCTACGTGGGAAACAACATAAATATTAGCATCGATCAGAAGGGCGAAGTCATAAGCCTGAATTACGCCTGGGATGATATCATCTTCCCGGCTCCGGAAAAAAATATCCTTTCCCGAGAAAAGGCAGCCGGTATAATGCTGGATAAAATCAGCATTACCCTGGCATATATCATGCCCAAGATGTACTACGAGCCCGATGCTCCGCAACAATCACAAAAACCTGAAAAAATCCTGGTATATGCTTTGAAGCGTTTACCTGACGCGGCATATATCGAACCCAGTACCGGTGAGGTTCTAAATTATGCCTTTAAACAGCCTGGCACCATAAAGTCCGCATCTCCCGACGTTAATATTAAGGGCGAGACCGGCAGGCGCGAGGCGGAGCTTTTGATGAACCAGGGGATATTCGAACCTTCGATGAAAATTGACCTGGAATCGGTGCCTAACATGAAGGATGCCGTGAAATTTTTCGCATCCTGCCTGGGTCTGGGCCCTAAAATGTATCCGGAATACGGGCTAAAAATGGACGAAAAGGAAAAGGCGGATCCTTATAAAAAATACATCGATGCTGCTTTAGATCAAAGACTTATAACTGATATCGAAGCTAAAAATCTCGACAGGCCCCTTGACAGACAGGAGCTGGCTAAGTTCGCGATAAGGTTCCTGGGATTTGATGCCATTGCAGCAAAGGGAGAAATTTTCAAGCTAGATCTAAACGATATCGGAGATGTTGGAAAGGGATTTGAGGGTTATGTATCATCGGCCCTGGCATTAGGGCTATTAGAAAAGATAGATGGAAAATTCCTGCCGAAGGAAAAGGTGAAGTTCGGAGAAATGGTGAAGACTCTTTTCAGGGCGGCACAAATTTTGGAGGCCGGAGGTCAGATGCCGGATTAAGCGGGACTTGCGAAGTGCAAATTCCATTAATTCAAAGGCTTGAGGCCTTCTCGCTCACCATCTTGTAAAGATATGAAATCTATCGCCTATCTTGTAACCTATTACTAAAAACAATATTACCCCCATGGCTATGAGGACCGAAATGCGCTGTTTGGCAATTAAAAGCGGAGACGAAAGAATCACTGCCAGCAATACAAAGGCTGCCCAGGAAGTGCTCACAGGATTTATTACCTTAATCCCGGCGGGAAATTCCCGGGTATGGCCGACGTATTTCTTGCTTGTCCCGGTGGCTGCCACGCTGCCCGGATAAATGGCGGCGGTTTCCGGTGCCATTTCCGGAACCCTTACTCCGGAAGAGCTCACCCGGCGCTTTTTAAGAAAAGCTATATAAGCCAATAAAATAATTCCCCAGTTAAAAAACTGCATGAAGCCTGCTGCGCTGGTGATGTATTCGTAAACATCTCTCGGAAGTAGATAAGATAACACCACCGCCAGCGTAAGGCCGATGCTGCTTACTCCCAGGGCGTAAACCGGAACGCCGTGGGAGTTTTCTTTTGTAAAGATACTTGGTGCCCACTCTCCCTGCCCCAGCGAAAATAGCACCCGGGTCACGCCAAACATGGCAGCGTTCATGGTGGTGAGGGCGGCTGTAAGTATAACAAAATTGAGTATGGAGTCAATATACGGGACTCTGACATAGGTAAACATGGCGACAAAGGGGCTGGCATTGGTGGGAATCCTGTTCCATGGAGTCAATATCAGTAAAATAGTTAATGAAATAAGATAAAGGCCGATAAGAATGAAAAATATGCTGTGGATACCTTTGGGTACATTTTTCCGGGGATTTTCCACGCTGCTGGCAGCCATGGCCGCCACTTCTATGCCGCCGAAGGGTATCAACGACATCAGCATCGCCCCGAAAAACCCTCTTATACCTCCTGCAAAAAACCCCCCGCCGGCATAAAAGTTTTCAATTCCTACAGTGGGGCTTTGAAAATGGGTCAGTATAACCCCTAACCCCACCAATATCATGGCAGCCAGTGCTCCCACCTTGATAAATGAAAACCACGCTTCCACTGCTCCGAATTCCTTTGTGCCCTTGAAATTTAGATAAACTACCATTACCGAATAAATAAGCGTAAAAAGCCACAGCGGCACACGCGAAAACCAGTATCGGGTAAATATTCCTGAAGCCGTAACTTCGCTGGACATTACCAGCACCCCCGCTATCCAGTATATCCATCCGCTCATGAAGCCGGCGGCTTTACCCAGATAATCCTGGGTATATACCCTGAAGGAACCTGCCGCCGGGTTTGAGGTGGTCATTTCCCCCAGGGCGCAAAATACCCTGCACATGACAAAGGCTGATAGGCCATAGTTGAGTATCACCGCCGGTCCCGAAAGCCGGATGGCAAGGCCGGAAGCCAGAAAAAAACCTGCTCCTATGATGCCCCCTACTCCCATCATTATATACTGGCCGAGAGAGAGCCTTTCTCCTGTTATTTTACTTTTTTGCAATGTCAAGCCACCTTCGATCATTTTTTTTTAGTTTATCCAGCACAATTCGCACCAATGCAGAAGATTTTTGTTTCAATCGGTACAAATATGTAAAGCTCCGGAATGTCCGGAGCTTATACTAGCTTGAGTTTAAGGCCTGAATGTCGTATCGATGAATAAATCTAAGATTGCCGCAGTAAACAAGAGCGATACTCCTATAATTGAGATTATATCGCCGATTATGATCAATCTTCTTTTTCTATCTTGCTGCTGCGGTTTTATTTCTGGGTTTTGAATACCGGCATTGCTTTTTTCATCATCAACGACTATAGTCACTTTTCAATACATCCTCCCCCTTTTTGCCAGGAATTTAACAAATTCTTAATATCATCGGGCATAGGACCTGCCGGGATGGATTGGGATACTTCTAAAACCAGGTTTGCCAGGTATTTTTTCATTTCCGGTGAAAAGCTTTCGGTCAAGTTTTTTACCATTTGCGCCGCATTTTCTGCATTTAATTCTTCTTTTATTCCCGCATCCTTCATGATTTCTTTCATCGCGTCAGGATTATCCGGTGTCATCCCGAACTTTGTAAAGATTTCGCCAAGTTTATCAGGAGTGTTAGCAGATTTGATGATCTCCTCTTTCAATTCTTCAAATTTGTTCATGTTTTGAACCTCCCTCAAAATTTAATATCGCTTCTACATAATATGCGGGTGTTTGAAAAAGTTGCTTTATTACTTATTTCTGTCTTCGATAATAAAATATTCAAAGGCATATTTTTAGGTGATATTATGTTTTTGAAAAAGTAGATATAAAAAGTTCACAGTGTCACCAAAAAAGAAAATAGCATATTATATAGCAGGGCTAAACAAAAAGCCTTAAAAAATGAAAGGAGGAGCTAAGTATGACTCAAACTGTATTCTGGATTTGGCTTATAATTTTCCTCATTATCCTGATCCCCATAATCATAATCTTCTTCCCGCTGCTTGGCAAATCTGAAAAAGCTTAATAACAAGTATCAAAAAAAGAAATTAGAGAGTCCTGGAAATCCAGGGCTCTCTAATTTGGTTTTTAAAATTGCTGGTTTTCGGAACTTCTCTTAGAACTCTTTATACTTGCTGTCGCTTTTGACACATTCACCAGACCCGCTCCCTGTTTGTTTTTGGGAAGGCCAAGGTCTATTGCAGTGCTCATCAATACTTCCTTTACTTTTGCCGGACTCATATTTGATTTTGCCAAAATCAGAGCGCAAGCTGCTGTAACATGGGGCGATGCCATAGAGGTCCCACTCATGGATTTGTATCCGCCATCTTTATAAGTGGAAGGAATGCCTGCTCCCGGGGCTATGACATCCACTTCAGGACCTCCGCTGGAAAACCATGCGGCCTTATTGCCGGAATTGGATGCCGCCACTGCTATGACTTCCGGATATTTGGCAGGATACATCACCGAATCGTCGCCGCCGGAATTCCCTGCAGCGGCTACCAGCACGATGTTTTGCCGGTACGCTTCTTTTATAGCTCTTTCAAGAGCCATGCTGTTGTTAGTAAATCCAAAACTCATATTTACTACCTGGACCTTTTTTTCTATACACCAGTTCAGGGCATCTATCACATTGGATATATTGCCCCTGCCGCTTTTATTAAATGCCTTTACAGGATATAAGTCTACCTTTGGAGCAACACCGACAACCCCTATATCATTGTCAAGGGCTGCTATGGTTCCGGCCACATGGCTTCCATGGCCGTTGTCATCAATTATATTTTTACAATCCAGTACGCCGCAGACTTCTTTTACATTATCCTTCAAGTCCGGGTGATTGAGATCTACGCCTGTATCGATTATACCAACCCTGACCCCTTCTCCTCTTATATCTTTCCAGACGGGAGGAGCTCCTATCTTCTGGACGCCCCAGGGTATTTCCTGACTCGATTTTTTGATATCCATGGATAGGAAAGGTACCACCTGAACCTCTCCTTCCAGATCGTCCTCTATGAACTCGACCGTGGGGTCCATGGCCAAACTTTTAATAGAAGATTCCCCGCTATCCACTTCACATAAGCATGCATTGGCCAGCGGAAGGAATTTCTTTATCTTGATACCGTAACTTTCTATTACTTCCTGACTCTTTCTCAAGGTTAAACCCTGCTTAAACCCCACTATTTTATATTTCGCCGCAGTATTTAACTCATTTAGAAGATGAGCCCCCACAGCGCCCAACATAAGATTTAGACAATAAGGTATGACCAGTAATGGCAGCATTTTCTTGCCCCCTCCTTTATTTTCTGATATTAAAATATTCAAAGGGGCAAGAATTGGTGATATTGCATATTATACATTAGATTTAAATTAGAGCGAAAGGAGGTCTCTTATGACAAAAGAAGAACTGCAAAAAGCCCTGCAGGAGGTTGAAGAACAGAGGAATCAATTAAAAGAGGAATTAAATAAATTGGAAGGTACGGAT
Organism: Biomaibacter acetigenes; assembly: GCF_003691585.1. Taxonomy (GTDB): domain Bacteria; phylum Bacillota; class Thermosediminibacteria; order Thermosediminibacterales; family Tepidanaerobacteraceae; genus Biomaibacter; species Biomaibacter acetigenes. The sequence goes on along the minus strand of NZ_CP033169.1, from coordinate 754,416 downwards.
GAAACCGCCGGGGACGGTGTTGTCACCATGGCCACCGTTGCAAAAAAAGCACTGCATGACGCCGTTGCTTCAGGAAATTTAAAAAATATACTGGACAAAGTATCCAGTTCCATTGATTTTGCAAAGACTGCAGTTACAAGTTTTTCTCAGATAGTTGAAAAAGCCCAAGCAAAAATGGATGGAAAAATAGAGGAGATAACCATTCAGGGCGGTATGACGGTTATGAGCAATATGTGGATGCCGATGGTCCTTGGCCTCATACAGACTCAGGAATTCCAGCATATTATGGCAAATATGCTGGTCAAGATAATAAAAGATGCTTAGAGGTGTCACCAAAAATCAAACGTGCATATTATATAGCAGGGCTGAATGAAGCCCTAAAAATGAAAGGAGGAGCTCCATATGACCCAAACCATATTCTGGATCTGGCTTATAATTTTCCTCATTATCCTGATCCCCATAATCATAATCTTTTTCCCGCTGCTCGGCACAAAGTAAGTTGGGATATCAGGTCAACCTGTGATGCATGCGCAGGTTGACCTATACTACTCATAAATTATTGAATTTAATTTATTTGTCCGGCATTAGCTGCCGGTTTTTTTATAACTTCATAGCAAAATTGCCCTAATTATCTTTTAGGTCTTCTCTCATTCTGTCATACTGGTCCTTTGTGATTTCACCCGCCGCATAGCGCCTCTTAAGGATATCCAGCGGAGTTTCCCGAAAAGCGTCATCCCGGTTTACCGGACCTGCGGATGAAGCAAGGCTTCTAATAAGCCTTATTATTAAATAAAAGACCCCCGCCAGTACCACAAGCCAGATAAACATATACACATACATAAAAATACCGTAATATCCTCCCATGTGGCCCCATCCGGGCCCCCACCAATACATCATTTGCCATCTCCTTTAACAATTATATTGTCAGTAATGTGATAATAGCGGTATAATTTATTATACATTATAATCATTTTCTTTAATATTTTCACCATGAAAAATACAAAATATGTTTTGAAGATTTTTTGATAGGAGTGTTATCGTGGAAAAACAAAAGAGTGAGCGCCTGGATAAAATTTTGAGCATGTGCGGTTTCGGTACCAGAAAAGATGTAAAAAAACTGATAAAACAGGGAGCCGTTACTGTAAACGGCAACACCGTCAATGATGCGGGAGAAAAGGTCTATCCCCTCATCGACAATATCCGCATCTTTGGAGAGGATCTGGATTATAAAAGTCATATATACATAATGATGAACAAACCAGCCGGGGTAGTTTCCTCCACCAGAGAAGAAGAGGACACCACCATAATTGACCTTCTGGAAGGAGAATATTCCCACAGGAACCTTTTTCCGGTGGGGAGATTGGACAGGGATACCGAAGGTCTAATTCTCCTTACCGACGACGGTCAGTTGGCACACCGCCTGCTCTCGCCAAAAAACAAGGTAGAAAAGATTTACTATGTGGAAGTCAGAGGAAAATTAAATGAAGATGATGTGGCAGCCTTTGCCGGTGGTATACCTCTGGAAGATTTCACTGCACTACCAGCAAAGCTAGAAATTCTGGAAGCCGGGAAATTTTCAAGAGTGCTGGTGAAAATACATGAAGGAAAATTCCACCAGGTGAAGCGCATGATGAAAGCCCGGGGTAAGGAAGTGGTATATCTAAAGCGCCTTTCCATAGGCCCTTTGAAGCTGGACGAAAACCTCGAACCGGGAGAATGGCGTGAGCTGACGGATTCGGAAATAGAGGGATTGCAAAACATTGTTTTTGATTCAAAACAATAATCGGATGTGGTATAAAAAGTCGCCTTACTGAGGCAGAGGACTTAGTTTTTACACTTAAACTAGATTTCCCATTACCTTAAAGTTGCGCTTTCCAGGGCTTTTTTTACCGCTTCCTTATATTTCTCCGAGCTGTGGGTGGCGCCGGTAACTACATCCACCTGATAGGAATTGGACCTCACAAACTTTGCAGGAAGTTCGGCATGAGCCCTTTTCGAGGGCTCATATGGGTAGTTTTCAAAGTCCTTCAACTGGCCCTTTTCATCGACATCTTTTAATGTAACATCCTGAATCTTATCATCCTGGAGTTTCACAATGGCAACACAGTAACCATGTTTATCGGTGGTGGATTTAGCCTGGAAAACCCCATTAAAATATTTCTGCTGGCTTTTATGCCATGATGCCTTTGCAAGTGCCCTTTCTACAGCCTGAGAGTAATGAGTGCTGCTGTGGGTGGCCCCCGTAACGGCGTCCACCCGGGGCGACTGAGCTGAAATAAACGCCCAGGGCAGTTCCCGGTTGGCATTTACGGAAGGTTCATATCTATACGTAAAAAAATTCTTCTCTGTCGAAAGCTCATCGTATTCTCTCAGTTTCACATCGACAATCATACCATTTTCCACAGTCACCGCGGCTTCAGAATATCCCTGGTTGTCAGCATCGGAAACCGCAGTGTAGGTGCCATCTATCAAATCCGGCAATTCCTTAATTATCCTTGCCTTAGCCATAGCATTGGCCACTGCTTCCCTGTATTTTTCGGTACTGTGAGTGGCACCGGTAAAATTGTCTATATCCGGCGAATTTTTCTTTACAAATTGTCCGGGAATTTCCCTGTAAGCTTTTCTGGAAGGCTCGTAAGGATATGTGTTAAAGTCCTTCAACTCGCCCTTTTCATTTACTTCTTTTATCTCGACACCGTTAATTTTATCATTCTGTATTTTTACAAGGGCAATTCCATAACCATGGTTGTCGGCTTTGGACCTCCCTTGAAAAGTGCCGTTAAAATAAATATTAGTTGATTTTTGTTTTCTAGCACTGGAAAGAGCCCGTTCCACCGCCTGCCTGTAGCGCATAGAACTGGCGGTAGCGCCGCTGATGCCATCTACCTGGGAATTACCGGCTGTTATAAACTTCCGGGGAAGCTGCTGGTGGGCTTTAACCGAGGGTTTATATTCATAGGTGGAAAAATCTTTTTCAATAGAAAGTTCCGTAAATTCCTTTAATATTACATTCATGATTTTATCATTTTCAATAGTTACAATAGCCATGCTATATCCGTGATCGGAGGCATCGGAATACCCGATGAAATTGCCGTTATTATATACCGCACCTTCCGGGGGCTGCTGCAGTTCAGGCAATACGGCGGTGGTTTTTGTTTTGGTTGGCAGTAAACTGCAGCCGGTAATAACAATCGAGATTATAATTAAAATTGTGGCGATTCTCCATTTCCACATATCCGCATTCCTCTCCCCATATTTTTATTGTATTATTTTTCTTTATAAATTACAAGCATCGTATCCGCTTGTTTACATCATGAAACCTGACTGGTATAATAAAAGCCGTGGAAATACTTTATGTTTGAAGGGAAGATAAGAAATGCAGATAGGAATTGTGGGGCTGCCCAATGTGGGTAAAAGCACCCTGTTTAATGCTATAACAAAAGCCGGGGCCGAGTGTGCCAACTACCCCTTTTGCACCATAGAGCCCAATGTGGGTGTGGTGGCGGTGCCTGACGAAAGGCTGGACAGACTGGCGGAAATGGAACATCCCCAAAAGGTGACCCCCGCCACCATAGAGTTCGTGGATATAGCTGGCCTTGTAAAAGGTGCCAGCCGCGGTGAAGGCCTTGGCAACAAATTTCTTTCGCATATCCGTGAAGTGGATGCCATCGCCCATGTGGTCCGATGTTTCGAGGATTCAAATGTAGTCCATGTGGAAGGGAAAGTTGATCCCATAAGGGATATTGAAACCATTAACCTGGAGCTAATATTCTCCGATTTAGAGGTGCTGGAACGGCGGATAGATCGGGTGAAAAAACAATCAAAATCCGGAGAAAAGCAATATTTACAGGAGCTTTCGGTGCTGGAACGTCTGAAGGAAGGCCTGGAACAGAACAAGCCGGCCCGGGTTCAGGAATTTTCCGAAGGAGAGCAGGAAATAGTAAAACAGGTTTTTCTGCTTACCTCCAAGCCTGTAATATATGTTGCCAACATTTCGGAAGATGATTTAATCTCTGAAACGGAAAACGATTATGTCAAAAAAGTAAGGGAATATGCCGCCGCAGAGGGTTCAGAAGTGATCCCTATTTGTGCCAGGATTGAAGCTGAGCTGGCTGAACTTCCTGATGATGAGAAAAAGGAGCTGCTGGCCGAATATGGCCTTGAAGAACCGGGATTAAACAGGCTTATAAAGGCCGGTTACCGGCTTCTGGGCCTCATTACTTTTCTAACGGCAGGCCCCAAGGAGGTCCGGGCCTGGACCATAAAGCAGGGGACCAAAGCCCCTCAGGCTGCAGGTAAAATCCACAGCGACTTTGAGCGGGGATTTATCCGGGCTGAGGTGGTAGCTTACGATGACCTTATAGCCTGCGGCAGCCAGCAGGCAGTGCGGGAAAAGGGCTTGCTGAGGTCCGAAGGCAAGGATTATGTGATGAAAGATGGGGATGTGGTGGTGTTCAGGTTTAATGTATGAGAAAATGAAATTCGAAAAAAGACGGTTCATAGAAGATGAACCGTCTTAATATTTTTTGCAGGGGAACACACTATTTATTTTGTACCCTTTTGATGGCTATAGTTATAAATGTGGCAAGACCGCCGTATAGCAGTACCAGACCGAATATGAGCATCACAATGGCTCCGGGTTCCATTCCTGTATAGTTCATCATTTGCTCACCGCCCTGTCTTCGATTCTATCAAGGCTTATATGCGGATTGGTCCAGGGCCTGCCGGATAGGTACAGGGCCACAAGAAGCATGCCCACCGCCACCGTCCATCCCAGGCCAATAATTGCGCTCATGGGGTAACCGGCATAGGGAGCCTTGAACTCGTTTATAAGATTCTGGATGAACATGTAACCCAGCATCAGCGGAGTGAGGTATTTCACGCAATAATCAAGCCACCAGCCGATCTTGAAATCCGAATACAGGTTGGCATGTTCTTTAATTTTTCCTGTGCCGTACACGTATCCAAGAACTATGGCTTCTATTAAGCCCAGAAGGGCTATACCGTAGCTCGATACAAAATGGTCAACGATATCCAGTATGTGTACACCTGCGCCGGTAGCAATAAACATGCTGCCGATGAATCCGCCGATGGAAATCCTCTTTATTATCTCTTCCCGGCTTATATCATACTTGTCAAGAGCTGCCGTAGCAAAGGATTCCAGCATGGAAATACTAGACGAAATACCCGCTATAAACAGGCTGAAGAAGAACATTATTCCAAATATATTCTGTAAGATCTTTGGCATGGGCAGCATGCTGATGGCCTTGGGGAAAGCCACAAAAGCGACTCCGGCACCATTGGCAGCTACTTTGTCAAAGAGGACATTGGATGCCACCGCCGCATATCCCAGGATGCTGAAAACCGCCAGGCCCGCCAGGAAATCAAAGCTGGAGTTGGAAAACACTGTAATGAAGGAGTTGTTGACTATATCGGATTTTTCAGGCAGGTAACTGGCGTAGGCTATCATGACGCCCACCGCCAGGGTTGTGGAGAAAAACACCTGGCCGTATGCGGCGATCCAGACCTGTGGATCCATGATTTTTGAAAAGTCCGGTTTTAAAAACCAGTTGAGGCCGTAAGTGGCTCCGGGTAGGGTAAGACCTCTAATGGTTATAATTACCATGAGCACCGCCAGAAGCGGGGTCATGATTCTACAGGCTTTTTCAATGCCGCCGGATATACCGTTTTTTGTGATGAAATAATTGAGCAGCCATACAACTATTACTCCCAGAGCAATAGTCCAGCGGAATCCTCCCAGGTCCCATGGGCCGCTGGAGACGCCCAGGAACTTGCCGCCGAAGAAAGCGTTGGGGTCGGCTCCCCAGGCTTGAGTAAAGGAAAATATAAGGTAGTTCAAACTCCATGCAATGATAGTGGAATAATAGCACATGACAATAAGTGGTACCATGGTTTGCCACCAACCTATAAATTCCCACTTTCTCCCAAGCTTCGCAAAGGAAAGGGTAGCTCCTCCCTTCATCCTGTGGCCGAAGGAAAACTCCATGATCATCAGGGGAACACCGGCTGTCAAAAGAGCAAAGAAGTACGGGATAAGAAATGCCCCGCCGCCGTTTTTATAGGCCATAAACGGGAAACGCCAGAAATTTCCCAGACCCACGGCAGCACCCACGGTGGAGAAGATAAATCCTGCTCTTGATTTCCACTGGTCCCTTTCTAAATTTTCCATAAATGCACCACCTTTCTTAAAATTAGGTTTGATGTTTGAAGTTCGATAATGTTATTCCACCGGTTCCAGCCGTGCGGTAAAGTGACGGAGGATGGGAGGTTCATAGGTAAAGCGCAATCCTTTAATGCTGTCTCTCCTGGCATATACCCTCTTCACCGCTTCCGCCACCACATCCATGTGGCTATTGGTATAGACCCGGCGCGGAATGGTTAATCTCACAAAGTCCAGAGCAGGCAGTATTTCTTTCTTTGTGACGGGGTCCCTGCCCGCCAGAAGAGTTCCGACTTCCACTGCCCGGATGCCAGCCTCAATATACAGTTCCACGCATATGGTATGGGATGGGAACTGCTCCTGGGGCACATGGGGAAGGAACTTTTTACCGTCGATAAACACCGCGTGGCCGCCAGTGGGATATTGAATGGGAATTCCCGCTTCTCGGAGCTTGTCTCCCAGGTATTTTACCTGATTTATGCGCCAGGAAAGATAATCTTCACTCAGCACTTCCTCAAGGCCCCGGGCCATGGCTTCCATGTCGCGGCCTGCGAGACCGCCGTAAGTCACAAAGCCTTCCATGGGTATGAGCATGGTCTTAACCTTTGTAAAAAGTTCCACGTCATCCTTTATTGCAATCAAGCCGCCGATATTTACCAGGGCGTCCTTCTTGGCCGACATGGTAAAACCGTCGCCGTAGGAAAACATCTCTCTTACGATTTCCTTTATGCTTTTGTTTTCATATCCCTTTTCCCGCTGTTTCACAAAATATGCGTTTTCAGCAAAGCGGGCGGCGTCAAAGAAGAGATACAGGCCGTATTTGTCGGCCATTTTTCTCACTTCTTTGATATTTTCCATGGATACGGGCTGCCCTCCTGCGCTGTTGCAGGTGACGGTGGCCAGGATGAAGGCAATGTTCTCGGGGCCTTTTTCTTCTATAAAACTTTTTAACGCTTCTATATCAAAATTACCCTTGAAGGGATGGTAGTTTCCTACATCCTCCGCTTCCCTGGTGACCAGGTTCACAGCAATGCCTTCCGAAAGCTCGATGTGGGCTTTGGTGGTATCAAAATGCATGTTTCCCACCACATATTGGCCTTTTTTCACCAGAACGGGGAACAGCACCTTTTCCGCACCGCGCCCCTGATGGGTCGGTACCACATAGTTGTAACCAAAGATGTCTTTTACCACTTCTACCAGGTGGATGTAATTCTTGCTGCCCGCATAGGATTCGTCTCCCAGCATCATGCCGGCCCACTGATTGTCGCTCATGGCCGAAGTACCGCTGTCGGTCAGTAAATCAATATATACATCTTCCGCATTTAGTAAAAAAGGATTATATCCGGCCTCCTTTATGAGCCTTATCCTCTCCTCCTTCGTCCTGATTTTCAGCGGCTCCACCATCTTGATTTTATATGGTTCTGCCATTTTGGTTAAATCATCCAGCATGTCAATTACCTCCTGTTTTCCTGACCCTTTTTTTAATTGGCAACTATGATGAAATTTCAATAGGGCCAAATAATATTATCTGTTTAAAATATCATGCAATTGACATGCCAGTATTATGTCGAAAATTTTAATTACCGCAAGACCGCTGCCATTCCGGTTTTTAACCTTTTGATAAATGGCGGCGAAATCTTTGCATGTTTAAAACTGTATCTTTTTTATACACTTTATTATCAATATGTGTCATTTATAGACGTTTATTCATTGACCATCCCGACTAAATTATTGAAAATCAAAAAAATCTATAACCATAATATTTCCCGGAGTTTTGTTTCATCTTGAGACACCTTTTCCGGTCGACTCATCCAGCATCCTGTAAAGGGTTGCCCTGGAAATACCAAGGACTTCGGCGGCCCTGGTCTTATTGCTAAAAACCGCAAGAGTTTTTTCAAGCAATGTTTTTTCTACTTCCTTCAAAGTGGGCCATCTTCCCTCGGTCTCAACATAAAAACCCCGGGCACCGGTATGGGCGCTTAAAATATCCGGCAGGTCATCAGTGTCAATATTTCCATCCTCATCCATAACCATGCTTTTTTCCAGGATATTTTCCAGTTCTCTGATATTGCCCGGGAAATCATAATTCATCAGGGCTTTCATAGCCCCCGGCGAAATCTTGGGACATGCAGCCTTTAATTGTCCCGACAGCTTATCCAGCAGGAATCTAACATATAGCGGGATATCCTCTTTCCTTTCCCGAAGTGGAGGAAGGCTTATCTGAATAACATTTAAACGGTAATAAAGGTCTTCCCTGAAGGTCTTTTCCGCCACCATTTTCTCCAGAGGTTTGTTGGTGGCTGCCATTACCCTGACATCAAGTTTTATCTTGTCGATGCCGCCCAACCGCCGAATTTCCTTATCCTGTAAAACCCTTAGAAGTTTCACCTGCAGGGAAAGGGACATGTCTCCTATCTCATCCAAAAAAATAGTACCGCCATTGGCCAGTTCGAAAATTCCTGCTTTACCCCTGTTTCCTGCCCCCGTGAAAGCCCCGGGCTCGTATCCGAAGAGCTCGCTTTCCAGAAGAGTTTCAGGGATGGCACCGCAGTTTACGGCCACAAAGGGTTTATCCTTGCGGGGGCCCGCATTATGAATAAATCGTGCCATAACTTCCTTTCCTGTGCCACTTTCTCCTGTAATGAGCACATTGGAATTTACTCCGGCAGCTTTTTGGGCGATATAAATGACTTTTTGCATCATGGGATTCTTACCAACTATAAACTGCCCATCCCCCAAAAAGGTGGAAAGCTGTTTGGAAAGTTTATCTATCTGCTCCTGGGCCTTTTTCAACTTTATGTTTAGATTTTCCACCTCGGTAATATCCAGAAATACCGATATGCTGCCTATGATTTCAGCCCCGTCATATATAGGTACAATATTGGAAATGACATATTTATCCCTTACCCTGGTCCTGGTCCCCAGCTTTTCCCTGCCGGTCTCAATGACTTCTATAAGAGAAGACTCGGGAACCACATCTTTGACATACCTGCCCAGAATCTTCTTATTATCAAGACCAGTGATCCTCTCATTGGCATCATTGACATAGACCACTCGGCCTTCTCTGTCGGCAATGACTATACCCTCATGTACATGTCTCAAGATTATTTCAATAGCCGAAATCATTTTTTCCAGTCTGTGCATAAAATCCCTCCCCCGCTTTTGTTGAAACTACCGCAAAACATGTTTGTTTTAGATTAATAATTCTATAAATGGCGGTCAATTCCTTTTGTAAGATATTGCGATCAAATGGTAAAATTACTATAAATAGAAAGGACCGGCATATACCGGTCAATCAAAAGTCGGGGTTTATTCCCCGGATATAATCGGCAAAGTGGTGGGGAAGGCCGGCTTCCTCTATGGCCTCAGCACTCTTTTCAAAATTATACGGTACCAGCATGAGCTTAAACAAAATGTCATCTTTGTTGATGTCCGCATAGATCCACATGGCATCATTGCTGAAACGCTTCACAACCCGTGCATGGGGCTTGGGTTTGCCAACAGTGCCGACATTGACGAGAAATTTGTCTTTGTATCTTCTCACATAGGGGATGTGGGTATGGCCGCAGAAGATGATGTCGGCCCCGGTTTCTTCAAATAATCTAGCCACTTCCGCCTGTGGCAATTTCTCATGAAGATATTCGTTGAGGGCCCGGTGGCTGCCGTGTATTACCAGCACCTTTCTGCCTTCAATCTCAAATTCGAGTTTGCGGGGTAACTGTTTGAGTATCTGTTTGTTTTCGGAAGTTATTTTCTGCCTGGTCCAGAGCAGAGATTTTTCACCCCGCCGGGCCTCTTCTTCATTTTTAAAATCACAACCGCAGAGCAGCCGGTCAAACCCCACACCATCATCATAGTTTCCCATTACGGTGGATATGTCCTTTTCAAATATAAGTTTTACTACTTCATTGGGGTGGGCACCGTATCCCACCAGGTCACCACAGCAGATGGCAGTATCCACAGAAAATTTCTCAATGTCGGATAACACCGCTTCCAGAGCGTATAAATTGGAATGGATGTCGGAAAAAAGGGCAAGTTTCATATATTATCCCCTTTCAGTAGCTAATTCCTGTATATCACCCGATCCGTTATTTCTTCCAGATTACTGCATCCCGTAAGTATCATGGCCTGTTTCAGTTCACCGGCCATGGTATCCAGTACCAGCCTGACTCCTTCTGAACCTCCGCCGAAGGCCCCGATGATGATAGGCCTTCCCACCAGCACCGCGTCGGCCCCCAGAGCCAGGTACTTCAATACATCCACACCGGAGCGGACGCCACCATCGGCAAAAATGGTTATTTTGCCTTTAACCGTATTTGCAATGGCTGGCAATACTTCGGCCACACCCGGGGTATAGTCCAGTATGCGCCCGCCGTGGTTTGAAACCACTATGGCCCTGGCTCCGGCTTCTACGGCCAGTTTTGCCTCATCCACGGTCATGATACCCTTGAGTATAAAAGGAAGTTTTGTATGTGATATTATGTCTTTTAGTTCTTTCACGTTTTTCGGCCCCACCGGCTGGCCCATCAGCGCCATGGTTACAAGGCCAGCGCCATCCACATCCATGCCCACGGCTACAGCCCCTATATCCTGGGCGCGCTTTACCATTTCAATGACCTTATGGTTTTCCCTCGGCTTGATGACGGCGATGCCATGACCCCCCTCTTTTTCAATGGCAGAAAGGCCGGAGCTGTAAAACACGGGGTTTCCGCCATCCCCGCACATACCCATGGTCCCTGCCTGCTTACTACCGGAAATTACCATATGAATAAATTCCGCCTCGGGCACGGCGCCGCCCATATTGTATTCCGAGCCGGTAATGGGCGCTGCCAGGATGGGCATGGAGAGTTTTCTCCCAAAAATCTCGCAGGATATGTCGGGACTCTTGGCATCGTGAAAAGTCCTTAAATTTAGTTTTACATCGGCCAGAGCCTGAACGTTCGCCTTAAAAGAAGCTCCTGTGCCCGTACCTCCCATGCCCGGAACCTCCCCGGCGCACACCACTCCATCACATACTCTACATACCCGGCAGTAGCCTTTCATCTTTTCCCGGGCATTTTTCTTTAATTCTTGCATATTCAAAAAAATCATCTCCCGCTTCTCAAGTTTAATATTTACTTTCTACAATACCCATAAAAATCCTTCTATATGGATAAACTTTGGAAAGTCCTTAAACATCATTTAAGCCGGTCAGAAGATACCAGCTCTCCTTTATGACGGAACTTCTCCCCGCTTCGGGAAGCCGTATACACCCCCGCCAGGACCGCCGCTCCACCCAGAAGAGTATAAATATTTCCCGGCTCTTTCAGGAACAATATACCTATGGCCACCGCAAAGAGTGGATTAATATAATTGAATACGGCTGTGCGGGAAGCGCCCAGGACCTTTACCCCCCGGTACCACATGAAATATCCGTAAACGGAACATGTGACTGCAAGGTAAAGAGCCGCTCCCCATGTAATGGGCCCTATTGTTCTCACGGAATTTACAAAGGTCGGAGTGAAGGCCAGAGGGAGCATGGTGATGGTGCCGTAGATATTGATATATGCCATGACCATAAAGGGGTCGTACTTTTCCACCAGTTTTTTCCCCAGCACGGTAAAAAGCGCCCAGGCCACGGAATTGGAAAGGATCAAAAGATCGCCTGCCATCGTGTCTTTGCCCAGGGACATACCGGTGGAACCGGCAAATATCAGGAAAATGCCGGAAAAGGCCAGGATAGCTCCAACAATTTTATTTAAAGTGAGGCTTTCCTGATGAAATACCAGAGATGAAAATATTATGGTAAAGATGGGGCTTATGGCTATGATTATAGCCGTATTTACAGTGGTGGTCAATTTAAGACCCGTATACTGGATATAAAAGTAGGATGAAACCCCCAGAACTCCAAGAAACCAGAGAAGCGGCCGGTCCTTTTTTTCTATGGAGTTATTTCTGTAAAACATTATGAGCAGGGAATAAAAGATGATGGATGCCAGTGAAAAACGAAGAATCGCCAGATGCATGGGTAGAAGTTGCCTTAAGCCTATTTTCGACACGGAAAAAGATGTTCCCCAGAAAAAAGCCACTGCCAGCAGACCAAGGTAAGTTTTTACCGACTGATTCAAATTAACACCTCCGCCTTTTCATTATACAGCTTTCATAATGTAATGTTCAACAAGATGTTTTAACAACTGTATTAAAGGATATTTTTGTTTTCCGTAGAATATTTTAACTTAAGGAGGCTGTCCGTTTCAGCATCGATTTTTACATAATGATTCAGGTGTAGACAGTCGTTTCTACACCATAATAATGATTCTGACATAGAAATCAATATAAATTATAAATAAATATGCTGAAACGACGAACATCATGACGATTTTCCGCAAGATATTGAGAAAAATAATGCCCGTATTGGTTTTCATGTTAACACTATCAAATCCCCTTGTTTTAAACAGCGTGTCAGGTATACCAAATACCTTTATAAATACCGCCAATCCTCCAGGCAATTCAACAACTCAGGTAAAAAGCACCGAGCAAAAACTAATAGAAGAAATCCTGGCGCTGGACTCCCGGGTGCTGGCCCTTCAAAACCGGGTGAATGAGCTTTCAGCCCAGAACAATGAACTTAAAAAAAGCCTTTCCCAAAAGCGCAAGGAATTATCCAGGCTGGACCGGGATGTCAGGGACCGGCAAAAAAGGCTCTCCCGGTGGATAGTTTTTAGCTTTAAGGGGGGGATGGGCAATTTTCTGGGTGTCCTGGTGGGTGCAGAAGATATGGGAGATTTTTTCCGCCGCCTCGACAACATCATATTCATTATGGAATACTATAATAATATGATTGTTGAGACCAAATCCCTTATCTCTCGCCGAAAACAGGAGGAATTGGAAATAATGGAAAAACAAAACCGGATTCAAGAGCTGGAACAGCAGGCAAAAAAAGCCCTTGAGGAACTTAAGGCGACCATAGCCGAAAAGCAGAGGGAACTCGCCCATGCACGAATGCTGCTAAAGGATACATCTTTTCTCGAGGAAATGAGCGAGAACTGGCAGGAAGCGCTGCCTTCTCTGGATTACCTGCTTAAAAACCTTACTGCACTTCCATGGACAAGTATAAGTCCCGATGACCTGAAGGTGAACTGGTTCACCCTTACGGCGCGGGCGGAATTTAAAGATACCAGCCTTACACAAAAACTGCTTTCAAAAGATGAAAAACTCAAAAATGTCTACTTTACCTTTCACCGGGAAGGCCTGACAGTATCGGAAAAGAAGCCCGAAAGCAGCGTGCCGCTCTATTCGATAACATGCAGCCTTGAGTTGACGGAAGAACAGAAGATAAAATTTACCCCAAAGAGCCTGGAATTTAATGGCGTGATACTGCCCCCGGAAGTAATTAAGGAACTGATGAAGGATTATAATATGGAGTTTACACCTCCCCCGTTGCCTCAAGATTTGAAGATAGCTTCCATTTCCACTGAAGAAGGAAAACTTATAATGTATCTGAAACGATAGCGGTCCAAGTGGCCTTGTATCAGCTTGTGAAGTTTTTTACCAGCATTTTCATTGGTGGAATTTACTTGATGAAATAGGGCCTGGGTTTATAGTATAATGGACCCAGGGAAAGGAGATGATGGTTAATGCAACTATTCAAAAAACTGAATATCGCAGCATTTGCAGTCACATTTTTTCTCCTTTTGGGAGGGACGGCCCAGGCCCAGGTTTATACCGTTCAGCCCGGCGACACGCTTTTTCTCCTGAGCAAGAGCACCGGAGTCCCGATGGAAAAAATTGTTTCGGCCAATACGTTGGCCAATGACCAGATCTTAGCCGGACAGGTTCTGCTATTACCGGAGAAATACATAGTAAAATCAGGAGATACCCTTTATCTCATAAGTCGCCGCTACGGTATAGATTTGCAGGAGTTGAAAAGTTTAAACGGCCTCTCTTCCGATGAGATTTTTGTGGGACAGGCCCTCTACATCCCGCAGAAAAGTCCGTATCGGAGAATAACGGTGCAAAAAGGAGACACTCTTTTCTTGATTTCCAGGGCTTACGGAGTGACGGTGCAGGATTTGAAAGACCTTAACGGGCTTATCGGGGATGATATTTACCCCGGTATGAGGCTTCTGATTCCGCATAGTGCTCAGGTCCCTGCCACCGCTCCCGAGCGTTCCGGAGAACTTCCTTCAAGAGGATATATCGACAGGGATGCCTATGTAAAATCCAGCTCAGGCATATACTACACCGCCGAAGACCGGATGGTTCTGGCAAAGCTCATCCATGCAGAAGCCGAAGGGGAGCCTTATGACGGCAAGGTAGCAGTAGGGGCTGTAGTGGTAAACCGCGTGAAAAGCCCGGATTTCCCGAATACCATCAAGGATGTGGTTTATCAGATCGATGAGCTGGGATTATACCAGTTTTCTCCGGTAGAGGAAGGGCGCCTGGACTATATCACACCAAACAAGGACTCCCTGAGTGCCGCCGATGACGCGCTGGCAGGGGTAGATCCCACCGGTGGAGCATTGTATTTCTTCAATCCTGCTAAAATTTCCAACAAATGGCTTTTGTCAAAACCTGTGTTATATAAAATAGGAAACCACGTATTCACAAAATAAATAGACAAAAAGGCCGCATCATGCGGCCAAAATTTTTGTTTAAATATATAAACCTGATGATGTTGATCTATAGCCTATAATATCAAATTTAACAGGTCATGAAGGCAGATCTTACCGAAATATTCTTCCAGGTTAACTTTTGAAAGGGCCTTTTTTATGTCTTCTTCCCGATAGCGGCACCCTGTTAAAAGATTTTCCACTTCAGCCACATCCCTCATGCTCAAAAAATCGCCGTAAAATTTTATGGCAGTGATCATTCCATCTTTTACGTTAAGTTTGACTTCCACCTCACCGGCATCGAAACGCTGGGATTTTGTGAGATCAAATTCCGGTGAATATCCAATGTTCCATTCCCAGGTGGAATACTTATCCTCTCTTAACCTGTTTATGTTTTCCAGATCCTGTGCTGTTAATTGATATTCTCTAAAGGGCTGGTCTTCTACCTCGAAGATGTATTTTGCCAGCAGTTCTTTAAATTCCTTTACGCTGATATCCTGTTTCAAATATTCTTTTATGTTTGTCACCCGGCTTTTAACGGATTTTACGCCTTTGGAGGATATCTTGTCTATTTTCACATTTAGAGCCTCCGAAAGCCTTGTAACATCAGAGTCAAAAAGAAGGGTTCCGTGGTGGAGCAGTCTCTTTTTGTAAAGGTATTGGGCATTACCGGAGATTTTCTTTCCATCGATAGTAATATCGTTTCTGCCTGTAAACTCAGATTTAACTCCAAATCTGTCCAGTGCCCTCACCACAGCCCGGGCAAACCTCTCAATGCTGTTGAAATCCTCTGGCCGGTAATTTACTACAAAAGTAAAATTTATATTGCCCAGGTCATGGTAAACCGCCCCGCCGCCGGAAAGCCTGCGAACCACGGCTATGCCATGCTCTTTGGTGTATTTTAGATTGACTTCCTCGATGGCGTTCTGATTTTTGCCGATAATAACAGCCGGCCGGTTCTGCCAGAGGATGAAGTATTCTTCACCGGGGTCAAGGAATTTTACTGTATGTTCTTCGAGGGCCATATTGAAATATGGATCATAGGATTCATTATTAATATATTGCATACTCCCTACCCTTTCTTGATTTGGTGTAGAACTTAAGTAGCTGCCGGAGATGGTCAGGAGCGCCGTTTAGTATTTAAGTTTCATCTCTCTCGCAGCTTTTACTTCATCCACCCGCTTCACCGGCATATGATGAGGTGTCTTTTGCATCAGATCGGGATTTTCTTGAGCTTCATCGTAAATCCTCTTCAAAGAAGCGGCAAAAGCATCCAGAGCTTCCTTACTTTCAGTTTCGGTGGGTTCTATCATCAAAGCCTCCTCCACAATGAGGGGGAAATATATGGTGGGCGGATGGAATCCATAATCCAGCAGGCGCTTGGCGATGTCAAGGGCTCTCACGCCGTATTTTTCCTTCCAGTTGCTGGCGCTCACCACGAATTCATGCTTGCATATGGCGTTTACAGGCACTTCAAATAAATCCTCTACTTGTTTTTTCAGGTAATTGGCGTTGAGTACCGCCATTTCACTGGCCTCTTTCAGGCCCCGGGCTCCGAGGCTTCTCACATACGTATAGGCCTTTAATACAACGCCGATGTTGCCGTAAAATGCCTTCATTCTGCCTATGGAATGGGGCAAATCGTAATTTAGGAAATACTTCTCCCCTTCCCTTTCGACAATGGGCTTTGGCAAAAAGTCCTTGAGAAATGCCTTCACACCCACCGGCCCTGCCCCCGGTCCGCCGCCTCCATGGGGAGTGGAAAAGGTCTTATGAAGATTTACATGAACCACGTCAAAGCCCATGTCACCGGGACGGGCGATGCCCATGATGGCATTGAGGTTTGCCCCATCGTAATACAGCAGGGCTCCCTTTTCATGCAAAATACGCGAAATTTCCGGTATGGCCTTTTCGAATAAACCCAGGGTATTGGGGTTTGTGAGCATAAGAGCGGCCACATCCTCATCTACAGCTTTTTTAAGTTCTGCAATGTCTACAAGGCCGTCTTTGCCGGACTTCACCTTTACTATCTCAAATCCGCTTTCCTTAGCGGTGGCGGGGTTGGTGCCGTGGGAAGAGTCGGGAACGATGATTTTGTTGCGCTTTTCCCCGGTTATTTCCAGGTATTTCTTGATAATAAGTATTCCGGTGAGCTCTCCATGCGCTCCAGCGGCTGGTTGCAGGGTGAAATAATCCATGCCGGTGATTTCACAGAGAAATTTCTGCATCTCGTACATGAACCTTAATGTCCCCTGGGCTAATTCTTCCGGGGCATAGGGATGAAGCTCCGTAAAATGGGGAAGTGCACTTATTTCCTCATTTATTTTGGGATTGTACTTCATGGTGCAGGAACCTAAAGGATAAAAGCCATCATCCACACCGAAATTCATTTTAGAAAGCTTTGTATAATGCCTTACCACATCCACTTCCGAAACCTCGGGCAGGTCCAGGTCCTGCCGCAGGAATTCTCCGCCCAGGGTTTCGGACAGGTCCACCCCGGGCACATCAGGGTCATCCAGCCTGAAGCCTTCCCTTCCGGGCAGGGACCGTTCGAAAATAAGAGGTGTCCCCTTCATCTATTTCACCCCCAGTGCTTTTAATAAAAAATCAATCTCATGCTTTGAGCGCTTTTCCGTAAAGGCCACCAGCAGGCGGTTCTCCTCTTCCGGGAAAAAGCGGGAAAGTCTTATTCCCGGCAGGATTTTTTGTTCCAGCGCCTCCCGGTATTTTTGCTCAAGGTTATCTACTTCCACCACTACTTCGTTGAAAACCCTGTGGTTGACTATGTGAGCCCTGCCGCTCTTTTTTACTTCATCAATAAAATACCTTGCTTTTATATGGGAATGATACGCCACATCTTTCAAGCCCTTTTTGCCGAGATAGGCCATATATATGGTGGCGGCCAGGGCATTTAATGCCTCGTTGGAACAAATATTCGACGTGGCTTTTTCGCGGCGAATATGCTGCTCCCGGGCTTGAAGGGTGAGAACAAAAGCCCTTTTACCTTCGGCATCCACTGTCTCGCCTACTATACGGCCCGGCATGCGGCGCACGTATTCGGATTTGGTCGCCATGAAGCCCAGGTACGGTCCGCCGAAATTCAGGGCATTGCCAAGAGGCTGGCCTTCCCCCACCACAATGTCGGCCCCGTATTCCCCCGGCGGCCTTAAAAGGCCAAGAGATATGGGATTTGCAACGACTATGAACATGACATTTTTTTCTTTTGCAATATCCCGGGCTCTCTTTACATCTTCCAGAACTCCAAAGAAATTGGGCATACTCACGACAATGGCAGCGGTACTGCCATCCACCATATCATCGATCTTATCCCAATCTGTCTCAAGAGATTCAGTATAAGGTACCACGGCTATATCTTTGTTATATCCAAAGCCATAGGTTCGTGCAGTCTCCACATATTCTGGGTGGACCGCCCCGGAAATCACCACCCTGTTCTTCCTCTTTATGTCACAGGCCATAAGTACAGCCTCCGCCAGGGAGCTGGCACCGTCGTATACCGATGCATTGACCACATCCATCCCGGTCAGATTTGCTATCATGGTCTGGTATTCAAATATGGCGGCCAGGGTCCCCTGACTTCTTTCGGGTTGATAGGGCGTGTAGGATGTGTAAAACTCCGAACGCCCCACCAGCGCCTTCACCACTGCCGGCACATAATGGTCATAGGCTCCGGCGCCCATAAAATTGATGTATTCGCCGGCTTTATTATCCCTGGCTAGATTTAAAATTTCTCTTTTTAGTTCAACTTCATTTAAAGACAGAGGTAGGTCCAGATCGCCTTTAAGCTTAACCTCTTCGGGAATGTCGGCAAAAAGCTCGTCGATTTCGCTTATCCCGAGAGTTTTCATCATCTCTTTAACCTGAAAAGGAGTGTGGCCGATATACCTCATGTTTTACTCCCCTTCCAAAATATTTTCATAATCCTCCGGGCCTAAAAGTTCATCAAGTTCGCTCTCGTCATCCAGTTCCACCACTATCATCCAGGCATCCTCATAGGGGCTCTTGTTTATGAGTTCGGGGTTGTCTTTCAGCGCTTCGTTTACTTCAACCACGGTGCCGGAAACCGGGGCATAGATGTCCGATGCCGCTTTCACCGATTCTACCGTGCCGAAGGTTTCACCTTTCACAACCTTGTCTCCCACTTTGGGTAGGTCCACATACACCACATCCCCCAGAGCCTCTTGAGCATGGTCGGTGATACCGATGGTTCCCCTGCTTCCTTCTACCAGTATCCACTCATGCTCTTCGGTGTACAATAAATTTTTTGGAATCTTACTCATTTTTTATCACTCCTTGATTTTTGATTTTATATAAATACTCTATTTCCCCGGTCGCAAGGCTTTTAAAAAATTTTTGGGCACAGCTTCAGCCTTTAGCCTTTTTCCCCGAATTTCAATCTCAAACTCCTTATCGATATAATCTTCCATAGAATCCTGTGGCAATTGCACCAGAGCCATGGCCAGGTATTCCTTTAAATACGGCGCAAAATTTCCCGATGTCACAAATCCTGCTTCACTATCCCCGAAAAATACTTTATATCCCTGACGGGGTACGCCTTTTTCGTTGAGCTTAAGGCCTACAAGCCTGCGCCCTTTATTTTCTTTCACCTGGCGGTACAGCGCATCTTTGCCGGTAAAATCTTTATTAAACTTAATAAACGGTAAGAGCCCCGCTTCCACAGGGGTTATGCTTTCGGAAAGTTCGTGGCCGTAAAGGGGCAGCCCCGCCTCAAACCTCAGAGTGTCCCGGGCCCCCAGGCCACATGGAGTGACTCCTGCCTCGATAAAGTCTGCAAAAAGCTTAATGATGGACTCCGGCGGCCCGTAAATTTCAAGACCATCCTCGCCGGTATAACCGGTACGGGATATTATCAATGATTCCTCGCCGTATTTTAATTTTATGAAGTAAAATCGGGCAATATGTAATGGACCAAGCAACTTTTCGGCGAACTTGAAACTTTCCGGCCCCTGGAGGGCAATTTCTGCACAGGTTTCGCTCAAATCTTCGATTTCCACACCGGCGGGAGCATGGGTTTTAATGTATTCAAAATCCTTATCCTTATTGGAAGCGTTCACCACTAGAAAATATTTGTTATCATCCATGCGGTAAACCAGTAGATCGTCCACGGTACCCCCATCATCATAGGTCATGATGGAATACTGCACTTTGCCATCTTTCAATACGGCAATGTCGTTAGTGAGCAGCCCGTTTAAAAAATCCGCTGATTTCTCCCCTTCCACCAGTATTTCTCCCATGTGGGCCACATCGAAGACACCGGCCCTGGTCCTCACGGCCATATGCTCATCGATGATGGAAGTGTATTGTATGGGCATTTCAAAACCGCCAAATTCTACCATCCTGGCCTTTAACTTTAGATGAGCATCATACAGCGGTGTCCTTTTTAACATTATATCCCTCCTTTTCAATTTAAACTTCTCTAAAAGTAAGTATATGCCTCCGAAGTCTTATGTAATGGTTCTGTTACTAGGTTCCAAACAAAAGCGTCAAGATATACAGTCAAAACAAAAAATGGTTCTAAACTCAAAGTATATATCACTTCTTGAGCCTAGAACCCCTGCTATAATCGCAGCATTTTACTCCTCCAGAGGCTGGTCCAAAGGCGGTCCTTTTGCCTGAGAGTATCACCCAAAAATCCCGGGTTTACCCCTTCGGCGCCCACACTCCAATACAAGCGTTGTCGCATCTCAATTCGGCTGTGGGTCTCTCTCGCCTTTTTCATTCCATATATCATTTTGTTTTAAATATTACCATAGATTATAAAATTTGACCAGATTGTGTTAAAAAATTTCCTTCATCCTCTTTATAGCCTCTTTTATCCTATCATCGGGTGTCGTCAGTGAAATCCTGAAGAATCCCTCGCCATACTCTCCATACGCATTGCCCGGAATTACCACCACCGCAGCCTTTTCCACCAGCATTTCGGAAAAAGACATGGAACTATAGCCTTCCGGCACCGGTGCCCAAATGTAAAAGGTGCCTTTTGGAGCCGATACATCAAATCCCATTTCTTTTAAGGCACTTACCATCATGTCTCGACGGGCGGTAAAGATGGATCTCAGCTCCTTCAAGCTGTCCTGAGGCCCTGTAAGGGCTTCAACGGCTGCTTTCTGGATGGCGGTAAACTGGCCGGAGTCCACATTGGTCTTTATCCTACCTAAGGCTTTCATGATGTCCCTGTTGCCCACGGCATACCCGATGCGCCACCCGGTCATCCTGTAGGGTTTGGACAGGGAACCCAGTTCTATGGCTATATCTTCCGCCCCTTTAACCGAAAGCAGGCTGGGGGATTCGTATCCGTCATAGGTGATTTCGGCATAGGCGCTGTCATTGCAAATGACGATATCATATGTTTTTGCAAACTCCACGGCTTCTTCAAAAAACTTCTTGTCGGCCACAGCCGATGTGGGGTTGTTGGGATAGCATAAAAACATGAGCTTTGCTTTTCTGGCAATATCGGTATCGATTTTTGTAAAATCCGGCAGGAAATTGTTTTCTTTGAGCAGCGGCATGGTATAGGGTATGCCGCCGGCAAAAAGTGTAGCGGTCTTATAAACGGGATATGCGGGATCCGGAATCAGCGCATAGTCACCATGATCCACGAAAGCATACGTCAGATTCACAATGCCTTCCTTAGAACCTATGAGTGCCATGACTTCATTTTCAGGGTTTAATTTTACGTCAAAACGTCTCTCATAATATTCGGCCACAGCCTTACGAAATTCAATGGAACCTTCGTAATCCGGATAGCGGTGAAAAGCCGGTTCCCATATGGCCTTTTCCATCACTTCAATTATATTGTCCGGTGTAGGCAGGTCCGGGTCTCCAACTCCGAGAGTTACCACATCTACGCCTTTTTTCCTGAGTTCAGCGATCTTTTTATCGATCTGGGCGGAAATATATGGTGGGATTTTGTTGAGGCGCTCGGCTACTTTCATAGACATTCCTCCAGACTTTTGTGTGTATTTATGTTTATATTACTTATATTTATATTATTTTTCAAGTCCTGAAATTAAAAGCTCTCTATATTATTTGCGCTATTTTACAGCATATCTCCTATGATTTTTTCATATTGAAATATGCCTCCAAGCCCTCCGGTGTGTATAAATAATACCTTTGACCCCTGCGGTATAATTTTTTTATCGATAAGGTCCAGCATGCCACAAAAAGCTTTACCGCTGTAAACCGGATCAAGATAAAATCCTTCTCTGGATGCGGCGTACATTATAACTTCTATTACTTCTTTGACGATGGTACCATAGCCCCCAAAGCCGTATCCATCAACTGTAACGGATTCAATAATTTCACGGTTGATCTCTGTTTTTATGTCCAGAATCTTAGAAAGGTCATTTATAAGGTTCAAAACATCTTCGATGAGTTCATCCCTGGGGTCTCCCACCCCGATATTTAAAACGCGGGTTTTGCGTTTTAACACATTAAATCCGAATAAAAGACCGGCCTGGGTCCCGCCGCTGCTGCTGGGGCTTATAACATAGTCAAAATCCAATCCCAATTCTCTTTCCTGCTCCAGTATTTCCGCCGCTGCCTTTATATATCCCAGGGCGCCGGTGGGGTTTGAACCGCCGATGGGTATAACCATGGGATTTTTGCCTTTTTTTTCAAGCTCTTCAGCTATGTTCAGCATTATATCGTTTAACTCCCTGCCGGTCATGACATCATACACCCGGATGTCGGCCCGGAGCAATTTGTCCATCAGCAGGTTTCCCAGATTTTCTTCCTTTCCCCTTAAAACAAGGATTGGCGCAAGCCCGAGCTTTTTCGACGCTGCGGCAGTCTGAAGGGCGTGATTCGAGTGGACAGCCCCCGCCGTTACCACGGTATCGCATTTGCAGGCCAGGGCTTCTCCCATCAGGAATTCCAGCTTTCGCGTCTTGTTGCCGCCCAGGGCAAGCCCCGTAAGGTCGTCTCGTTTTACGTATAGGTCAACTCCGGTTTCTCTGCTGATGTTGTCCGCCCGGACTATGGGAGTCATCCCCCACAGCATCTTGACTTTTGGAAAACGGTTTAACTTTTCTAATAAGTCCATATTGAACTCCTTCCATCTTTTGCATACTAAGAAAATTAGATGACCTTGTGCCTGACTCCAAGATAGGCCTCCTGGACAGCCGCATTGGCCAAAAGTTCCTTTCCGGTGCCCGAAAGCACTATGCGCCCGGTTTCAAGTACATAGGCACGGTTTGCCATTTCCAGGGCCTTGTGAGCATTTTGCTCGGCCAGAAGTATAGTGGTTCCTTTGTCTCTAATCTGCCGGATAGTCTTAAAGACCTCGGAAGTATAGAGCGGTGAAAGACCGAGCGAAGGTTCATCCAGCAGAAGAATTTCGGGTCTGGACATAAGCCCCCTGGCTATGGCCGCCATTTGCTGCTCACCGCCCGAAAGCGTTCCTGCATATTGGTTGGATCTTTCCTTTAATATAGGGAAAAGGCCATAGATAAATTCCAGGTCTTTCTTTACTTCATTTATATCATTTCTTAAAAATGCTCCCATTATCAGATTTTCTCTCACTGTCAGGTTGGCATAGAGCCTCCTCCGCTCCGGCACTAAGATAATTCCAGATGCGGCCACATCATGGGCAAAAGAAGGCAGGGGTCTGTCTTTATAAATTATCGACCCGTCCCTTGCTTTCAAAACTCCGGCAAGAGTCCACATGAGAGTGGATTTGCCCGCGCCGTTGGCGCCCACTATTGTTACAATCTCTCCCTTGGCTACCTGCAGACTGACATTTTTTAATGCGTGGATTTTTCCGTAAAAAACATTTATATCTTTAATTTCCAGCAACATTGGCATATTCCTCCCCCAGATAAGCCTTCAGCACTCTTTCATCGCTCTGCACCTTTTCTTTAGACCCATCTATCAGCAATTCGCCGAAGTTGATGACTATAATTCGGGGACAAAGTTCCATGACCACATCCATGTGATGTTCTATTAAAATAATGGTAAGATTGTACTGCTCCTTGATATACCTTATCAAATCCACCAGCGCCAGAGATTCTTCAGGATTCATGCCGGCGGCGGGCTCATCCAGGAGAAGAAGTTTCGGCTTTAATGCAAGGGCCCTGGCGATTTCCAGCTTTCTCTGCAGGCCATAGGGCAGGCTGTCCGCTCTGAAATTTGCATATTGTTCCAGACCCACAACCTTTAAATACTCCATAGACCTTTCAGTAAGGTGACGCTCCATTTTAACGACTTTTGGGGTTTTCATCAGGACCTGGGTAAAATTATAATTTGCTTCCCGAAAAAGAACTGTCTTTATATTCTCCATCACGCTCAACTTGTTGAAAAGACGTATATTCTGAAAAGTCCTGGCTATACCGCCCCGCACAATGGAAACAGGGTCACACTTATTTATATCCTTTCCTTCAAATAAAATGATTCCCTCGGTAACCTTGTATACGCCGGTTATAAGGTTAAAAACCGTGGTTTTACCGGCTCCATTGGGTCCAATCAAACCTACGATTTCGCCGTCATTCAACGAAAATGATAAATCCTTTACCGCCACTATGCCGCCGAAACATTTTGTAACATTTTTCAGCTCCAGCAACGACATTTTACATCCTCCTCCCGCCGGCGCTTTGATTTGCAGCCTTTCTATTGAACAGGTTTTTAAAAGAAGCAAAAGAAAGTTCGTGGTACCCCATGATTCCTGATGGCCTGTATATCATGATAAGAACCAGTATCAAACCATATGCCACAAGACGCCACATATTGGCCACCCGCAAAACCTCAGGGACAGCGATAAAAAGAGAAATGGCAATGATGGGACCGGTGAGGCTTCCCATCCCCCCGGCTACCACCGCTGAAGTAAGCTGTGTGGAGAGGATAGATGTAAACATGGCCGGCTGTATAAAGTTAAGATAGTGTGCAAACAGTCCGCCCGCCAGGCCTCCGCAGGCCGCGCTGTAAACGAGAGACAGCATTCGCACCCGGAAGATGTCTATACCCGCCATCTCTGCAGCTACCGCATCTTCTCTTACGGCAATGGCATTTCGGCCAAATTTGGACCAGATAAAGTTTCTTGTCATCCAGACTACTATTACCGAAAATATGGCTACAACCGGCAGAGTGGTAAAATGAGAAATCCCGGGAAGTCCTCTTGCACCCTGAGTTATGGAGAGATTTTCCAGTATGACTCTTACAGCTTCACCAAATCCCAGGGTTGCTATCGCAAAATAATCGCCGCGAAGTTTTGCCCTCAGTGTCGGAAAGCCTATCACGAAACTCACCATAGCGGACATCAGCATACCTGCAAGGAGAGCAAGAATAAAGGGTACATTATAAAAATACGTCAGAATAGCCGCGGTATAAGCTCCTATGGCCATAAAGGCTGCATGCCCCAGTGAAAATAGCCCTGTAAATCCGGTAAATACCGAAAGGCCTACTGTTGCGATTATTTCTATGCCTATTACAGAAATTACTCCATAAATATATTCCATAGATATTCCCCCTTTTACACCTTTTCTTCTAAATATTTACCAAGCAGGCCGGCCGGAAGGATGACAAGAAATAAAATAACCAGCGAAAAGCTGAAAACATCTCTTATGACTGAAGAAACATACACCGACACAAAAGTCTCCAGCACTCCCAGAATAACCCCACCGATAACGGCGCCGGGCAGACTTCCCAGGCCGCCTATTACTGCCGCAATATACGCCTTGTTGGTTATCCAGCCCATGGTAGGATAAACCATATATTTTACTCCCAGGAAAACTCCGGCCAGACCTCCGAAAGCGCCGGCAAGTATGAACACGATTCCTATAAGTTTATTCATGTTCACTCCGTTCAGCGAAGCTACTGTCATATCGTAAGAAGCCGCTCTGATGGCAGTTCCCATTTTTGTCCTGGTTAGGAAAAGGTGAAGGGCGAAAATGGCTATGAATGAAAATATCAGCGCAAACAAGTCCAGAGGACTTATGTCGCTTCCAAAAAATTTGATGGTGGATTGTTTAAATATTTCCGGAAAAGAATAAAAATGTGACCCCACAGTCACATACACCATGTTTTCTAAAAAAATTGAAACACCCATGGCCGTTATCATCAGATATAAAGGCGGAGCTTTTCTGTTTATAAGGGGACTGTAGGCCAGCCTCACGTTTATTAGAGCTAGCAGCGCCGCCCCAACAATGGCGCCAATAAAAGAAAAGGGGAAACCCAATTTAAATGAGGATATTAAAAAATATCCTATATATGCCCCCAGCATTATGATAGTGCCGTGAGCAAAATTGCTGAAATTCAATATTGAAAACACCAGGGAGTACCCTACCGCCATCAATGCGTAGATGCCTCCGATAGAAAGTCCCGTGATCAATGTTTGTAGAAACATTGTTTCATCTCCTGTCCTGCGATGGTATTTAAAGATAAGGGGGGCAAGCCCCCTTATCTGCATCTATTCTTTTTCTTTTTACTTTGTAACATATTTTTCTACGTAGATAAATTTACCATCTTTCACCTGTTGGATTATTGCCGGCTTATTTAAAGGATTATGAGTGGAAGGATCGATGGTCAGTATACCTGTTAGCACTTTCAGGTTGCTCGTATTTTCAAGGGCATCGGCCAGCGCTGGGCCATCGGTGGTTCCTGCTCTCTTTATGGCGTCAACCAGCATGTAGAGAGCGTCTATTGCCATGACAGGATTCGGCAGTACCGGATCCGTATTGAATTTTGCTTTATATTCCTTTATGAAATCCTGTATGTCCGGATCTTCCATCGAAGCCAGGTTCACAAAATAGCCGCCCTCCACGGCCGAGCCACCCAGAGTGATAAGATCCGGACTTCCCCAGTTGTCCCCGCCCATCAGGGTTGCCTTTATGCCAAGGTCTCTTGCCTGTTTGGCCGCAAGAGCCGCTTCTTTCTGGGCTGTGGGGATGAAAATAACATCGGGATTGGCCTGTTTTATCTTTCCAAGCATGGCCCTATAATCCAGTTCTCCAGATCTGAAGGCTTCTTTACCAACAATTTCGCCTTTCATTTCTTTGAATGCATCCTCAAAATACTTGGCAAGCCATGCGGAATAATCTGAACCCACATCATATAAAATGGCGGCTTTTTTTGCGTTCAGCCTGTAATAGGCAAACTGCGCCGCAACTCTGCCCTGGAACGGGTCAATGAAGCATGTCCTGAATGCGTATTTCCTGAGCTGACCTTCCTTGGGAACCGTTACTAGAGGGTTGGTTGCAGTGGTGGCTATAAAAGGAACCTTGGCTTCTTCAGTAACCGAAGAAATGGCATTGGCCACACCGCTCTGAGCAGGGCCAATAATAGCCACTACTTTATCCTGCTCAATCAATCTTTTTGCCACATTAACGGCTTCTATGGAATCGGCTCTATTATCATAAGATATAAGCTTCAGCGGTCTTCCGTTCACACCGCCTGCCGCATTTATTTTCTCAATCTCCATTTGAAGGGCGTTTTCTTCGGATTGACCCCACATGGAAGCATCGCCGGTTAAAGCTACTTCATGGCCTATCTTTATGGGTTCTTTGCCGCTGCTCTGACTCTGCTCAGACTGAGTCTGACTCTGGCTTTGCTGCCCACTCTGATTATCGGTCTGTTTCTGCCCTCCGCAAGCTGTCATAAAAATACCTGCTACAAAAACCAGAATCAACATCAATGTAAGATAATAATACTTTTTTCTCATTCTGATTTCCCCTCCTTAAATTATTACCTAAACTCTTTTAATATTTTCTTGCACGATATTCCCCTGGGCTCACCCCCTTTAAATGAAAAAATCGTACGCAAAAGCACAATTTTCTGCAATTACCTGTGCGTATTGGTTTTATATATTCGACATGTTTAGAAAAACTCCTCTATGGGAAATAATTATACAGTTGTTAATGTTAGCAAATATAATGCCATCAACGAAACCGGCCTGTGTCATTTCTAAAATTCAATAATTATGAGTTTTGGCTGTATATAAAAAGTTCGCATATATGAACTATATTTAATTTCCTCAATAAAGATTTAGAATAAATTTAGTCGTTAACTTGTGTTCATAAATGCGAACCTTGTGTTTTATATTATGAACTATATAGTAATTTATAATCCTGCCAGAATTATATCTCCTGAATATACTTCCTTTGCGGGGCCTGTCATGAAAACCCTCCGGTCATCCTGTATCTCAATCATCAGGTCCCCCACCGTAAGTGATACCTTAACCTTGTTTCCGGCAATACCTTTTTTGTATGCGGCCACCGCCGATGCACAGGCTCCGGTCCCGCAGGCAAGAGTCAGCCCGCATCCCCGCTCCCATACCCTCATCTTGAGGTGGTCTTTCCCTTTCACCTCAATAAATTCCACATTGGTCTTTTTCGGGAAAAGGGGATGATTTTCGAGAATGGGCCCAACCTTCTCTAGCGGTACGCCATCAACATTATCTACAAAAATGACGCAGTGAGGATTTCCCATAGAAACTCCGGTAGCAATATATTTCCGGTCCTGCGCCTCAACTTCCAGGTCTAGAGCTTCTTCATCAGGGCTGCCCATTATCGGGACATCTTTTTTCAAAAGACTGTAGTGCCCCATATCCACCTTGACGGCTTCTATAACATCGTCGATTATTATGATTTCCGGCTTCATAATGCCCGCCAGAGTTTCCACAGACATTTTAGTTTTGGAAACAATACCTCTTGTAAAAACATACCGGGCAAAGCACCGGATGCCGTTGCCGCACATGGGGGCTTCGCTGCCGTCGCTGTTTATGACCCTCATTTTTACGTCTGCCTTATCTGACGGCAGAGCCAGAATCACTCCGTCGGCCCCGATCCCCAGATGCCTGTCGCACAATTTTTTTGCATTCTTCACGACGGCGGCGGCATCTTCCCTGAAGCCGTTGACTAAAATAAAATCATTCCCCAGACCGTGCATCTTTGTAAAGTACATAAGATAAATGCTGCATCTCCTTTCAGCTTTTTTCATCTTTTATTGAAAGTATTATATCATAAGTTTTGTACTGAGCAAAACAAATAATCTAATTTAATTACACAATGTGGCATGCCACAGAATGGCCGTCTTTATCCACCAGGGGAGGTTGCAATTAACTGCATACGGCCTTCGCCATGGGGCACCTGGTATGACGGCTACTATTATATATACATTTTTCCAGGGATTTATACCAGCCGCCTCAGCAATGCTTCCCTTTCCCCATATATGTAATCAATAGGCGGGATTTCCGGCAGGGTGTAGCATCCCGGTTTTTGCCTGAGGCTGGCTCTGGCCGCGGATACCATGACCTGGGCCGTGGCCGCAGGGTTTGTCACCGACATGATGAATTCCATCCTCTGGTTATGAGTTATGCCCGACACGCCTTTTCTCTCCATGTGGACGCCGTGCCCTACATCGATAAGGCTTTCAACGTCTTCGACGCAATACACATGGGTTTCATCATGGACAAAATACGGGTCTTGTTTGATGGCTTCCGCTACTTTTTCAAATTCGTACCCGTCTTTTAGCTTTACGTATACGAGGCGTTTGTGAAGGCCGGTGCCTTCGGGTATTGTCATAGATACGGCGTCCTCTACACCTTCCACAGCCTTAACAGCCACCGTATGCCCCATGCTCATGCCGGGACCGAAATTGGTATATGTAAGCCCTTTTGGAGCAATGGCTTCCATGACCGTCCTTATTATAGAGTCGGTGCCCGGGTCCCATCCGGCGGAAATTACGGCAACAGCATTATGCGCCTTTGCCTCTCTGTCAAGATCCCGCCTCATCTTCATTATCGCTTCTCCATGGATGTCAAAGCTGTCTACGGTGTTTATCCCCTGTTCAAGATATTTTTTCGCCACTTCCGGCACCGCCCGGCTGGCAATTCCAAGTATGGCGACATCAACCTCCCCAAGTTCCTTCACATCAGTGACCACAGGAATCTCCCCTGCCTCTTTCTGTACTTCCGCCACTTTCACCGGATTTCTGAGGACTACGCCTGCAACCTCCATATCAGGGCTTTCCAGAACGGCAGCCAGGGCTTCCCTGCTCACATGGCCAAAACCCACTATGGCGATTTTTGCTTTTTCCAATCCTGTCTCCTCCCCAAGGTTAATTTTTTATTACCGTTAAATCCGAGAGACGAAATTTTTTTCGTATTTAACAAAAAGCAATTTACATGCCATACTTACATAAGCCTCAATACAAGCCCGAAAGTATCCAACAATGCAAAACAAAAAGTTCGCATTTGCGAACTTTAAAAATAAAAATAACATTAAATCGGCTATAATGTACCACTCGACCCCTTTAAGATACTTCTAAATGTAAACTCTAAAGCTATTCCGCATTTATGTGCTTTTTCCGCAATCACGAACTCATGGCTTTTTTTAGCTTTTTATAGAAATTGGTTTTACCCACTCCCAGCATTTCCATAGCCTTTTTTCTATTGCCGCCGCAGATTTCAAGCGCTTTTTTTACCGCATGAATTTCCGTCTCCATCAAAAGCTCTTTTAAAGGTCCGATTTTTTTTACAGTTATCATGTCGTCGATATTATCATTCTTGTTTTGCCCCAATATATATTCAGGCAGATGTTCAGGCATGATAATGTCCCCATCAGCCATTATTGCAGCCCTTTCCAGCACATTTTCCAGTTCTCTTACATTTCCGGGCCAATCGTAATCCAGAAATATCTTCATGACCTCGCCGGATATTTGAACAGCTTTCTTTCCGGCCCTTTCCGCCATTCGGGGGAGAATATAACTCACCAGAAGATACAGGTCTTCCTTATGTTCCCGAAGGGGCGGCAGCAGAATGGAGATTACATTTATCCTGTAAAACAAATCTTCCCTAAATTCTCCTTTTTTAACCGCTTCCTCCAGATTTCGGTTTGAAGCTACAATAATCCTGATATCAACCTGGATAGGTTTTACTCCACCCACCCGCGTGAAAGTTCTCTTCTGTATGACATGGAGGAGCTTTGCCTGAAGAGTGAGCGGAAGTTCCGCTATTTCATCAAGAAAAATGGTACCGCCATCAGCCAGTTCGAATTTCCCCTGCTTTTCAGCGACAGCC
This sequence comes from Biomaibacter acetigenes, assembly GCF_003691585.1. Taxonomy (GTDB): domain Bacteria; phylum Bacillota; class Thermosediminibacteria; order Thermosediminibacterales; family Tepidanaerobacteraceae; genus Biomaibacter; species Biomaibacter acetigenes. The sequence continues at coordinate 723,596 of NZ_CP033169.1, read as the reverse complement.
CCTGTAAAAGCACCCTTTTCGTGGCCGAAAAGCTCGCTTTCCAGCAGATTTTCTGGAATAGAAGCACAGTTGACATATATAAAGGGACCGTCTCTACGAGAACTGGCCCGGTGTATGGCCTCTGCAAAAAGTCCCTTGCCGGTGCCGCTTTCCCCGGTCAGAAGCACTGTCGAACTGGTTTCCGCGGCTTTTTTTGCCATTTCTACCACCCGTCGGATTTTCTCGCCGCTTCCAACTATGTCCCTGAAAGCTTCCTTTTGAATCCTTTCAATTTTTATGCGGTTTTCAAGATTCTCCAGGGATGTTAAAACTTTCTGGCGCTCATTTTGAAGAGCTTTAAGCTCGGTTATATCCAGCACTTTCAAAAAAGCGCCAACCTTTTTACCTTCGATCACAAGAGGTTCCATGGAACATCTCACAGGAATGCCGTTAATCATGGACTCCAGGCCCCTCACCTCACAGCTTTCGCCTCGGGCAACGGCCATCAAACCCCGGATTATATGCGAGTCGGGGTGAATCTCGTTTATATGTTTTTCCAGCACCTGAAAGACCTGGCCGTATTTCCCCTTTCCCCGAAAAGGTTTGCCATACAAAACCGCCTTGAGCTCTTCTTGCCGAGCCGTGTAGCCTCGGGTCTGATAAAATTTAACCTGGTGGCTTGTCCCATCAACTATAATCATGTGGCCTGCAGCCCAGCGAAAAACATAATCGTAATGGCTGCTGTCTACCGTTACCCTCAAGCGTTTCAGATCAAAATCAATCTGCGCTTTGAGCTTTAAACCGTCTATTGAGGTCTCAACCGAAAGACGTTCTGCCGGTATCTTTTTATCCAGCCTGTTGAATACGCCGCTTCCAGTTCCGCCGCCCACCGTCCCTATGGCTACGACGGCATCTCCTCTCTCTATCTCCGACGGTTCTATCCCTATAACCCTCAAATCTTCCGGTTCAAGTCCACCGTCATCGGCGCCCAGCAGGTTGTCTGCAATAATGACAATATCCCCTTCAGCGATCCTTCCTTCCGGGTGTCCGGGGCCCTCGTCGGGATTAAGCCCGAAAATGTCTCGGGCCATACGGTTGTAAATCTTGATGTGCGCCATGGAATCTATGGCTATTATACCTTCATCGATAAGTTCTATTACGGAAGATTGGTAATCCATACATTTCACCTTTTTGAATAATATTTTCGAATTTAATTAAAACTCATATTTCGCACCCTTTCATATACTGAACCAACAATTTTTACTAAAACGACAAAAATCTCATTCATTGAGATAATATATATTCTTAAATTATTTCTTTTCAGCTATTATATCACAAGAAATATATTAAACAAATATAAAATAAAATGTGGCGGTTCCTTTCTTAATTTTTTCCGGAGGAACCGCCTGTAACAATGCTAGCTGAACCTTTCCATATATTCTTCCATGATTTTAGTTCCCGAACTTGTCCCCAGTCTTGTCGCTCCTGCCTCTATCATGTTCAGAGCGTCTTCCAGAGTCTTAATTCCGCCCGCGGCTTTAACCTGAACTCCACTGTCACCCAGGGCTTCCTTAATCAGGCTTACGTGTTCCACTCTGGCTCCGCCGCCCTGAATCTGTCCTGTTGATGTCTTTATAAAGTCCGGTTTAACTTCAGATGCTATTTTACACATTGCTATGATTTCATCATCTGTCAAATAATAAGTTTCAAGTATAACTTTGCATAATACGTTGTTTTGCCTGCATACTTTCAGTATTTCTTCCATCTCTTTTTTCATATAGTCATAATTTTTTGCCCGAAGTTCGGAAATGTTTATCACATAATCTATTTCAGTGGCGCCTATTTCTATCGTATGTTTTGTTTCAAAAAGTTTTTCTTCCAGAGTATTGGTACCCAGGGGATAACTTACGCCGGTGACAATTCCCACACCTGTTCCCGCCAGCAATTGCCTGCAGTATTTTATTGAAGAGTGATTGACGGCAACAGATTTAAATCCATACTTTATGCTTTCCTTGCATAATTTTTCCAGATCTTCTCTTTGAACATCAACTTTCAAATTAGTGTTGTCGATCATTCCCGCCAGGTCTTTCAATGTAACATTACATTCCATTTTCTTTTCTCCTTTTTTAATAAGCGCAGCCGCATACCAGCATGACATTCGAATACGGAGTAAATTCTCCGGTTCTGATGATGGCTTTTGACTTTTTACTTCTTTCCTTAAACTCGGTATGGGGTACATATTCAATTTCTTTATCGCCAAGTAATTTTAATATCTCTTCGTGCATCTCCGGGCTTACTTTCTTGCTTTCCTCAGCCATAATTACTTTTTCAACTACAACTTCATTTAATACGGCTTTCAATACCTGGATTTGTCCTGGAGTTCCCGGTTCGAATGCCAGGTCCACTCTCTGATTTTCATCGGGAATAGGCAAACCGGCGTCACATATGACTATCGTATCCATGTGACCGAGGCTAGCGATGACCTCATTCAGTCTTTTGTTTAATATACCGCCCTTTTTCATCCACATAACGCTCCTTTACATTGAATTAAAAATGATAACTTATCTAGTCTTCCATTTCAGAAACAATTTTTATTGAAGAACTGGTGCCCAACCGGGATGCTCCCGCCTCGATCATGGCTTTTGCGGTTATTGCGTCTTTGATGCCTCCGGCGGCTTTTACCCCGGCTCTGTCCTTCACCGTTTCCTTCATCAATTTTACATCCTCCAGAGTTGCACCGGATTTATTAAAACCGGTGGAAGTTTTGACAAAATCCGCTCCGGCTTTAATACAGATTTCGCATGCTTTTTTTATTTCGTCTTTTTCCAGCAAACAATTCTCCAAAATCACCTTAACAATCGCCTTTCCACCGGCGGCTTCCACGACTGCTCGAATATCCTTTTCCACCAGTTCGTAATCCTTTTCTTTCATGGCGCCGATGTTCATCACCATATCCACTTCGCTGGCGCCATTGTCAATGGCGTTTTTCGTCTCAAAGGCTTTAACTTCCGGAGTTGCGGCTCCTAAAGGAAATCCTATCACCGTACATACTTTCACATCTGTACCTTTCAACAGCTCTGAAGCCAGTTTTACCCGGCACGGATTTATACAGACGGAAGCAAAGCCGTATTCTATTGCCTCTTTGCACAGGGCTTTGATCTGGTCTGATGTCGCTTCGGGTTTTAACAGTGTATGATCGATGAATTTTGCAAGTTTTCTGCTCATTTTTTATCACCTTCGTAAAAATGCTTTTTTAAAAATTCTTCGACTTCTTCTCTCCAGGGCATGGCAGGAGCGGTTCCTATCCGAGTGACCGAAATTCCGGCCACGGCATTTCCAAAAATGGCTGCCTCTTTTATGCTTTTGCCTTCCGCCAGAGCCGTGGCAAACCCGCCGTTAAAGGCATCACCGGCGCCAGTGGTGTCGATTACGTTGTCCAGCGCAAAAGCGGGAACATGGCCCTCAAATTCCGGCGATTTTACATATACCCCATTCGAACCCAGAGTTATGACGACAGATTTTACCCCTTTCTCAACAAAATACTCGGCGGCTTTTTTTGCCCCTTCTATATCTTTTATTTCAATCCCCGACAGAATCGATGCCTCGGTCTCATTGGGCGTCAAAACGTCGACTTTTTTATATATTTGCTCGGGAACAGGCTGAACGGGAGCAGTATTTAAAACGACCATTACTCCGTATTCGTTGGCTATGTCGATTGCCTTATATACCGCACTTAAATTTGTTTCCAGCTGTGTCAACAACAGCTTCGAATTCCTTATTTCTTCCCTTACCGATTCCACTTCGTCATCGGTAATGTAATTGCACGCTCCTATGGAAACCACGATCTCATTTTCCCCGGTGCCGTTTTCAACCATGATAAGGGCTGCGCCTGTCTCATGTTCATTGTCAAAAAATATATAGTCTGTCCTCATTCCTACACTTTTAAAGCTATTTAAGGCAATTTGGGCAAAATCATCTCTCCCGAGTTTTGTGACCATTGTCACATCGGCTCCCGCCTTATGAGCGGCAACCCCCTGATTTGAGCCTTTTCCTCCGGGCCCCAGTTTAAAAGGCCCTCCAAACACGGTCTCACCCCTTGCGGGCAAATGGGGAGTCCTGCTCATTAAGTCGACCACAAAGCTGCCGAGCACAGTTATTTTTGGCTTTTTCATAGATACTCCTCCGAATCAATTTTAGTATACGCAACCCGCCACAAGAACCATGTTGCCGTAATGGGTCCCGAAATCGCCGGTGCGTACTACCGCTTTGGATTGCTTTATTATTTCTTTCAATTCCACGTGCGGCACAAACTCAATGGGGAAATTATCGGGAAATCTTTTTTTAATCTCTTTTAAAAATTCCGGAGCATGTTCGTGAATCTCTTCCGCCAGTATTATTTTTTCTACGGCAAGCTCATCCAGAACGCCATCCAGAACCTGAAGCATTGTCGGAATATTTGGCAGAAATGCCAGGTCCACTCTCTCGACCCCCAGTGGGACGCAGTATCCGGAGTCCACCATGGCAAGATAATCCTGGTGGCCTATCGATGTCAAAACATGCTTCAATTGCGGATGAAGGATTCCCTTTTTTATCATTCCAACTTCCTCCCTTTTATTCTAAATTGGCATGGTTTTTAAACATTTCGTCGGATGAAATTCCGGTCTTCTCCATGATTTTCATAATCATGATTTCGCATGTCAACAAAAGAGCCTGTTCAAACAAATTTCCCATGGGCTGAATGGATTTATATTCAGTTTCTATTTTTGCCGTGGGAGCCGGAATTTCAATAACCCAATCAGCCAGGCTGCCTAGACTGCAGCAACCCGATATGGTAATGACTGCGATCTTGCACCCAATCTTTCTTGCCTTTTTCGCCCTGGCGACAAGCGAACCTGTTTCGCCCGAACCTGAGCCTATTATCAATATATCTTTTTCTCTTGCGCCGGGAGTAACCGTTTCGCCCAGAAAATATGTGCAAAAGCCGATGTGCATCAGCCTCATGGCAAAGCATCTCATCATATATCCGGATCTTCCCGCGCCGTCAACAAAAATCCTGCCGGCGGAACGTATGGCTTCTGTCAGCTCATCGACCTTTTCCTCCGACACCGCATCGAGGGTCAGGGAAATTTCATTGAGGATCTTATTCTTATACTCCGCAAATTTCATCATCTTTACCTATCCTGCTTATATTTTCCATTTTTTCTTTCATGGCTCTTGCAATCTCCCGGGGATTGGGCGCTTTGGTCAAGCCCCCGCCCACTATGACAATATCGGGCTTTTCACATATAACAGCATCTATGTTTTCAAGTTTGATTCCACCGGCTACTGCCAACCTTGCATTTTCAATACTTTGTTTTAACGTATACAAATCTGCCAGCGGGTTTTCGGATTTCTGATTGTCCACCGCGGTGTGCACGCAAATATAATCTATTCCCAAATCTTGCAGGAATTTAGCTCTTTCTATAATGTTCTTCACTTCTATCATATCCGCCATTACCTCTTTGCCAAACTCTTTCGCACACACAATGGCGTTTCGAATTGTATTGGGCGAGGATACCGCCAGCACCGTGACGATATCCGCTCCCGCTTCAAAAGCCATCTTTGCCTCTTCATATCCGCTGTCCATGATTTTCATATCGGCAAGAATAAGTTTGGTCGGAAATCTTTCTTTGAATGTCTTCACTGCATTTATACCGTTTTGCAATAAAAAAGGCGTTCCCATTTCTATTATATCTATAAAGGGCAGTATGTCTTCCGCCAGCTTGACAGCACGATCAATGCTGATAAGATCACACGATAATTGAAGTTTCATAAAAAACTCCCCAAAAAATATTTTTTAACTCCATCTGGGGTTGTCAATTACCACAGGTCTGCCGTCCTTTTCGACAATAAGTTTTCTGAACCCTTTTGTTTCTATCGTTCCATAATCGTGTCCCGCATCGGCCCTGAAGGCAAAAAATGTAATTAAAGGCTCGGTCGGGCTCACATTGATGCTTCTATGGGCCCATCTTTTGGGGACATATACGGCTTTACCCGGGGCAAATTCCTGAGCGTCCCACTGGCCTTCAGGGGTTTCCATCAGCATATAGCCTTTTCCTTTTATGCAGAAGTAAACCTCTGCCGTTTCCAATACCGTATGGAAGTGGCCTTTTGTCATAAAGTATTCATTGCCGATTTTCCCCGGATATACAATGCTGGTACCAAAGGCGATGTCTCCGACAGTTTCAGGAATCCCCATCTCATAAAATTCATAAATGAGGGGGTCTTCATTTTTCAAGATATCACCGGCTTTTTCGGTGTCATAGAACATGTCCGCCATATTTGAAAGATATCTTTTTGAGGCTTTTTTTAACCTGGACAAGCCGGTTGTCAAATCAAAATCAATATCAAACGGTCTCAATATTTCGTTCATTTCTGCCATCTCCCATGTCTCATCTGTAGCTTTGCGCAATTTCGCTCAGCCGCTTCAATCTTGCGCTGTCGATATCGATGTGAAACACTTCGGCAATAACCTGAGTCCATCCGTGTATGAAGTATATCCATCCATCTTCCACATATAGATTTTTATTATCTTTCTGTCTTAAAGCCTGATGCATAAAATCCAGATCCCCTCTATAGTTAAACTCCCATACGAGGCTGTCCCGGGGGAATTCGCATGCATCGGTCAGCGGCGATCCCGGCCTGTCTTTCCCCAGGCCTGTGGCGTTGATTATAAGTGAATGAGGTTTTAATTTTTCAAGCAGTTTATCATTGTCCTCTGGCTGGGGGCACAAGTGATATTCAATGGGAATCGGCGGATTTAATTGTTTAATGATTTTTTCCATGGAAACCAGCCTGGGTTTGCTCCTGTTGGAAACGATTATTTTTGAAGGATAATTTCCATTATGCTTTTTGTTAATCAAGTAAGATGTTACCGCAATGGAGCTTCCTCCGGCTCCCATAATGAAAACCTCACCGCCGTAACTCCTCCAGTAATCCTCCGGTAAAAACGCTTCCAGCGCCAATCCGCTTGAAATGGGGTCCTTCGCGTAGCCTTCCAGTCTGCCTTCTTTTTTCGATATGGAAGATAATTCTCCAAAGGCTTTCGCATAGGGGTCCAGATATTCAAACATATCTTTGGCGGCATTGTACAAATCAATCTTATGAGTTGTAACCAGCGCTCCCAGAGATTGTTCATCATTTTTGATAAAGTCCACTACCTTCCTGTAATCATCCGGATCTGCATGGATCTCCATATCTATCCCTTTCAGGACCGCATCTTTGAGCCCCAGTTCCTCTGCCCACAGAGGAAAAACTTTCATTATTGAAGATTGCTTTGTAGTGACTCCAATGAAATACATTGTCGGTTGTGTTGCCTTTTTCGGTAATTCTACAGCCATTCTATACGGTTTCACTCCTTTTTGCCAAAGCTTCTGATGGGTTTATTATTGTAAATTTCTCTATCATTTCTTGCGTTATACCCAGCTCCAGGAGCAGCGGTATAAACTTTTGCTTTATATATCCCAGGCCTATACTGCCACCGTAGCTTAGCAGCCTCTCCCTGGTGGTATCGAGGCCCAGCAATATTTTGTTTTCAAAACCCGATTCAACCATCTCTACAATGAATTTTGCTTCCTCCAGATCGCTGTGATATTTAAACCTGCCTATAGTATCATATTCCATAAATACTCCGGTTTCCGCCACAGCTCTGTGATATCCCATGTCGCTCAAATCTCTGTCAAGATGGCAGATTATGATGGAATCCGGGTTCACGCCTTCCTTTACAAAAAGTTCTATTTGTTCCAGGGCATGTTTTCCCATTTCCGTGTGGCTCAAGATGCAAAAACCGGTACATCTGGAGGCTCTGGCAGCGGCCAGAAATAGTTTTTTGTATTCATCCGTTATGCCTTCACTGTCAGAAGCAGTTTTAATTATGCCCGCTTTCGATGAAATTGCCTTTTCCGGCGCTTTATAATCTCCGTCTGTAAACATACCCTTTTCAAGCTCATGGATAAAAATATCCGCCAGTTTATCCTCATTTATGTTTTTAATCCAATGGTCCTCATCGTAAAAAATCATCTTGTGAAATCCCGTAGAAGCAATTATATGGACATGCGCCTTTTCGGATGATTCGGCCAGATATTCGGCCATCCTTCCGCATCCAACCGGCTGCGCATCCACAATACTCTGACCGCCCAAATTTTTATACATTTTCAGTTCTTCTACGGTCCTGCCCAAATCGTCTATTCTCAAAGCCGGATTTACCTTTTCCGACTTCCCGGGGGCTATGAATAAGTGCTCATGGCTGTGGCAAAAACCCAGTTTTTCTTTCGGGATAAGCCCGAGAACAGTCTGAATATTTGACCTCAAGAAAATAGGTCCCTTACAAGATTTTCCACAGCCATCAGCCCCATATTATCCACCGCCTCGTAAGTAGAAGCCCCATTGTGAGAACTGATTACCATATTGTCCAGCTCAAAGAGCTTTTTATTGGTCGGCGGTTCATGCTCAAAAACGTCGATGCCTGCACCGTATATCACATTTTCTTTTAACGCTTCATATAAAGCCTCCTCATCAATGAGGCCACCCCGGGCAGTGTTAATCAATATGGCATTTTTCTTCATCATATGAAGTTCTCTTTTTCCTATCATTTTGTAAGTATCTTCCGTCAAAGGCACATGAAGTGAAATTACATCGGCGTTTTTGTACAGCTCTTCAAGGCTCACATACTTCACGCCGTATTCTTTAGCAAATTTTTCATCCGGATAAACATCATAGGCAAGGATATTCATATCGAAACCTTTTGACCTTTTAATTACACCTTTGCCTATATTGCCAGTTCCAACTACTCCGAGCGTTTTACCATATATTTCCATCGTCATGATTTTGTTCCAGTTGTTTCTTCTGCACTCCCTGTCGATTACATTGATTTTCCTGGCAACTGCCAGCATAAGACATACGGTAAAATCCGCTACAGCGTTAAAATTGGCTCCAACGGTCCTTGATATCTTTATCCCCCGCTCTTTTGCATAATCAAGGTCAATGTTATCGACACCGACACCGTATTTTGATATGGCTTTTAGATTCTCAGCTTTTTCAAGGACATTTCTTGTAAGAGGATCAACGCCTATTATTACGCCGTCTACATCTTTTATAAGCTCGGTTATTTCCTCTTCCACGAGCGGCCTTTGATACGGATTTTGCACTATTTCAAAGCCTTTTTCGAGAAGCATCTCCAGGGGTTTTGGATCATGTTTAGCAAAGGACCTGGGTGTCACCAGTATTTTCATGCTGTTATCACATTCCTTCGATTAAAGTGCAGTTAAAGTCTAGCCAGTTCTTCATATATACCCGTCAAAGCGTCATATGAATGAAGAAAAACTTGATATGTTTTATTATAAATTTCTCTTTTTGAAGGGTCGGGGTCATGTTCACTCTCAATTTTTATAAATTTATTTATGGCGTCAAAGCTCTTGAATTCACCGACTCCTATGCCGCCGATGACGGCCGCTCCCATGGATGTGGCTTCTTCAAGATAATTGGGCTTTAATATCTTCACGCCATATATATCCGCCATCATCTGGCGCCATACTTTCCCTTTGGCCCCTCCGCCAATGACAATCATGCTGTCGATTGGAACGTAATTTTTAAAGATATTCACTATAGTATTTAAATTGTATGTCACTCCTTCCATGACAGCCCTCAACAGATCTTCACGTTTATGCCCGACGGTTATTCCTATAAAAGCACCTCTGGCATTGGGATTCCAGTGAGGTGTCCTTTCACCGAGGAGATAGGGTAAAAACAGGATTCCCCTGGCCCCGGGAGGAGACTTTTCTATTTCATCATTGATTATCTCATACGGACTTACGCCTTTTTCCAGCGCCTCTTTTGTCTCAATTTTGCAAATCTCATTTTTAAGCCAGCTGTACGACGTACCGGCGGTCTGCATGGTCCCTATGGGATTGACGTAGCCGGGAACGGCATGGGCCCACGTCATAGTCCTCATTTTCACATCATATACGGGTTTTTCTGATGTAATCCCTATCCATGACGATGACCCTACATAATTGTAGGCAATCCCCGGCTTGATACATCCCGCACCCACCGAAGCACACATACCGTCCCCGGCGCCGATGACCACCGGTGTGCCCTCTTTTAGACCCGTTTCTTCCGCTGCTTCCTTTGTTATCTCACCTACGACAAAAGTGGATTCGCGAGCTTCCGGCAGTTTGTCTTCATCTATACCGGCGATATCGATTATTTTATCCGACCATTTGTAAGTGTTTAAATCAAAGGCATTGGTTCCGGACGCATCCGTATAATCCGTAACCATTTTGCCGGTCAGTTTAAAAGCGATATAGTCTTTTGCATTCAGCATCTTGTAAGTATTTTTATAAATGTCGGGTTCGTTGTTTTTGATCCACATCAGCTTTTCCAGGGAATAGGAAGGACTGGCCCGGTGGCCCACGATTTTATAAAAATCCATGGCGTCTATGTGTTGCAGTATTTTATCCGTCTCTTTTACCGCCCTCTGGTCTGAATAAATTATTGAATTTCTCAAAGGCCTTCCCTGCCTGTCAACACACAGGCACCCCATCATCTGCGCGCTGAAGGAAACGCATGCTATTTGGCTCGGGTCTATGCCCCGGATGAGCTGCCCGGTGGAAATGCAGACCGCCTGCCACCAGTCGTCGGGATTCTGCTCCGCCCAATTGGCATTGAAATATTTCGTATCATATGGATATGTCCTGCTCGCTACCAGTTCGCCATCGGTCGTGTACAGAGTAGCCTTGTTTCCGGAAGTCCCCAGATCATGTGCCAGAAGATATTTCGGCATTGCGATGACCTCCCAATAACATTAAAATTTAGTAAATAATTTAGGCATTGACAAGCTCCACTATAAACTTGCTCTTGTCTCCCCTGTAACGGGAAATCGTATATTCGACGGCTACATTATCCTGATTATAAGCCACCGTTTCAAAATAATGAATCGGAGCCCCTTCCTTTATATGCAGCAGCTTTGCCTCGTACTCCCCCGCCAAATCGACTTCAATAGACCTTACAGCTCTTTTGACGATAATACCGTATTTTTGTTCAAAAGTGGCATAAAGAGAATTGTTCACAAAATCAATTTCGATGATCCCGGGACACAATTTTAGCGGTACGTAGCTGTCTAAAAAGACAATCGGCTCGTCGTTGGTGTAGCGCAGCCTTTTTAAGTGAAAGACTTCTTCTCCCACGGTTAAATTCAACTTTTTTGCCACCTGTTCATCGGATGCAATGTATCTTTGTTTTAAAACTTTTGTTTTTGGAACCAGACCTTTTTGTATCATCTCATCATTGAAGCTTATGATTCTGTGAGTATACTCCTGATTGATTTTCGGTTCGGTGATAAATGTCCCCTTACCCTTTATTTTTTTCAGATATCCTTCTCTCACCAATTCATTGATGGCCTGCCTTACAGTGGGCCTGCTGATATTAAAAATCTGGCAAAGTTCAATTTCCGTGGGAATAGGATCACCGGCATTCAGCTGATTTTTGTGAATATATGACAGCAGTATTTCTTTTAGCTGGTAATAAAGCGGCACAGGTATGTCTTTGTTAAGTTTTGCGGCTTCCAGATTCATTATTTCATTCCTTTGCTATAATATTTTCTACATTAAACATATTACTTTTTTTGATATTTATCAAGAATTGTGTTGATTTCTTTGTATGTTTCATTATCCAGCTCCCATGCGGCGCTTTCTACATTGTCCTTTATATGTGCGGTTTTTGTGGCTCCGGCAATGATGGTGGTTACCGTTTCATTTTTAATCAGCCAGTTGAGGGCTATTTGAGAAAGCGGCTTACCTATCCTTTCTGCGACTTTTTTTAACTCTTCTACGATTTGAAGATTCCTGGCAAGTTTTTCGCCTTTAAGTTCCGGATTGGCATTTCTCACATCCTTTTCATCAAAGTTTTCCCCGGGTTTAAAGGTTCCTGTCAATAGTCCCTGGCAAAGAGGACTGTAAGGTATAAAAGCCGTTTTATTCTCTTTGCAGTCAGGAATAATCTCTTCCTCGGTCCTGTAATAAAGCGGTATGTTGTGATAAAAATCGGCGTTTCTATCTATCATGTTGTAAAGGCATTGATGCGATACTATTTCCCCGTATTTTCTTGCTTCATTAAGCAGTTTGACGGGAAAATTCGATGCGCCTATATATCTTATTTTCCCTTCCTTTTTTATCTGATTCAATGCGTCCATGGTCTCCTCAATCGGCGTATTGTAATCGGGCCAGTGCATCTGGTATATATCTATATAATCGGTCCCCAGTCTTCTCAAGCTGTCGTCTATTTCTTTCAAAATGCTCCGCTTTGAAAGCAGGTTTGTTATTCTTTTTTGATCGTCCCAAACCAGCCCGCATTTCGAGGCGATTATGATCTTTCCCCTCTTTCCTTTTAAGGCTTTGCCCAGGAGTTCCTCCGCGTGGCCGAAACCGTATACCGGAGCGACGTCAAAAAAGTTGATCCCCATGTCATAAGCTGTCTGAACAGCTTTTATCGATGATTCGTCCCCGGTACCCGTCCAGAAATCGCTGCCCGATATAACCCAGCAACCATAACCGATGACCGATGCTTCCAATTCCGTAGTTCCGATTCGTCTCTTTAACATGGTTGTCACCTCTTTTACCTTTATTAATTCTATTTATTCTGCTTTTTTACCTGGTCGATCAAGACGGCCGCCACAATCAAAGCACCGATCAATATCTGAAGGATAAACGGATCAATGCCCAGCAGGTCCCCCGCATTGCGCAGAGTCGACATCAACATGGCGCCCACAACCGTTCCGATAATAGAACCCTCGGCACCGTTCAAACTTGCGCCGCCGATGACTGCAGCAGCAATGGCATCCAATTCATATCCGCCCCCGGCAGTGGGGATTCCGTTGGCCAGCCGGGACACCAGCATGATGCCGGCAATGGAAGACATCAATGCACTGTAGCCGTATATCATGTACATATTTGTTCGGATATTGATGCCGCTGAGCCTGGCGGCCTCCGTATTGCTGCCGATAGCATAGATGTTGCGGCCGAATCTGGTTTTAGCTATGATAAACGATGAAATCAGAATCATTACAACCCATACAACAAAAAGCGAAGGCATTCCCAAAAAACTTGTCTGAGCAAAATTCACGAATGATTTGGGAAGACCCGATACCATTCTCGCTCCGCTGATCAGCATTATGACTCCTCTGAATACAGTCATCGTGCCTAATGTGGCAATAAAGGGCGGCACTTTCCCGTCGTAGATCAGGATGCCGTTTATCAGGCCAACCAAAGTCCCGGCAATCAGAGCGAGTATTGTTGAAACTGCGGCGCTCATACCCATTTGCGTCATTAAAATCGCCGCAAACATGCCGGAAAATCCCACTACGGAACCTACCGACAGATCGATTCCGGCGGATACTATTACAAATGTCATGCCCAGAGCTATGACGCCGTTAATTGAAGTCTGCCTTACCAGGTTTGAAAGATTGTTGGCGGTAAAAAAACCGTTTACCGCTACGGAAAGCAGTACAAAAAGAGCCAGAAAAACTATTATTATAGTTCCTTCCGATAAAGATTTATCTTTGCCTAATATTTTTTTAGCGCTTGAATTGATGCTCATCGGATACCCTCCTGCATTCAGTTGTTGCCCTCTATCGATAATCCTGAAGCCAATCTGAGTATGTCTTCATCTGTAACTTCATTCCTGTTTACTATGCCGGTGCAATTTCCTTCATACATGACCAGTATTCTCTTTGCAAGGCCCATGACCTCCGGCAGATAGGAAGAAATCAAGATAATAGACGCCCCCTGGGATGTAAGGTTTTCAAACAATCTGTAGATTTCAAGTTTTGCGCCCACATCAACCCCGACCGTAGGTTCATCAAATATGAATATTTTGCTCTCAGCGTTCAACCATTTCGATACTACCACTTTTTGCTGGTTTCCTCCGCTCAACTTTTTTACTTTCTGATAGACGGACGGAGTTTTAATATTTAATTCCTCGACATATTTTTTCGCTCTCTTCTTTTCTTCTCTTCCGTCAATAATTCCGAACTTTGATATATTCTCATATATTACAATGTTTGTATTTGTCATAACCGGAAGCTGTAAAGCCAGGCCCTGCAATTTTCTGTCTTCAGGCAAAAAACCGATTCCAGCCTTTATTGCATCTATGGGTGAATTCAGCGATTGCTTGACGCCACCCACATATATTTCTCCTGCATCGGCCCTGTCGGCCCCAAAAATGCATCGGACTATATCGGTCCTGCCAGACCCTACCAGGCCAAACATTCCCAGTATTTCGCCTTTATAAAGTTTGAAATTAATATTTCTGAACCTCGGTTCTCTGGTCAAATTTTTTACTTCGAGCACTACATCCCGGGTATTGTATTGTTTTATGGAGTATATGTCCTTTATGTCACGGCCCACCATCATGGATATCAGGCGGTCTTCTTTGACCTCCGACACCGGTACCGTGGCCACCCACTCGCCGTCTTTCAAGACCGTCACAGTATCGCATATGCCAAATATTTCTTCAAGTCTGTGTGAGATATATATGACCCCTACTCCGTCTTTTTTCAACCTATCTATGATTTCGAATAGTTTCTGAGTTTCTTCATTGGTCAATAGCGCCGTCGGCTCATCGAAAATTACAAGCTTGACCTTTTCATAAATCATCTTGGCAATAGCTACCATTTCCTGCTGGGCTACCGGCAGGTCTTTTAATCTTTTTCTCGGATCAATATTTATATCCAGTTTTTTTAGAGTTTCTTCGGTTACTTTGTATACAGTGGTCCAATCTATCAGGCCGTTTTTGACCGGCAGCTTGCCCAGAAAGAAATTCTCTCCCACGGAAAGATGGGGAGCCAGTGTAATATCCTGGTAAACGGCCCCCAAACCGTATTCTTTAGCCACCAGGGGATTTGCGATATTTACCTCTCTGCCTTCTATGAAAATCTTGCCTTTGTCCTTCTGGTATACTCCCATGAGTATTTTAATCAGAGTGGATTTTCCGGCGCCGTTTTCTCCTACTATCGCATGTACTTCTCCTTTTTTTACCGTTAGGTTGACGTTTGAAAGAGCTCTTACTCCGGGGAATTCTTTGGTAATTCCTTCCATTCTTACTATTTCCTGTCCCGCCATAACATAACCCCTTTTACAAGGGGATAGGGCTTTTTTAGCCCTATCCCGATTAATTTTACTTCTTTTTCAATGTGGGATCGAGTAATTCCTTGATTTCCTGCTGATTCATATTTTCTTTGGTCACTACAGTCGAACCCGTGTTGATGTATTTTTCAAGAGTCTTGCCCTGAAGCGCATCGTAAGCACTCATTACGCCCTTGTATCCCATGCCGTACGGATCCTGCAGAATCAAAGCCTTGAGGGCTCCGCTTTCTAATGCCTTAATTTCTTCGGGGTCGGAGTCGAAAGCCACTGCCACCACTTTGTCTTGCAATTTTCTTTCAGTAATAACCCTGGATAGCCCGTCGCCGGTCATGTTGTTGTCCGCAAAGAAACCGATGACATCTTTATTGGCGGTCAAAATATTTTCCGCGGCGCTTACAGCTTTGAGCACATCATTGTCCACATATCTCGGCCCGACAATCTGAATGTCAGGGGCAAGTTCTTTCAACTTGTCGGTAAAACCCTTGTCGCGATCTATCAAAACCTGAACTCCAGCCATAGCGCTAATGATACCTACCTTGCCTTTCAGCGGAATCCCCTTTGCCTTCAATTCATCCACGAGTTTTTGTGCGGCTTTTCCACCGGCTTCAATATTGTCGGTAGCCAGGAATGAATCGATTTTGTCTGTCTTTACCTTGTTGTCTATGGTTATGATTTTAATACCCTGATCGTGAGCCTTTTCAAGAGCGGGAACCGTTGCGTCGGAGCTGGTTGAAGCTATAACTATGGCATCGGGTTTTTGGTTTACCACATTTTCCAGTATCGAAACCTGTTTATCGATATCGGCTTCGGAAGGGGGGCCATATGTGGTCACATGGATGGCCGGATTATCTTTTGCGGCATTATTGGCGCCGATTAAAACATACTGCCAGAAATCCGAGTCGGTAGCTTTGACTATTACTGCAAATTCATATTTATCTTTTTTGGCCTGTTCTTGCTGCGGTTGGGACTGCTGTTGCTGCTGAGCCTGTTCCTGTTGTGCGGGCTGCTGGGCCTGCTTGCTTGAGCATCCGGCCAGAATCAAACCCACCATCAATACTATCAGGAGAATGGATAAAACTTTTTTCATATATTTTTCCTCCCTAATATTTCATGATTTAATGAAGCATTTAAATTATCTACCATATTTGAACCTCACTTTAAATTCATGAAAGCAATCAGACCCCACCTCCTTAAAATACCACTTCTAGTATAGCCTTTTTCAAAAACCGCTTTCTACCTTTCCCCCCCTTTTAAAATATGTAGTGATGTGAATATGTAATTACATTTTCACATCATAACTTTTGTAATATTAATTCGACGCTTCTGTAAAAAATCCTTCTTTGTTATATTAATAACTTTTATTTGATTGTCTATTTTATAACTGGAGCAATAGAAATATTATATTTTAATTGAGTTATATTAAATATAAATAAAAAAATGGATTTTCTTCAGGAAAATCCATAAATTTGCAGAAAACAGGGTTTATATTCCACTTTATATTCTATGGCAAGCTACAAAATGACCATTCATGTCAACCTGGGGAGGTTCCAGTTCACCGCATACGGCCTTCGCCATGGGACACCTGGTATGGAACCTGCAGCCGGAAGGAGGATTTATGGGACTCGGCACATCCCCTTCAAGGATAACCCTCTCCCTGTCCCTTATATGCGGATTGGCTTCGGGCACCGCCGACATCAAGAATCTTGTATACGGATGCAGCGGGTTGTTATATATATCCCTGGTTTTTCCCGACTCCACTATCTTGCCGAGAAACATAACGTAAACCCTGTCAGAAATGTATTTTACAACCCTTAAATCATGGGAAATAAAAATATAGGTTAGATTGAATTTTTGTTGCAGATCCTTTAAAAGATTTAATACCTGAGATTGTATTGAAACATCCAGGGCCGATACCGGTTCATCGCATACTACAAGCTCGGGGTTTAAAGCAAGAGCTCTGGCAATGCCGATCCTCTGCCTCTGGCCGCCGCTGAATTGATGGGGGTAACGTTTCATATGATATGGCCTCAAACCCACTATCTTCATCAATTCCATTACCCGATGCTCTTTTTCCTTACCATAGGCCATACCATGAGTTATAAGTGGTTCTCCTATTATGTCTGCCACAGGCATCCGGGGATTTAACGAAGCATAAGGATCCTGAAATATAATCTGCATCTTTTTTCTCATCTGCCGAAGATTTTCTCCACTTATTTTATATAGATTCTGCCCTTCAAAAAAGAGTTCTCCGGCTGTGGGTTCTATCAGCCTCAATATGAGCCTTCCAAGAGTGCTTTTGCCGCATCCTGATTCACCTACAAGGCCGACAGTCTCGCCTTTTCGAACTATTAAATCTATACCGTCCACAGCATGGACAATGCCTTTATTTTTTTTGATAAGACCGGTACCTTCTGTGGAGAAGTATTTTTTAAGACCTTTTGCTTCGATCAGGAACTGTGCATCCAAAAAAATTACCTCCTCGGTTATTTCTGATATTTCCAGCATTTCACCCGGTGGCCTTTTTCCGCCTCAAAAAATTCCGGGTTCTTCTGTCTGCATATGTCTTTTGCATCGCCGCATCGAGGCCAGAACCGGCATCCTTCAGGCAGATGCAATAAGTTTGGCACCACGCCGGGTATATTGAAAAGTTTCTTGTTTTCATCCTGGGAAAGTTTGGGTATGGAGTTGTAGAGGCCAATGGTATACGGATGAAGCGGCTTGTCAAAAATGGTATATACATCGGCATATTCCACCGCTGTCCCGGCGTACATCACGCAGACATCATCCGAAACTTCCGCTATCACGCCAAGGTCATGGGTAATCATCAAAACCGACATGTTTATTTTTTCCTGCAGTTGTTTTATTAGCCGCAGGATCTGTGCCTGTATCGTAACATCAAGAGCCGTTGTAGGCTCGTCGGCTATCAGCAATTTTGGGTTGCAGGCCAGAGCCATGGCAATCATGACTCTCTGCCTGAGACCCCCTGACAGTTGATGTGGATAATTGTTCAACCTCCTCTTCGGGTCCGGTATTCCTACCAGGTTGAACAGTTCCAGAGTTTTTTCTTCTGCTTCTTTCGGTGTCAGGTGGCGGTGAATCTTCAACGATTCTGCAACCTGTTTACCAACCGTATAAACCGGATTCAGCGAGGTCATCGGTTCCTGAAAAATCATCGCTATGTCGTTTCCGCGGATGGCACACATCTCATCCGCCGATTTTTTAACCAGGTCCTGGCCTTCAAAAATTATTTCTCCCTCCACAATCCTGCCCGGAGGCGACGGGATCAATTTCAGTATGGAAAGAGCGGTCACACTTTTGCCGCAACCCGATTCTCCTACAAGGCCTAGAGTCTTTCCCTTATTTATCTTAAAGCTGACTCCATCCACAGCGGGCACTACACCTTCATCCATATAAAAATAGGTTTTGAGATTTTTAATATCTATCAGTACATCATTGTTCATATTTTATCACCTCTACTGCTTCATAAAGGGATCTAGAGCGTCCCTCAGACCGTCGCCCAGAAAGTTGAAGGCCAGTACGATTATCAATATGGCAAAACCAGGACTAATGGCCACCCATGGGGCGGAAAAAAGATATTCCTTGCCGTTTGAGATCATGAGACCCCAGCTTGGAGTGGGCGGCTGCGCCCCTACACCCAAAAAGCTGAGACTGGCTTCCGACATGATCGCCTCGGGAATTCCAAGGGTCAAAAGCACCAGGAGCGGTGCCACACAGTTTGGAAAAATATGCCGTATCATTATAATCCAGTTTTTAACTCCAATGGCTCTTGCCGCCTCCACAAATTCCTTTTCTTTTATGGATAGCGTCTGGGCCCTCACCACCCTGGCCGTTCCGGCCCAACCTACGATGCTCAAAGCGATAAAAATGTTGTATAAATTAGCCCCCAGAGTGTACATTACCGCCATTGCCAGAAGTAGAGAAGGAAACGCCATAACCATGTCGGCGACCCTCATGATGGCCGTATCCACCTTGCCGCCGTAATACCCGGATATTATACCCAGTACAGAACCAAGAACCATGGAAATTATTGATGGCACCAGACCTATTATCAGAGAAATACGGGTCCCGAATATAACCCGGCTCAAAACATCCCTGCCGTACATATCGGTGCCCAAAAAGTATTTTGCGCCGGGCGCTATAAACTGTTCTTTTAAGTCCACTTTATACGGGTCGTAAGGGGCAACCCATGGAGCAAAAACGGCGACAAAAATGAGAAGTATGATGGTAATGGCGCCCACCATGGCCATTTTATTTCTTCTGAATCTGTACCATACTTCTCTTATAAAGGTGGTACCCTGCAGTTCCATCTCTTCATCAAATTCCAGTTCCTGTGACGGTACGTTTTTCTTGTTTAATTCAATCATCCGGGTCCCCTCCTTTACTCGTATTTTATCCTGGGGTCAAGATATGAATAAGCGATATCGGCAAAGAGGTTGCCCAGGATAACAAGTACCACCGTAAAAATCAAAGTACCCTGCAGGAGGGGCATATCCCGGTTTTGAATGGCATTTACGGAAAGCCTGCCTATTCCGGGGATCCCAAAAACGCTCTCGGTTATCACCGCTCCCGACAGCAGGCTTGCTATCTGGATTGCCATTATTGTCACAACAGGCAGCATGGAATTTTTCAATGCATGGTAAAATACCACCTGCCACTCCCTCAACCCCTTGGCCCTGGCCGTCCTTATATAATCCGTCCTTATCACTTCAAGCAGGCTGGATCTGGTAAGCCTCGCGATGGACGCCGCCGAACTCCAGCCCAGTACAATGGCGGGCATGATGATATACTGGGGCCCGGCAAACCCCGATACCGGCAGCAGTCCCAGCTTTAATGCAAAGATGTACTGCATTATCAATGCGGACCAGAACACCGGCATGGACACTCCAAGTAGAGCAAATCCCATAAAAAAATTATCTATGAAAGAATACTGTTTTACCGCTGAGACTATGCCGGCCGGTATGCCCACTATCCATGCTATTAACACCGCGGCCACCGACAGCTTCAACGTGTTCGGAAATGCGTCAACTATTAGATCTGCCACTTCACGGTTAAGTTTGTAAGACCTGCCGAGATCTCCATGAAGCGCTCCCCACATATATTTTATATACCTGAGATAAACCGGATCGTTCAAATGCATTTCGGCCTTTACCCTTTCCACCACATCGGGACTTATATGTTCTTTCATCATCAAGACCACCGGATCTCCCGGAACAACGTTCAAAAGAAAAAAAGTTATTACCGTGATGCCTATGATTACCGGGATAGATATCAGGATTCTTTTTATTATATATCCTGTCATGATTTCACCTCAATTCAGGCTAATCCGTTGTAATAGATTTACGGCAGGGCCCTGACCTTGCTTTACGCTCGTTCAGGGCCCTGCTTTTGCGCTATTGTTCTATTTTGACTTCGTAGTAGGGCATGTTGCTCCAACCGTTCCATGAAACCTTGAAGTTTTTGACTTTAGGCTGTACCACAAACAGGTGGTTCAAGTGGAACAAAGGCACCCACGCCGCATCTTCATATACAATCTTCTTTTCAATTTCCTGATACAGCTTATACCGTTCATCCATGTTGGTCATGACCCGGGCTCTTTCAAGGTCCGCCTGAACCTGGGCATTAGTATAATTGAAAGACCTGGCTACGGAGTTTCTTGGAGCAAAGAAAGTATATATGAAATTGTCCGGGTCATTGAAATCTGCTGACCAATCCGCCTGATACATGGGAAGTTTCCCTTCTTTTCTGGTGGCAAAATATGCGGCCTCGTCCATGTGGTTTATTTCCGCCTTAATGCCCACATCATTCAACATGGCCTGGACCGCTTCATTTATCTTCAATGTGCTGGGCGAATCGGTAATCTGGGCTATGGTCATATTGAAGCCGTCGGGATAACCCGCTTCCTTAAGCAATTCCTTCGCCTTTGCAGTATCATAGGGAATGCCGGGCAGATCCGGGTTGTAACCCGCAAGGCCGGGAGCCATTATACCTTTGGCTATGGTTCCGGTGCCGTAATAAAGTCTATCCAGAAGAAGCTGTCTGTCTATCGAATGTTGAATCGCTTTTCTTACTCTTACATCATCAAAGGGTTTGATAGATTCGTTAATGGCATAGTAATATGTACCAACACGGGGACCGCTCACTATATAATCCTTCCATTTGTCGTTCTTCGTAAAATAAGGTATCTGGGAACGGGCATTGTCGCAGTCAAATACATCCAGTTCTCCCTTTTCGAACATCATTCTCTGGGTCTCGGCATCGGGAACCACCTTTGCGACTATTTTATCGATATCTGGTTTCCCCAGGAAATAATCCTTGTTAGCGGTCAGCACCACTTCACTGTTAAAGGTCCAGCCCGACAATTTGAAGGGACCGGTTCCTACCGTTGCTTCAGGCTTTACGCCAAAATCGGCGCCCGCAGCTTCGGTGGCCTTCCGGTTGTAGATGGAACCCGCAGGTGTAGCAAGGTTTGCAAGAAATGGAGCATATGGTTCCGCCAGAGTTATCTCTATGGTGTAACCGTCGATGACCTTAAGACCGCTGGTAGAGTCCGCCTTTCCATCCATTCTGTCCTTTGCTCCGGCAATCATGTCAAGAAAGTCGGTATTCAAGGCTTTTGTCTTTGGGTTTAACATCCTATCAAACGTATAAAGCACATCATCGGCTTTAAGTTCTTCGCCATTGTGGAATTTCACACCTTTTCTTAAATGAAAAGTGTATACCTTGCCATCAGGAGATACATCCCAGCTTTCTGCGAGACCGGGTTTTAATTCAGATTTGCCGGGACCGGTAGTAACGGCTTCCACCAGGCGGTCATAGATGTTCAGAGGAATAAAATAATCATCGGTAGTCAATTGAACGTCACCCGTGCCGGGATCAGCAGTCAAAGCAATGGTAAGCGTTTTTTCGCCCCCTGCCTTACCTGCCTGTTTCTGGGTGGTCGAACCCGATGAGCAACCAGCAATAAGCGATACTATCATCGCTAGAACCACCAGCAGCACAAAAACCTTTTTTGTAGAAACACCTTTCATGTCAATTTACCTCCTTTTTATTTTAGTTTAAATTAAATTCGATAAAAAATTAATAATTCCTATTTTGTTAGTGTTTTATTTTTTCTATATATAATTAATATATTTCTTCTCGCAAATTTTCATTATCTTAAAATCAAAAAAATATGGTTAATAAATATTATATATTATCATAATGCCGATTTATGCCAACCGCCGCAGCAAAACATCCCTCTCCCCAAAAATATAATCAATGGGCGGGATTTCCGGCAGGGTATAGCATTCGGGTTTTTGCCTGGGGCTGGCCCTGGCGGCAGATACCATGACCTGGGCTGTAGCTGCGGGGTTTGTTACCGACATGATGAATTCCATCCTCTGGCTGTGAGTTGTACCCGACACGCCTTTTCTTTCCATGTGGACACCATGCCCCACATCAATAAGGCTTTCAACGTCGTCGACGCAATACACATGGGCTTCATCATGAACAAAATACGGGTCTTGTTTGATGGCTTCCGCTACTTTTTCAAAATCGTACCCATCTTTTATCTTTACATATACAAGGCGCTTATGAAGGCCGGTACCCTCCAGTATAGTCATGAAAACGGCATCCCCCGGTTATAACGTATTCTTTAATATGGCCACTCTCTTCTGAAAACAACATCATATCTCTAATGTCTTATAATCTAATCATTTCGTTAACTCAAATAGTCTTTGTTTACATAGAAAATAAAAAAATGAGGCCTTGATTTTATAATTACATGCATCAAGGCCTTACCTAATACTTTTTTATCCTGAATAGAAAAGATCAATGGATCAGTAAATTCGGTAAAAACGTAACTAGCTGGGGAATATAAGCCGATGCAAAAAGCACTATCAAACAAACTGCCAAAAAAGGCGGCAACCATTTTAATGTCTCACTAAAAGAAGCCTTTGCAATGCTGGAGGTAATGTATAGAAGTACTCCTACCGGCGGTGTTATACCGGCAAAGACCAGTGCGATGACTATGACCACGCCATAGTGAATAGGATTCATCCCCAGCGCCTGACCTACAGGAAATAACACTGGAATTAATAAAATGGCCGCAGCAACCGTTTCAACTACTGTTCCGACTAATAACACGAACAATATTATTAAAAACAATGTTACATAATAATTGCCACTTACCATACCCAACAATTTTACTATACTGTCCGCAAAACGGTCATTAGCAAAAATCCATGATGCCACAGAAGCCGCGGCCACTATAAACAGTATAGATGCCGTGTTTATGGATGCATTTAAAACAATTTTGGGTATATCCTTAATTTTAAGCTCCTTATAAATGAAGATGCTGACTACAAAAGCATAGACCGTAGCTATGACTCCAGCTTCTGTCGGGGTAAAAATGCCCAGGACTATTCCACCTATTATTATCACTGGTAAAAACAATGCAAGAATGGATTCTCTTAAAACCCGGATAAATTCTTTAAAATTTACTCTTTTTTCGCCTTTATAATTAAACTTCCCCGCTACAATATATGTGATCAGCATTAAACCCGCACCTATAAGAAGCCCCGGGATAATTCCTCCGATGAATAATGACGCAACTGATATCCCCGTTATAGACCCGTAGATAACCATTACGAGGCTCGGGGGAATTATAGGGCCTAATGCACCAGCACAGGCTTGTAAAGCTGCAACAAAGCCTTTATCATAACCTTTCTTGACCATAGATGGAATCAGTATAGATCCTATGGCAGAAGTATCAGCAGCGGCCGATCCGGATATCCCTGCGAATATGACACTTGATACAATTCCTACCATTGCAAGGCCTGCTCTAAGATGGCCTACAAGAGCACTTGCAAAATTAACAAGCCTGCGAGATACACCACCGCTGCTCATTATCTCGCCGGCCAGTATATAGAAAGGTATGGCCATCATAGGGAAGGAATCTACATTTACCATCATGCGCTGTGGTATAACTTCAAGCGGTAAACCGGGTACCAGAAGAATGGAGACGATGGAACCAAGGCCAAGGGCTACTGCTATAGGGATGCCTGAAAAAATGCCGATCAAACCTACAATAAGTAATATAGAACTCATTTCGCAGTATCACCTCTCAATGATAAATTTGTAATGCTTTTAAGAACATCATGGAAACATACTAAAAGCATTATCCCAGCTCCCAAAGGGATGGAAAAATATATATAAGCCATCGGTATTTTCAAGGCTGCTGAAGGCTGGTCCATCGTCATAAGAACTAACCCTGCCCCTGTACGAATTAGAACAAGGGTAAAAATACCTATCGCAATATTTATTAACATTTGAAGTATAACCTTTGCTCTACCCTGGAATTTCGATAGTAAAAGATCTACACCTAGGTGGGCATTTCTATCCTGAACAATAGGTGCCCCCAGAAATACAATCCAAACAAAAAGATATCTCGCCATTTCTTCAGACCAACTCAATGAGTAATTGAATATATAACGGGATACCACCTGTATAAAAGAAACCGTTATCATCAGCAAGAACATGGTGACTACAATAGTCTCTGAAAACTTGATTAAAATACGTCGAACGGCACCAAGTGTATTCATTTTATCACCACCAGAAGAAAATTTATGAGGGCCGAAATCGGCCCTAGACTATTTACAAACCTTGAATCTCTTTTATTAACGATTCTATACCGTATTGTTTACCCAACTCGTCGTATACAGGTTTTGCAACCTTTTCAAGCTGTTCCCTGGGTATTTGAGTAACTTTCATCCCCTTATCTTTCAATGACTTGATCATATCCTCGTCCTGGGCTTTAACTTGATCCCTTTGATATTTAGCGCTTTCTTGTGCCGCATTCTGAAGAACCTGCTGAAATTCCGGCGTGAGCTTCTCCCATGCTTTATCAGATATCAGAACGACTCCACCTTCCCATATATGATTGGTGATGGTGAGATATTTTGTTACTTCATACATCTTAAACTGGTCCATTACTTGTGCACTGTTCTCAAAACCGTCCACTACATTGGTTTGCAGTGAGGTGTAGAGTTCGCCCCAAGCCATGGGTGTCGGGTTTGCTCCTAATGCTTTAAATGTTGAAAGAAAAACCGGAGCCTGAGGAACACGTATTTTTAAGCCTTTGAGATCATCTACAGATTTTATCTCTTTTTTAGTAGTGGCAATGTTTCTGAAACCAAGGGCATAAACAGCTAATGGTTTAATCTTTTGTTTGCTTTCAATTGCAGGGAAAACTTCATTAGCAATGGGACCCTCTAATGCTTTATTGACATGATCCCAATCTCTGAATATAAAGGGCATATTGATGGCCGCCATTTTAGGTTCAAAATTAGTTAATGTCCCTGCTGTTATTATGGCCATGTCTATAGTACCCATTTTTAAGCCTTCAACAACATCCCTTTCATTTCCCAGAACACCTCTATCAAAGACCTGAATTTCTACTTTGCCATTAGTCTTGTCTTTAACTTCCTGAACCATTTTATTGACACCTATACCATATCCTTGATTAGGTTGCTGGTCATGAGCGAGTTTAAGTACAATTTTATCGGAATTTTGATTTTGGTCCTGGGCTTTTGTATCTGAGTTCGGTTGAGTCTTTGTTGACGTCCCGCAACCTACTACTACAAGCATCATCAGCACAAGAACCAATGTAAAAAGCTTAAATTGCATTTTTAACATACTTTCTTCCTCCTTTAAAATATCATTAAGTATTCTAAAAATAACTTATGAGAAAATAATTCTCTTTAAAAATCACCTCCCAATATCATTTTTAGACACTATATTTTTTAACTATATCCTGGTTTAACTCCACTCCTATACCCGGTTTGTCCGGTAAATAGATATACCCGTCTTTAACCTGGATTTTTATCAACGAAAGTTCATCTCGAAGCGGATTTTCATCGAGAGTATATTCAAAGTATTCAACATTGACCAGCGATGCACCGAAATGCAAGTTTGCCGCCAAAGATACTGCCGATGCTGAAAAGTGTGGAATTATCGGTTTACCCCATGTGCCGGCAAGTATTCCCACTTTACGCGCTTCGCTAATACCGCCGGTCCAGATAGCGTCAGCCTGCACAATATCTACGGCGTTTCGGGTAATAAATTCTTTTATACCAAAACGCGTAAGTTCTGTCTCATAGCCGGCTATGGGTACATCGGTAGCGTCAGCCAGTCGGATACTATCATGTATATCATCAGAGGAAATTGGCTCTTCAAAGAAAAATATATCAAGTTTTTCACAGACCCTTGCCATTTTCAAAGCAGTATTAAAATCCCATGCGTTGTTTGCGTCAATAGCAAGTTTTATATTAGGTCCAAGAGCCTTTCTTGCGGTCTCAACCCTTTCGATGTCCTCCTCTAATGAAGCTCCACCTACTTTAATTTTGACGGCTGAAAATCCCATGTCCTTATACTGCCTGACCTCATCAGCCAATTCTTCAAGTCCTTTACCATCCATGTAGTAACCACCGCTGGCGTATGCTTTCAACTTATTATGTGCGGCACCCAACAGCTTGTAAACCGGCTTTTGAGCTACTTTGCCCATGATATCCCATAATGCTATATCAATAGCACTTATGGCTGCCAGTACAATACCACGACGTCCGTATCTAAAGGTTTGCTTGTACATCTTATTCCATAGCTTTTCTATTAATAGAGGATCTTCGTTTAACACCAGTGGTTTAAGCGTTTCCTCCACTATAGCCTCCAGTGACTCCAGAGAACCAAGAGCAAATGATTCACCTATCCCGGTAATTCCCTCATCAGTGTAAACCTCTACCAGAAAAACATCTCTTGAAGGGATCCCTGCCAGCCCATCCCTGGGTGGTCTTTTTGGAAAAAACTTTAATTTGATTGGTTTTACATCCGTTATCTTCATTTGATACAACCTCCACGAATATGTCAAAACTTCATACTTTATAAATTTAGGTTCTACTTTATTGAGCCTTTGGTAACGTTACCACGATTCAGTAAAAAAATTATTTAAAATATCCGCAAGTCTTTCTGATTTTTATTTCCGGTTCCAAAACAATTTGTTCTACCTCATGGTCATCAGGCTTGTTTATTTTCTTTATAAGTAAATCACATGCAAGATATCCCATCTTATATCTTGGAACCGACATTGTGGTAAGTTCAAGCCCTTTTAAGGATACCCATGGAATGTCATCAAATCCCATGAGTGCCACATCCTTCGGAATGCTTAAACCCATTTCCAGTATAGCTTCTCTTGCACCAAGAGCCATAACGTCATTTCCGGCCAAAATAGCCGAAGGCTTAGGGTTTTTCTTGAGAAGGCTTAACGCCGCTTCATATCCACCATTAAATTCCAAATAACCAGGCTCAACCAACTCTTCCCTGAAAGGAATCTGTCTTTCAGCCAGTGCTAATTTATAACCTTCTAACTTTTCTATACTACTGTAAGATTCATTGTTACCGAAAATAAAACCGATGATCTTATGATTAAGGTTTAAAAGGTGCATTGTGGCCTGGTAAGCTGCATGCCGGTCATTTGCTATAACGCAGTTTGTCTCAAGATTATCTATTTTTCTTCCTACCAGCACAAATGGAAACCCTTCTTTTTTTAACCTTGGCACAAGCTTATCATTTTGAAAAGGACCGGCATGAATGATGCCATCTACTCGGCGCTCAAGCAATGTTTGTATACCATCTTTTTTAATGTTGTCCGGAGAATAACTTATCAATAAAACCCCATAACCTTGCCTTGTAGCAGCTTTCTCCACGCCACTTATAATTTCAGCATAAAATGGGTTTCCTATTTCGGGTATAATGAGACCGATGGTCCTGCTTCTTTTACTTACCAGACTCCTTGCAAGGGCATTAGGCCTATAGCCTAGTTTTTCAATAGCACTTTTGACCTTTTTAAGAGTTTCTTCGCTCACATGGATATTCCCGGTAAGAACCCGTGAAACAGTTGAAGGAGAAACTCCCGCTGTTTTAGCGATGTCCTTGATAGTAATATTCAAAATTCATCATCCCTTTGGAAACGTTTCCATGTTTATATATTCTACGTATATTACAAAAATCCTTCTTTATTTTAAAAGAAATTTTAAAATAAATTGCAATAAATATGGCACAGTTTCATTCCAGTTTGGAAGAAATATACCACCAAAAGAAAAAAGTTACCAAGAGAAAAAATTACTTAACCCCAACTTTCAACTGATGATATGGCGTGAAGAACTCTTTATAGGTCAGAAATGTTACGCAAAAGCATGAAATGGCCACGGTGGAGGCCAGCATGAATGTGACCATGATCTGGTATTTTACTGCATTTATAGGATCAACTCCGCCCAGGATAAGACCCGTCATCATGCCAGGGAGCTGGACTATGCCCAGGGTCTTCATACCATCTATAGTAGGCATCATACCGGTCTTGAGAGATATCTTCAGTATCTTTTGGACAGCCTGCCGGGCACTTGCTCCCAGAGCTAACGCCGTTTGAATTTCCAGGGTTCGGTTCTTCATCTCATCTTTTAATCTCGACACTGTAAGGCCTGATGATACCATGGAATTGCCTATTATCATTCCGGCCACCGGTATCACTTCCTGGGGCCTGAAATGAACAGTCCCAAATAATATCAATATGGCCAAAGTTATGGCGGTGCCGATAGCAATGGATACGGTTATGTAATAAAAGACCCCAGGTATGCCCCTGCCCCTCTTTGCCGCATTGTTGCCGGCAACGATGATCATAACCGTCACCATGGCCAGTGTAAAGAAGAAGTTGTTGGCGGCAAAAATGTAATGAAGGATATATCCTACGATTGTGAGCTGAATAACCGCTCGGATGGTGCCAACGACTATTTCCTTTTCAACACCCAGTTTTTGGTAATAAGAGATAAATATCGATATTAGAACAAGGCTTGATGCCAGTGTCAGCGAAATCGCATTCATTTTGATTTACCCCCTGTCAGCTTTCCATCGATAAAAAGCCTGGTAATTTCCTTCCGGGGATATTCAAATAATTCCCCGGTTCTGCCGCAGTCCACCAGTTCCCCGCCTACCACCAGATAAGTAAAATCTCCCACCCTTTTAGCCTGTTCCATGTTATGGGTTATCCATATGAATGTAAGGTTCAATTTATTTTTAAGCTGCAATATTAGTTCCTCTATCAGCTGAGTCGATGTAGGATCCAGGGCTGAAGTGGGCTCATCCAGCAGGATCACCTCGGGCCTATTGGCAAGGGTCCTGGCGATGGATATCCGCTGCTGCTCGCCTCCCGATAAATTGCTTACATTTTTGTTTTGGAAGTTTTCTTCAAGACCCACTATATTCAAGTAATACTTTACATCAATGTTTTTTTCTCCCATGAGCAGTGGGCCGTATTTTATGTTATCCGAAACGGTCCCATCGAATAAATGAGCCTGTTGAAAAACCATACCTATTTTCCTGCGCAGGTTTATGACGTCAAAATTATTGATATCAATCCCGTTTATCAATACCCTCCCTTCGGTGGGGTCTATCAAACGGTTGATTAGCTTGATCAAGGTCGATTTGCCGGCACCGGATGGCCCGATCAAAGTATGGATATAGCCCGCTTCAAATTCTACATTAATATTTTTTAAGATATCCTCACCCCCGCTTTTGAAACTTACACGCTCCATTTTTATACTGTTTATCTTATCCAAGTCTCCTTCCCCCAGACAATGTAGAAATTGATTCAATTTACTTAGATTGTAACATACGTTTCTTTTTATTGCAACATTTGTTACAAAAAGGTTAAACGCCTGTAGAGCTGACAGAAGCTACCCGCGACCCGAAAACTCCCGTCACCGTTTCAGATGTGCTGGCGGTCATCAGAGAGCAGACAGCCATGCCGGCCGGCCATATTCCTCTTGGTACGATTTTAAAAAGTCCAGAATGCAAAATCAATTGGAATTACAAAATGTTATGCGCATAGATAAAACCGCCTGAAGTTGGTAAAAGTAAAATAATAACTCCCCTCATAACGGCAGTAGTATTTCAAATTCGGTGCCTTCACCGGGACGACTTTTTACGTATATTTGCCCATTGTGGATTTTTACAATCCACTGAACAATAGAAAGTCCGAGGCCGGTGCCGTCGCTGGATCTAGACCTGTCAACCCTGTAAAACCGGTCAAATACATGGGGTATATCTTCTTTAGGTATGCCTATTCCGCTGTCTTTCACAATTATTCTGGCAAAGCCCTTTGCTTCATGCAGGGTTACTTTCACCCATCCACCTTCTGTATTGTATTTTATGGCGTTATCTATCAAATTCATGAAAAGCCTTGTCAAAAGTGTCTGATCACCCTTTACAACAACGCTTTTTTCGGCTTGGAAGTATAAATTTACCCCATATTGGCCGGCCATAGCCTCCATTTCTCCCATCACGTCTTCTATCACGATCTTAAGGTCGATATTTTCCATCTCAAGTTGGTATCTTCCTTCATCGCCCCTGGTCAGTAAGAGCAACTGAGATACCATATTTTGCATATTTGTCGTTTCTTTGAGTATATCTTCCAGGGTGTCCCTGAATTCCTCTTCACTTCTTGCACCCATTAAGGTTTCTTCTGCTAGTGCCCTTATTACCGCAAGGGGAGTGCGAAGTTCATGTGATGCATCCGAAGTGAATTGCCGCTCTTTTTTAAAGCTAGTTTCAAGTCTATCCAGCATCTCATCAAAGGTCATGGCGAGCCGACCCACTTCATCTTCTACTTTTGGCATATTAAGCCTCCGGCTCAAATCGCCACGCCCTATAGCTCTGGCAGTTTTAGTTATGCGGTCAATGGGTGCCAGCGCCCTGTTTGCCAAAAATAGCCCCCCTCCGGCGGCAATAATGAGAAACAGGGGGATTGTAACAACTAGTATATCCCTTAGATTTTCCAGGGCATGCCTGACCGATGCCAGAGAGCGACTGGCTCTGACCCACGCCACCAGTTTATTTTCTTCATACACAGGCCTGTCATATATTATCCAGGCATCGTCTTTTATGTTAACCACTC
Organism: Biomaibacter acetigenes; assembly: GCF_003691585.1. Taxonomy (GTDB): domain Bacteria; phylum Bacillota; class Thermosediminibacteria; order Thermosediminibacterales; family Tepidanaerobacteraceae; genus Biomaibacter; species Biomaibacter acetigenes. The sequence continues at coordinate 692,441 of NZ_CP033169.1, read as the reverse complement.
TTAACTTTTCTTCCGAGGGCCTTTGCATGTTAATTTCAGGATAAATTCCTTTGCTGCCAAATATCATCTGGCCTTTTTTATCGTATACGAATATATAAGTGCCGGAAGTCATGAGTTCATTGGGCTCGGCGAATTTAATGCGGCCGTTTTCCAGCTCTATAACTGAGATCGCCTGGGCCGCATGAGCCTTTATCAGGCTTTCTTCCCCGCTATACATCATCCTTGACATCAGGATATAAACAAAGAAACTGAATATGGAAAGCAAAACTAAAAGCATGAAACTATACCACAGTGTCATTTTGGTCCGTATGGTCAGATTTTTCATGATTCACCCCTCATCATATACCCGCTGCCCCTTACAGTTTGTATAAGCTTATCCTCAAAGCCGTCATCGATTTTTCTTCTCAAATACCTTATATAGACATCGACTATATTTGAATTCCCTTCAAAGTCATAATTCCAGACATGGTCGGCTATCTGGGACCTGGTCAATAATCTTCCTTTGTTTCTCATAAGATATTCCAGCACCGCATATTCTTTGGCTGTAAGTTCTATGGGTTTGCCGCCCCGGGTTACAGCATGGGTGTTTGTATCAAGCGTCAGATCTTTTATCTTTATCACAGTTTCACGGCTAATACTCTGCCTTCTCAAAAGAGCCCTTATTCTTGCCAGGAGCTCATCGAAAGAAAAAGGTTTAATAAGATAGTCATCGGCTCCGAGGTCAAGGCCCCTTACCCTGTCTTCAATGGCATCTTTCGCAGTCAGGAACAGGACAGGTGTCACGATATTATTTTCCCTCAATCTTTTCAGCACCGTCATGCCGTCTATTACGGGAAGCATGATATCCAGCACTATACAGTCATAGTCTGACACCAGGGCAAAGTCCAATCCTTCTTCCCCATCTTTTGCAGTATCCACACTGTATCCATCTTCTTGAAGCCTGCGGGCGATGGTCTTTAATAAAGAAGGCTGGTCTTCCACCACCAGAATTCTCATGGCATATACCTCCGACTTGATTTTAAATATTTTTCTTTCATTATAAACAAATTATAACCCAAAAAGCTTAAACCGGGATTAAAAAATTCTAATCCTGCATTAATAATGTTTTAATATTGCCGCCGCATAATAAAAAATGTAATGAGCTACAAGCTCAAAAATCTCAAGGAGGTATGTGTCATGAATCTCAAAGAAACATTCAAAAAGTATGGGGTGCCGTTTCTGGCGGGAACGGTAATCCTGGGGAGCGCGGCAGGATTTACGGGAATATCGAAATCCATAGCTGCTCCTCAAAATCCACCGGCGGTCCAGCAGCAGGCACAAAAAGAGGACCAGCAACAGAGCCCGTTATATAAGGGTTCTATATTCTTAGGCCAGCAGGACCAGACTGAAAGTAAAGCTCAAGATTTAAAAGAAACTAAAGACGTTAAAGCGGAACAACAGGAAGATGCAAACCTTGCTTCGAAAGCAAAAATAAAAAAAGATGAAGCCATAAAAGCGGCTATGGCGGCTTATCCGGGATATGCGGTCAAAGGTGCAGCCATCGGAAATGAAAATGGATACCTCATCTATGAAATAAAGATGGTTGACAATGCTAGAAAATCGCTCGAGGTAAAGGTCGACGCCGGCAATGGCAAGGTACTGGCCGCCGATAATCAAGCAGAAGATAATGAAAAGGAAAACAAGGCAGAAGAAGCTCATTCGGCAGTAGATAACGATAACATTCAGGAAGAAGTGGAAGAATAAAAAATCAACATGAAAATATTAAAGGCCCTCAATAGAGGGCCTCAGACTGTCGACAAAGTAGCTGTCGACAGTCTTTTTTGTAAAAAGGGTATAAAAATGATCATTTTTATAGTAAAATTAAAGAAATAAAAACATACGGTGGGGCGATGAAATGTTAACGAAGAAAAGACGAGAAATAATAGAGCAGATAGAATTAGTAAGCATTGATAGCTTAGTACCTAAAGACCATCTCCTCAGGACAATAGAAGAAAGCATCAACTTTAACTTCATATATAACGAAGTAAAAGACCTATACAGCGAAAATACAGGCAGACCCAGCATTGATCCAGTGGTATTAATAAAACTGCTCATGCTCCAAGCACTGTATGGAATCCGCTCTATGCGCCAAACCATCAAAGAAGCAGAAGTCAATATGGCTTACCGCTGGTTTCTAGGATATGGGCTCCAAGAAAAAATACCTCACTTCTCGACTTTTGGAAAAAACTATGAACGGCGGTTTAAAGAAAGCGATCTATTTGAAAAGATATTCGAACGAATATTAAAAGAAGCCATAGAGTGCGGGTTTATCAAAGAAGACGCGGTATTTATCGATGCCACCCACATAAAAGCCAGTGCCAATAAGAATAAATACATAGAGAAAGTTGCAAAAAAGCAGGTACAAAAATACAAGAAAGAACTTTTAAAAGAAATCAACGCCGAAAGAGAAGCCAACGGCAAAGAACCGTTTGAAGAAGATGACGATGAAGCTAGCGGCGATGCCGAAGGAGGAAACAGCTCCACCAACGGAAAACGAGTAAAGATAAGCACCACCGATCCTGAAAGCGGCATATTCCAAAAAGGAGAAAAAGAGCGCTGCTTTGCCTACACGGCTTCTGTAGCCTGCGACCGCAACAACTTCATCCTTGGCTTCAAAATAGCACCTGGAAATGTACACGACAGCCAGGTATTCTCCGATCTTTTTCAAGAAGTAAACGATAAATTTCCCGAAATAAAAGCAGTAGTGGTTGATGCAGGCTACAAGACCCCCGGCATATGCAGAGAAATCATTGAAGCGGAAATACTTCCTGTCATGCCATATAAAAGGCCAATGACCAAAGATGGCTACTTTAAAAAGAGAGAATACGTATATGACGAATATTATGACTGCTACATATGCCCTAACAAGCAAGTATTAAAATACAGCACCACCAACCGGTCAGGATACCGGGAATACAAGAGCGATCCACAAATATGCCGGGAATGCCCCATGCGTTTGAGATGCACACAGAGCAAAAACTACACGAAAGTGGTAACCCGGCACATATGGGAGCACTATGTGGAAATAGCAGAAGATATAAGGCACACCGAATTAGGCAAAGAATTATACAAGATGCGCTGCCAGACCATCGAGCGGGTATTTGCCGATGCCAAAGAAAAGCATGGTATGCGTTATACGAATCTAAGAGGCTTGAGCAAAGTAGGACATTATCTCACGCTTCTTTTCGCATGCATGAATTTAAAAAAGCTGGCCATGTGGAAGAGAAAACGTGGGATGTTTCCACCGGCAGCCCCTGCTTTGCATTCATTTTTCTTTATGATTTTAAAATTTTTTGCTTCAAATAAAAAACCGCTTTTAGGTTGTGCGTTCTAAAAGCGGTTTTTGTCTACAAGCTGAGGCCCTCAATAGAGGGCCTGATTTTTTTATTTCAAAATATCATACCAGGCTAAAAATGTAAATATAATCAGGGAATAAAGTAATATATTTATATATCCTAAATATATGATATAATACTCATATATAGAATAGTTTACCCGTATATCCCCAATTTCGGGGTCAATACACACCAGGAGGTGTATTAGAATGGGCAACATTGGTTTCTGGGCGGCTTTTGCGGCGGGGATTCTGGCCTTTTTTTCACCCTGCGTGCTTCCCCTATTGCCGGTCTATGTCAGTGTGCTAGCGGGAAGCGCAGGTGAAAATTATATAAAAAATGGCAGGAGTTACATTGGTTCCGGAAAAAAAAGAAGTGTTCTGTTTATCAACACCGTCTTTTTTATCCTGGGATTTTCCGCTGTATTCATCTTGCTGGGAATTTCGGTGACGGCTTTGAGCAGGTATCTGCTTTTTAACCGGTTGTGGCTTACAAAAATAGCGGGAGCGTTTGTGGTGTTTTTCGGACTGTTTTTGCTCGGAGCCTTTAACCTGCCATTCTTACTTAAAGAACGGCGGGCTGAAATGCATTTTGAAAAAGTCACGCCGCTTTCAGCCTTTCTACTGGGAAATGCTTTTTCCCTGGGATGGACACCGTGCATCGGCCCTGTGCTCTCTTCGGTACTCTTCATGGCCGGCAGCACTCAAAATTACCTGGCCGGATTCTGGCTGCTTCTGGTGTTTTCCACGGGACTGGCGATGCCTTTTATGATCCTGGCGCTAGCTGCTGACAGGGCTATGGGGTTTTTAAAGGTTTCTCAAAAATACCTGCCGCATCTTCAGAAGGCGGCAGGAGTGGTATTAATAATAATGGGGGCTTTGTTGTATTTAAACCGACTAAAGTAGTAATAAAATTAAAAATGAAGGAAAACTTAATAAACATTGGTACTGTAAGATTACATTGTATGATGTATTAAAGCTGAAAGGAGAATTTGTATGAAAATCAGCGGCAATAATGTTTTTGCATCGGCCATTCTTATTGCTCTCGTGTTGATTCTATCAGTGATTCTGTCCGGCTGCGGAGTTCTCAGCAGGAATGGCACCAATCGGGATAATACTCCCGGCTCTGGTTCCCCTTCCACCACCGATTCTTCAAAATCATCCAATGATGTGAAATATTCCTCTGGCAGCTCTTCGGATAAGGCGGCTGTAAAAAATACCCCGGAGGTTAAACCCTTTGAGGGATATAAGGCGCCAGACTTTGAGCTGGAAGACCTTTCAGGGAACAAGGTCAAGCTTTCCGGCCTTTGCGGCAAAACGGTGGTCATAAATTTCTGGTCTCTGGACTGCCCTTACTGTCTTGCCGAAATGCCGGAGTTTGATTCATTCAATTCGTCAAAACCAACAGATGTGGAAGTGTTGATGGTTAACCTCGACCGGGACCAGAAGAAACTCTCCACATATATTAAAAACAAGGGGTATAAATTCACCGTTTTAAAAGATGAAAAGGCAAAAACATTGAGGTCTTACCTCATCCGGGGAGTTCCCACCACCATAGTGGTAGGAAAAGACGGCATTGTCGCTGCCCGGGTGGAGGGACCTGTCACAAAACAGATTCTGGGAGAACTGGTTAAAACTTCACCCTCCAATAAAGCCCCGGTCTCTTCCTGACCGGCATTGTGAAAGCATAGTATATGCTTTAAATAACTGTTAGCCCGGCCAAAGAATATTGACCGGGTTTTTATTCTTTATTTGCCGGCTTGCAAAGGATCTCCGAAATCCAGGTGTCGAAGGCGCTGGCCGCATGGGATGGCCGCATTATCACAGCGGTGTCAGCGCCTTCATTGCTGCCGCCTACCGCTATGATATCTTCCCCGTAAGGTATGAGGCCCGCATCCAGGGCCATGATGGATACCTCCACACATACCTTGGTGCCCTGGCCGAACATCCGCAGAGTGTTTGCCATCACTTCCGTGGGGTATACTCCTCCAAACTTGCGGCTCATACCCCGCTCAATGCCGGAGAGCACATGGGTGGTGGTAAGCACCTTCACCCCCGATGAAACAAGCTCCTGCCGCAATTCCTCCGGAAACTGCATTTTCCCCGGCGCTTCGTAACCGCAAACATGAGTGACGACCACAAGATTTGCGCCCAGGTCTGCATCCTTGAAAAGCTTTGCGGTATAGCCTTCCGAAGAGGCCACCACCACATGTTTGATGCCTCTTTCCTTTACTGTCTTTTTAACCAACTCCAGCGTCTTTTCAGTATTTTGTTTTCCAGGTTTACCCCAGTACATGTTTTTTCCTCCCTGTTGAAAAATTAGGCTCATTTTACTAAAACCTTATCCATTCTTACTTCTATCAAGTTCCAAAATAATGGCAACCCCGGCGCTGGCCCCGATCCGGGTAGCCCCGGCTTCAATCATGGCCATGGTAGTTTTAAGGTCCCTTATTCCTCCTGCAGCCTTCACGCCCATGGAATCCCCCACGAGCTTTTTCATGAGTTCCACATCTTCTACAGTGGCTCCTCCCGGTCCAAAACCTGTAGAGGTTTTTACAAAGTCCGCCCCGGCATCTCTGGCAAGCTGGCATGCAGTAACTTTTTCGCTGGGATTAAGGTAGCACATCTCCAGGATAACCTTGACTTTCGCGTCGGGATTAATCTGTTTTGCGGCTTTCACCACTGCCTCCATATCTTCCCGTACAGCAAAATAGTCCCCACTCTTTAAAAGTCCCACATTCATGACCATGTCGATTTCACTGGCCCCCGCCCTAATAGCCTCCGCAGCCTCAAAGGCTTTAGCCCCGGTGGAAGCCGTCCCCAGTGGAAACCCAACGGTGGCGGCAACTTTTACATTGCTGCCGGCCAGCTTTTCCACCGCATATTTTACGTAACAGGAATTCACACAAACCGAATAAAATCCATATTCTTTAGCTTCACTGCATAGCTTTTCGATGTCTTCATATGTAGCCACGGGCTTTAACTGAGTATGATCAATATATCCGGCAAGTTCTTGTTTGGATAGCATTATACCACCCCACAAATAGTATTTACAATGATTATTTCGACATATAATGGAAAATTCCTCTAACACCGCAGATTAACTATCAACAATCATTTTTCCGAATTAATCCCATCTATCGGGAGAATACTAAATACGGAAAATTAGATTATTTTTAAAAAGAATCAGGAGGTAAGGTCATGGCCGATAATAATCCGAATCCTGAAGTGAAATGTATTGTCAACACCTGCACCCACTGGATCCCGGGAAATAAATGTTCCGCCGCTAATATCGACATTTTAAATGAAGAAGTGGGCAAAATGTCAAAGACCCGCGAACAAACCGAGTGCAAGACCTTTGCTGAAAGACGAGGCCTTGCGAATATGATTGGTTCCGCCGACAATGTAAACTGGGTGGGATTTGCCGAAGAACTTGTAGGTACAGGCCGCCAGCTGAATCCCACTGTAACGTGTGTTGTAGATACCTGCAAGTACTGGCACGAAGGCGATCTCTGCAATGCTGAAGCCATCGAAGTTTCAGGGAAAAATGCGAAGGAATGTCAGGCCACCGATTGCGCCACCTTTGAATATAACGGCAAGCCTTCAAAAAACGAAAAAACACAACAGGCCAGGGAAAAGGGAGAAAAGTTTAAATAACACAATTCCCTAAATCCAGGGTAAGGTCAGCAGCATTAATAAAGCCTGCTCTAAATATTAAAAACCCGCTAATAAGCGGGTTTCAGCTTGTAGACAAAAACCGCTTTTAGAACGCACAACCTAAAAGCGGTTTTTTATTTGAAGCAAAAAATTTTAAAATCATAAAGAAAAATGAATGCAAAGCAGGGGCTGCCGGTGGAAACATCCCACGTTTTCTCTTCCACATGGCCAGCTTTTTTAAATTCATGCATGCGAAAAGAAGCGTGAGATAATGTCCTACTTTGCTCAAGCCTCTTAGATTCGTATAACGCATACCATGCTTTTCTTTGGCATCGGCAAATACCCGCTCGATGGTCTGGCAGCGCATCTTGTATAATTCTTTGCCTAATTCGGTGTGCCTTATATCTTCTGCTATTTCCACATAGTGCTCCCATATGTGCCGGGTTACCACTTTCGTGTAGTTTTTGCTCTGTGTGCATCTCAAACGCATGGGGCATTCCCGGCATATTTGTGGATCGCTCTTGTATTCCCGGTATCCTGACCGGTTGGTGGTGCTGTATTTTAATACTTGGTTGTTAGGGCATATGTAGCAGTCATAATATTCGTCATATACGTATTCTCTCTTTTTAAAGTAGCCATCTTTGGTCATTGGCCTTTTATATGGCATGACAGGAAGTATTTCCGCTTCAATGATTTCTCTGCATATGCCGGGGGTCTTGTAGCCTGCATCAACCACTACTGCTTTTATTTCGGGAAATTTATCGTTTACTTCTTGAAAAAGATCGGAGAATACCTGGCTGTCGTGTACATTTCCAGGTGCTATTTTGAAGCCAAGGATGAAGTTGTTGCGGTCGCAGGCTACAGAAGCCGTGTAGGCAAAGCAGCGCTCTTTTTCTCCTTTTTGGAATATGCCGCTTTCAGGATCGGTGGTGCTTATCTTTACTCGTTTTCCGTTGGTGGAGCTGTTTCCTCCTTCGGCATCGCCGCTAGCTTCATCGTCATCTTCTTCAAACGGTTCTTTGCCGTTGGCTTCTCTTTCGGCGTTGATTTCTTTTAAAAGTTCTTTCTTGTATTTTTGTACCTGCTTTTTTGCAACTTTCTCTATGTATTTATTCTTATTGGCACTGGCTTTTATGTGGGTGGCATCGATAAATGCCGCGTCTTCTTTGATAAACCCGCACTCTATGGCTTCTTTTAATATTCGTTCGAATATCTTTTCAAATAGATCGCTTTCTTTAAACCGCCGTTCATAGTTTTTTCCAAAAGTCGAGAAGTGAGGTATTTTTTCTTGGAGCCCATATCCTAGAAACCAGCGGTAAGCCATATTGACTTCTGCTTCTTTGATGGTTTGGCGCATAGAGCGGATTCCATACAGTGCTTGGAGCATGAGCAGTTTTATTAATACCACTGGATCAATGCTGGGTCTGCCTGTATTTTCGCTGTATAGGTCTTTTACTTCGTTATATATGAAGTTAAAGTTGATGCTTTCTTCTATTGTCCTGAGGAGATGGTCTTTAGGTACTAAGCTATCAATGCTTACTAATTCTATCTGCTCTATTATTTCTCGTCTTTTCTTCGTTAACATTTCATCGCCCCACCGTATGTTTTTATTTCTTTAATTTTACTATAAAAATGATCATTTTTATACCCTTTTTACAAAAAAGACTGTCGACAGCTACTTTGTCGACAGTCTGAAACCCGCTAATAAGCGGGTTTTCCTATCCACACAATTGTCAGATTTTCCTGCAACAACCTGCAGGATTTTTATTGTTTTTCTAGAATTATTATTAAATTTAAATTGTCCGGCGAGGTGAACATCATGGGAATAACCGTTAAAGAAGCTTTAAAATTGAAAGGGCTTGACAGGGCTAAATTAATAGCCGGCGAAAAGGGGCTTGACAGGTTCATAAAAAGAGTGAGCGTCATAGAATGTCCCGAGTCCCCCGAATTATTCACTGAGGGAGATTTTTTTATTACCGCTTTTTTCGCCCTGAAAGAAGATGTCGACGCTCAGCTTTCCATGATACAAGCTCTGGTAGACTGCGGATGCAGCGGGCTGTGCGTTATAGACATGTACCTTTCCGACCTTTCTGAGTCCGTTAAACGACTTGCCGACAAAGCATGCTTTCCGGTAATGATTCTTCCCAATGTTGTGCCTTATGCCGAAATAATCACGAATGTGATGGATGCTATCATTCAGAGCAAAGACGACATTATAAATGAAATGCATGTGGATACAATGCTTTTGCCGGGGAAAACTGCAAGAGAAATATATGAAACCGCAAAAAAAATAAATGCCAGGTTCAAGGAAAAAATTGTGGCCGCCTTTTATGAAAATGTGGTATTTTCTGCTGAAGATATATTAAGGAAATTAAAAAACCGCACTGATCTTCCAGATCACTGGTCATTGCTCAAATATAAAAGCGGTGTCCTTGTCCTGATGAGCTTCGGAAACGAATCAAAGAAAGGTATCGATCTGCGCATAGATGCGATCATAAAAGCGGTTGAAGGCATCGGCGGAAAATACAGGCTTGGGATCAGCACTTTGCATGAAGCTCTTTCTGAAATAAACATGTGCATTAAAGAAGCCTTGCTGGCATGCGATGCGGCCCGAGCCATGGAAGATAAAAATATCGTTTTTTACAGAGACCTGGGGATTTACAGACTTTTGATGCTTTTGAAGAATGAACCGGAACTTAAAAATTATATGAGCGAAATCATAAACCCCGTAAAGGAATATGACCGGAAATACCGCACCAGGCTTCTGGAGACTATGATTTCTTACGTGGAAAATGACGGCGACATCGCCCGAACGGCAAAAGCCCTTTTTCTTCATGTCAATACCATAAGATATCGCATCGAAAAAATCAAGGAAATACTTCATATGGAACATATGGTCGGCGGTTTTTATGAACAGATCTCCATAGCGGTCAAGATCCACAAACTTTGTAGATAATACATTGCTATTTTTTGTATCTTCTGCAATCGGCCGGACCGCAATATAAAAGAATCCGAAACTTCGATGTTTCGGATAAACACTAACATACATTAATTCTTTAATGTAATTTTTTTCAGTAATTCGTAAACTACTGCTAGATTATACAATCTCAACAATCATTTTTCATCATCCCAAAAACCGGGAGTTATGGGATTTTTATATATGCACGCCAGGTCATCACTGCATCCGTATCCGGCTTTAATACATTCCTTTAGGCTTTTCTCCGAGCCGCTGGTTGACACACCCTTTATGTTTTTCACAAGGTCATAAATCTTTTTTATTTCCCTTTTTTCGCCCTCCACTACCATTGTTGTGGCTCCTTCGGCTCCGCAGATTCCGCCCTTCCCTATAACCGTGCATCTTACATCAGCGAATATTTCCATAGCGGTCTGTTCTGTAATAAGTTTTCCAAAAACGGGGATAAGCCCCACGGCCATTCCAAAGGCCAGGTCGATCTTTTTTCGGCCGCATGCTTTTACGGCGTGACTTATGTCAACCGGAATCAGTTTTTCGAGTCCTGCCAGTATCAATATGTTGACCCCTTCAGCCATCAGGCCCCCTAATATCCTGCCCGGAGGGCCCCCCAAAGAGCTTCCCGCCATCATGGCCGCATTTCCGTGAATATCTATGGCATTGGCCCCTATAACAAATACATCGTCTTTTTTTAATTTTAATACCTCTTCTTCTTCTGTATCATCCACGCTTTTCACCTGGCCGTTTTCTATCACTATGCTGTGAGGGGCGTCAAGCTGCACGTATTTGGGCCCCTTAGCGCCAAGAGGAGAGATCCTGCCGCAAATACCAAGTTTCATGCCTGCAAGTTCTTCCGCAAGCATGGAAACCGTTGTGCCGCCTTTCAGGAAAATACGGCCGCCGTCCAGAGCTTTCCTGACTTCCGGCAGTGACGCAGAAGCCCTGGCAATTACTGCTTTCGTCTCGGGCACCGTTAATGAAATCTGCAAGATCATTCAGTTCCCTCCGATTAATAACCGCTTATCTTCCCTTTATCTGGAGTCATGTACAGTCCGATCTTTGAGTGCTTTAGCCTTAGATCAGCCATCATTTCAGCCATTTTGAAGGCTGCAGCCATGGGCTCAACTACGGGGACGTTTAATTCTTTCCTGATCATATCGGCAACAGGCGCCATACCGGTGCACCCCAGGACTATTACTTCGGCCCCTTTCGATTCTATAAGCTCTTTTGCAGCATCTATGAGGTATGCAGCGGTCTTTTTTAAGTCTGTCTTAAGTTCTAGCACCGGTATATCTATCCCTATTGCCGCCGCCATCCGGTTCTCTATCCCGTAGGTCCTGGCTTGAAGCTCTATCCATGGCCCGGAATTCCTCAAAGTGGAGATGACGGCAAATTTGTGACCAAGCATGAGGGCAAGGGCCATGGATGCTTCAGCCGGGCCTACGACGGGGATGTCGGCAAGTTCCCTGGCGGCGTTTACGGCTGGGTCCGCAAAGCAGTTAATCATTATGGCATCGCATTTTGTATTATATTCATCCACTATTCTCAATATTTCGGGGAGTGCATAGGCTTCATCGTAAAAGGTCTCAATCGACGCCGGCCCCTTTTTTATATTTACATATTCCACTTCAGTGCCCGGACTTCTTATACCCTCAAGATATTCCTTTGTCATCCCACTAAAATGCACGGTAGTGATAGGGCTTATTACCAGGATTTTCTTCATGCTGTTAAGCCTCCCGTTTTAAAACTTTTTTTCGATGGGCACATACTCGATATCATACCCAAAATGCTTTGGCCCGAAGACCTTGAGGCCCTCGGAGGTCCTCCACTCTTTTGGTGCGGGTAACCCGATCACGGAGACCCTTAGCCCGGGTTCAAAATTCGGGTTTGTAACAGGTTGTTTCGTGTCGTCGGAGACAATGCATATAAGGTCGGGAACGGTTACATCAATCTTGCCGTTTTTCCATGAGATGATGTTCTCGTTTTTAAACCATATCCTGTAATCCGATCCCTCGAATTCTCTGTCGCCTTCAATAAACGTATCCCCGATGGTAAATCCGTCTTTGTCTTGCCATTTCAAATCCCTTACGATTCCCCTGAAGATTACATAGCCGCTTCCGGCCTTTGCAAGCTCTGCCGCCAGGTCTTTGTTGTCCTCTTTTGCCTGTCTGTATGCCCTGCCTATCTTTAAAGCGTAGGAAATGGCTCCGGGAATCACGGCTTTCTTAAGTTTTCTCGCCGTAGTCAGGTGGTCGGCGACTCCAACATGGTTCTTGCTCGCCACCGCCATCGCCCTGACAAGAGCCTCGGCCCGGAAATCGTCTACCACATCCTTCACAATGATTGTATCTCCAAATTCGTTGGCCACAGCCATTGGTGTTATCTGCAGATTGTTGATAAAAAAGGTGGAGTGTTGCAGTTCGGGGACCGAACGGCCTGCAGGGTCCGCATCTATTATGTAAATGCCCATCATGGCCGCCACGTAAAAGGCCACGGCGGTATTTGAGCCGCCCAGTTCTGTAGAAATCGCACCGTAAAACTTTTTGCCCTCGTATTCCTCCAGTATCCTGAAGGCCCTTAATGCGGGCTCTTCATCTATGTGCGGCAGAGCGGCGTACTTCGCCTCCTGCTCAGGTGTGATTGGTGATATGGAGCCACAATAGTACGGACATGCAATAAGAGCGTCATCTGGTATTTCATTGAGATCAGCTAAAATAAATTCATTGCCGGCACCCAGGGCCCGGTCGACCAGGGAAAGCCCTTGCTCCAGTTTCCCGCCTCCGCCGGTACCAAGAATGGTACACCCGTAAAGTATGTCATATAAGTCCTGTCTTGTCAGTTTTTGCATAAATTGCTTCCTCCTTTTTCATATCATTTCCCCAGCTTTCTTACCATAGATGTAAGTTCCGGATGGACAACTATGCCGTTATCCAGGATCTTTACCTCATCCAGCCAGACGGTGGAATTCATGCAGATTCCGTCACAGTGGGATTTGGCCTTTATCCCCTCGGGTGGAGCGTCTATCGGGCTCAAGTAGCCGAGGCCCCATTCAGTAGAACCCCAGACCCTCTCGTCTTCCAGAACATTTCCGGTGAGTTTTGCGCCGGGATTAAATCCGTAGCATACGTGGGCCAATCTGAACATATTGGGGTCATTGAAGCTTTCAAGCCAGGCCTTAAATTCAATAGCCTGATCGCCGCCTTTTATATCAACCACCCTGCCTTTCTCAATCTTCATCACTATGGGTTGTTTCAGATGACCGCAGGGCGGGGACAGAGTGCCGTCAAACACAAGGGTCCCGCTTATGGTCTCGAACCTGGGTATCCAGCATATCTGGCCAGCCAGCATGTGCATACCCGGCTCTGAAGCATCTCCGTCGTCGCATGTAAATTTATACTGCGGCTCATTGTCAAACTCCAGGTCGGTGCCTGCAGGAGTTGTAATTCGCACGTGTCTGGCCTTTACCGTCAATTCAGTTGCCTTATGCAAAAATTCGGATAGGGTCGGCTGGTCCACCCTGCCGATTACCCTGACCATCATGTCTACATCCATACCAACAAGGCACAGGTATCTGAGTTTTTTATTTTTTTCCATGGCAATTTCAAACGGTGTCGAATAAAGCAGCCATTCGTTGTTGAATTCCACCCAGGCGTCCGCTTCGCATAAAGCGGCCGTCAGGGCATTTACGGGGAGCATGGGATCGGCGGCCTTGCCTACGCCGTGTGGAGATGCAAGCCATATCACCATGGGTTTTGCTCCCAGTGCAAAGGCAGCGGCAGCGGCAGCATTTACCACGCGTTCATCGGACTCGGTGTCCGCCGTGATTACTATAGTCTCTCCCGGTTTTAATTTAAACATCTCCCTCATCAATATGTCGGCGGATTTTGCCAGTTCATACTCGTAAAGTCTTGCCATAGTAAATCCCTCCTGGAAATCATTTTAATTTTTTCTCTATGGGAATATAATCAACATTAAATCCAAAAAAACTGGGGTTCAGTACAGACAGGCCATTTTCTGACCTCCACATGTCGGGTGCCTTAAATCCGAGAACCGATACCTTAAAATCCTTCTTGCAGTAAGGGTTGGTAATTGGATACCCGGACTCTGCCTCTACGACGCATATGAGGTCGGGAACGGTAACCAGGACTTCATCATCAAGCCAGCAAATAACATTCTCGTTTTTAAACCAGATCCTGAGAGATAGTCCTCTGTATTTCTCAATACCCTCAATATCTATCGTCCCAAAGGTAAAACCGCCCTCTATCTTCCATTCAGTATCCTTTTTGACAACGCCCTTAAAAAGGTAAAACCCGTCGCCTGCTGCTATTATTTCCTCCACCGGGTCCTTGCCTTTTTCAAGGGCTATCCTCTGAGCTCTTCCCACCTCAGCAGCGTATGAAAGGGCATTGGGTATTACGGATTTTTTTAAATCCTTCCCCCGGCATGGATGGTCAGCCATTCCGATCATGCCTCCGCTGACTACGGATAAAGCCCTTACAAGGTCTTCGGCCCTGAAATCGTCCGCCACCTTTTCAAACACTGCCACGTCCCCTATGTTATTGGCCACAGCCAGGGGATATATGGGCTTTTTTGTTACATAGAAAGTGGAAAACTGAAGGTCGGGTACAGCCCTCCCAGCCGCGTCAGCATCCACTATGAATTTTTTAAGCCTTGCTCCGGTGGACATAGCTACGGCTGTATTCATGCCGCCGTATTCTATGGATACAACCCCGGCGATTTTGCTGCCGTAAAACCTCTCTAAAGCTTGGACGGCCACTGTTGTTTCAAGCTCTTCAATTTTACGGTATTTACTGTAACTGTCCTCTTCCTTTTTAGGACCGATGGAACCGCAAAAATAGGGGCAGGCAAATAAGTCTTCATCATCTATTTCATCCAGTGAAACGAGTCTGTATTCCAGATTGTTTTTAAAATCTTCTTCAGCAAGCTTCAGCCCTTTTTGCAGGTCACCCCCTCCGCCGGTACTGAGTATTGTGCACCCCACCAGAACATCTCTCACATCTTCATAAGTCAATTTTTTCAAAAGTTCCACCTCCAGGTTATCTATGATTTTTCCAGTAAAAAGCATGACGCCTCATGCTCATCATCCAGTTTCACAATCGGCGGCTCCTTCTTGCTGCAGATTTCTCCTGCCAGCGGACAGCGGGTATGGAAGCGGCAGCCCGCCGGAGGATTTATGGCGCTGGGGACATTTCCTTCCAGCGTCATTATCGATTCAAGGCCTTCTGTCTCCGGATCCGGAATGGCCATAAATAGGGCTTTTGTGTAAGGGTGCGCCGGATTTGCAAATACCTTTTCTGCCGGCCCGTATTCCACGATTTTCCCGAGATACATGACCGCAATCCTGTCGGCCATATAGTTTACTACACTCAGGTCATGGGATATCAGGATGTATGTCAGACCCATTTTTTCTTTGAGGTCTTTTAACAGCATCAATATCTGAGCCTGTGAAAGTACATCTATAGCCGATGTGGGTTCGTCCAGGACTACAAGCTTCGGTCTTACCGCCAGAGCTCTGGCAATGGCTATCCTCTGCCTCTGCCCGCCGCTGAACTCGTGCGGATATTTGTATACTCCTTCCTTTGGGAGCCCCACAAGTTCCAGTAGTTCCTCCACTTTTTTTACAAGTTCACCGGGGCTCAATTTAAGGTGTACGTTTATAGGTTCGCCTATGATGTCTCTTATGAGAAGTCGTGGGTTCAACGACCAGAAAGGGTCCTGAAATACTATCTGTACATCTTTTCTGGTCTCTCTCAGGTCTTCCTGTCTTAAATTGAATAAGTCTTTGCCTTCGAATATAACCCGGCCCGAAGTCGGATCTTCAAGCTTTAGAATGACATTTACCAGCGTGGTCTTCCCGCACCCGGATTCGCCGACAAGGCCAAGCACTTCTCCACTTTTTATGTTTAATGTGACACCGTCCACCGCTTTTACCCATGCTACAGGTCTTGAAAAAAAACCCGCCTTTACGGGAAAGTATTTTTTTAGCTGTTTTACTTCAAGAAGCGGTTTGCTCATTAATTCCACTCCTCTCGAAAGCCTTTAAGCAAGCTACCAGATGGCTGCCGTCAACAGGTGTCAGGGAGGGATTGGATTTGTTGCATTCCTCGAATCTTTCCGGACATCTGTCATAATAGCGGCAACCGTTGGTTTCCTGCCCGTGTTCTCTTCTAACCAAAATCCTGCTTAAATCGATTTTTTCTTCCCTGTTTCTGGGTATGGCCTTTAAGAGGGTCACCGTGTAAGGATGCTTCGGGTCTTTTATTACTTCCTTTACTGTCCCGGTTTCAACAATCCTGCCTTCATGCAGTATGCCCACTCTGTTGCACACGGCTGATACAAGACCTAGATTGTTGGCTATGAAAAGTACTGTGATATTCAATTCTTTTTTTAATTCGGACATTAGTTTAAGAATGCCTGCCTGAATAGTAACATCCAGGTTTCTTGTGGGCTCGTCTGCAATAATGAATTCTGCCCCGCATGAAAGGGCAATGGCTATTATTATCCTCTGCCTCTGCCCACCGCTGAGCTCATGCGGGTATTTCATCAGTATGTTTTTTGCGTCGGGCAGTTTGACAAGTTCTATCATTTCAAGGGCTTTTTTCTCAGCCTGCTTCCTGTTTATTCCTTCATTGTTGCGAATAACTCTGATAATCTGCTCACCTACGGTAAAAACCGGGTTCAAAGTCGACATGGGGTCTTGAAAAATCATGGATATTTTTTTGCCTCGGATTTTTCTCATTTCTTCTTCTCTTTTTTTCAGCAGGTCTTCACCGCCATAAAGTATTTGGCCGCTTTCAATAATGCCGGGCGGGATCGGCAAAAGCCCCAGGATAGTCAGTGCAAGTACGCTCTTGCCCGAACCGCTTTCTCCCACCAGGCCAAAGGTTTCTCCTTTGCAAATACTTAAGAATTCCAAATCCAGCACTTTTTTGATGCCCTCAAAGGTTTTAAAGCCGACCTTCAGGTCTTTTATTTCAAAGTAATTGTCCATCTATCCCACTCCTCAATACTTTCTTGTCTTCGGGTCCATTATTTCCCTCAGACCGTCACCTAAAAGGTTAAAAGCCAGAACTGTAATGAATATGGCAATGCCGGGGAAAAAGCTGTACCACCATGCGTTCAAAAAATAGTTTCGGCTTGTGCTTACCATCAAACCCCATTCGGGAGTGGGAGGCTGAGCGCCTAAACCAAGAAAGCTTAAGGAAGCCGCAGTCAATATGACTCCACCTAAATCCATTGAAGCCTGAACTATTACCGGTGCAATGCAGTTGGGCACTATATGGCCGAATACTATTTTAAAATGAGGCGTCCCTATTGCCTTTGCCGCCTTTACAAACTGCCGCTCCCTTATGGAAACCGCCTGCCCTCTTACCAATCTTGTATACCACGGCCACCATGAAATGGCTATGGCCAGCATTGCGTTCTGTAAATTTGGACCAAGAAATGCAGCGATGGCTATTGCGAGAAGAAGTGGAGGGAAACTCAAAAATATGTCGGTTATCCTCATGATTATTTCATCCACATATCCCCCGGTAGCACCTGCTATGGCTCCCAGTGGAATGCCTATCAGGAGCGCCAGACCTACTGCCAGTATAGCCGTCTGGAGGGATATCCTGGTTCCATACAGAACGCGGCTGAATACATCTCTTCCCAGTTCGTCGGTGCCAAAAATGTATTTTGCCGACGGGGGCAACAGCTTGTCCTGGGGATTTGCAATACCGTATATATGTGACGGGTACGGAGCAATAAAGGGTGCTAAAATAGCAAGGGCAATCAAAAGCAAAACAGTTATCATGGACAGCCGGGTTAATTTGTTTTTATTTAAAAGATAGATAGATAATTTCAATTCCCTTATTCGAGGCTTAAATACCTCCGGTGAAAACATTTTGCCAAACATTTTAACCACCTTCCTATATCCGAACGCGCGGGTCCATGGCGATGATTATGTCTGCGATTAAATTCAATATGACATAAGCGCAGGCGGAAAATATTGTAACTCCCATTATTGCCGGATAGTCCAGGCTTATTACGGCTGTTGCCACATAGTTCCCTATGCCCGGCCAGCTGAATATGGATTCCACCAGAAATGTGTTTACCAGTGTGTAACCTATTGATAGGGTTACTACTGTGACTGTGGGCCCCAAAGAATTTTTAAGGGCATATGACCACAAGACCATGCGCTCCGGCAGGCCGTAAGACCTTGCCGCTCTTATATAGTCTTCGTTTAATATCTCCAGCAGTGCCGACCGTGTCATGCGGGCCACCAACCCTATGGGATACAGCGCTATTGTTATGCCTGGAAGGACAAGGTGGGTCAACGCATCTTTAAAGACTATAAAATTCCCTGTAATTAAGCTGTCTAAAGTTAAAAATCCGGTTATTTTGGGGATGTTGTACATCAGTTTTATGTTCATGCTCAGCTGGTCGCCCATCGGCAGTATGCCCAGCCATCTGTAAAAAACAAGTTGAAGAAATATGCCTATCCAGAATGTTGGGAGGGATACCGCCCCTACGGAAAAAAATCTGCAGATGTGGTCAACCCATTCGTCTTTTCTCTTTGCGGACATTACCCCTAGCGGCAGACCGATAAAGATTGCTCCGATTGTAGATAGGAGGACAAGCTCCATTGTGGCGGGTATATACGTCTTTAATTCATTTATCACAGGTTGATGGGATTTTAATGAATAACCAAGGTTGCCCTTCAGTAAATTCTGTAAATACCTTCCAAACTGAATGTATAAAGGTTTGTCCAGGCCCAGTTCTATCCTCGCTGCCTTTATCTGTTCCGCCGTGGCTCTTGGCCCTACCCATTGGGCGGCGGGATTGGAAGGTATGACTCTTGTAAGTGTAAAAGTAATTAATATGACTCCAAACAATACCAGAATACCCAGTAGCAATCGTTTTGCAATAAAAGTCTTCAATGTTTCATCCCCCTGAAGTTTATAGCAGGGGTTAAAATTTCAGCCCCTGCTATTTTTTCAAAACTTATTTTTCGCGATAGGTTTCATAGAAGAACACTACGTTTGGATAAGCGGGATTATCTTTGTAACCTTTTAATGACTTATTGAAAATTTTTATATACTGCTTGTCATATATAAAGATTGCGGGGGCTTCTTCAACGAGTATTTCCTGCGCCTTGATAAACAGTTCTTCCGCTTTCGTCATGTCAATGCCGCTTTGTCTCGAACCCTCATCAACCAGATTGTCAAATTCCCTGTTTTCCCAATAGGCCAGGTTAAACACAATTTCATCCTGGCTGTGGAACAAGTTGTAAAGATAGGTATAAGGGCCTGGGACATCCGGCCACCAGTAAAAAGTAAATATGTCCTGGCGCTTGTTAGGATCCTTATCTCTTGCCATTTCCCACTGGGACTCCCAGGGCATTGCTCTGATTTCCAACTCTATATTTAGTTTTGAAAGTTCGGATTTATAAAGTTCCGCTGTCTTCTTTTCGGCTTCGTCCCCTGCTACATAAGTTAGCAGCAACTTGAAACCGCCGTTGGGATAGCCGGCCTGTTTCAATAATTCTTTTGCTTTCTCCAAATCATATTTATACTGGAACAGGTTTTCTCCGTGCCCCCAGAGGCCATAGGGGACCGCACCTCTAGCCTGAGTTGCATAACCACCCATTGCATATTTAACCACATCATCATACGGAAAGGCATACGATAACGCCTGCCTTACAAGTTTGTTGTCCAGAGGTTTCTTATCGGTGTTAAACAGCATTAACAGATTTTCAAAAGACGGACCTGTCTCTACAACAACATTTTGGTTATTCTTCAAGGCTTCTACATCTTCATATGGAAGGTCCCTTGTAACGTCCACTTCCCCCTTTTCCAGCATCTGGCGGCGGGTTGCAGTCTCGGGGACTTTTTTGATTATTGCCTTGTCAAAATGTTTACCTTCCCATCCTCCCCAGTAATCGTCAAATTTTGTCAGGACCACCTCCTGGCCCATCTGAAAGCTTTCAAGCTTGTAAGGACCGGTGCCCGCTTCATGTCCCTGGGTCAGCCATCCTTCGGGATTTGACTTCACCGCAGTGGGTGACATGATGAAAGCCCCATATGCCGATGATGCGATTAAATCCATGGGCGCCGGATATTTGAGTTTGAATTCGACAGTATATTCATCTTTTACATTTATCTCTTTCACCGGATCCCAAATGAATGAAGCTCCTTTCCCAAGCTTTATAGTCCTTTCAATTGAAAATTTTACAGCTTCAGCATTTAAATCCGTGCCGTCGTGGAATTTGACACCCTTCCTGATATGAAAATTCCAGGTCAAACCGTCTTCACTCTTATTATAATCCGTGGCCAGCACGGGTTTGAATTTCTTTTCCAGCGGGTCATATCTCAAAAGTGTTTCATAGATATTGTTAAGAGTAACAACACCGTTTGAAAACTCAACGCTTGGGTCAAAGTCCGTAATTGGAGTACTGGTCCAGACAAAGAAGGCAATTTGCATAGGGGCATTAGATTGTTTTTGCCCTGATGCGTTTGAATCGTTCTGCCCACCACACCCTGCGAGAGTTATACTGATAACTAAAAGAACAGTAATTAGAAAAACAAGCTTTTTAGAGATAATTAAGTTTCTCAAGGCATTCCCTCCTACGTTATTAAAATTGATAATATCCCAATTATCATATGCCTGTTAATCTTTTTACACCCCTCCTTATACCTGTTTTTTAGCTTATAACGTCGTAGAACACTCTATATGTTTAAAATTTTTAACTTATTAAAGCAATTATAACTTAAAATTAAATCGCCTTATTATTATAAATTTTATTTTATATTCGATAAACACAAGATAATTCCTTTGTAAATTATAAAAATATATATCCTTTTATTTGTATTTATTACAAATTGCTTCGATTATAATAATGATTGCGGACCCTGCAAAGCGTGAGGCGAGCTTTACGTCTGGCTGAACGGTCAGGCGCCAGGCCGTCACAACCACCGGAAGTGACTTTCTACACCAGAACCAAATATTGATAATTTACTTCACACCATTTTTAGATCATACGGTGTTTCAAAAGCAAATTTTTTAGAAGTATACCACCCCATTAAATCTCTTATATCTATCAAAAATTCAGCATATTTAACAGCAGCTATAGTCGGATCTATCACAGGTACTTTAATAAACTTTTGTAGTTCCTTGTAAAATCCAAAATTCATCGTACAGCCTAAAATTATGGCTTCAGCACCGTCATATTCTATAGCTTCATTAGCTTTTTTTATCATTCTATCAAGAGTAACTTTTTCATCTTTATGGAACTCATCAACAGCAAAATCAAGGCATTTAAATGAAGCAAGTCTATCTTTAAAACCATATTTTATAACGTTTTCCATCATTTGTGGTATCCATTTTCTTCTTCCAACTAAAATAGAAAACTTATAACTTAACGTTGCTGCTATATGTAATGAAGCTTCTGCCGGTGCTATAACAACCATACGCTCTAGTATTTCTTTTGCTTCATATAAGCCAGGATCATAAAAACATCCAATTATCGCAGCATCATATTCTTTTTCTTCCAATTTCTTTATAAGGTCTAATAAATCAGGCAATATTAACGCACTATAATATCTATATTCCAAATGTTTTGGCCCTTTTTCTAAACATGTAAATTCTAATTTAGTATCTTTGCTTTTTACACAATCAAGATATTTTGTAATTTCGGAACAAGCGCCATCCGGTCCAACAGGATCAATATATATTATTTTGCGCATAATACCACTCCTAAACTTCTTTTCACCGATTAATTCTTCACTAATTGGCCCTTTTCTATAATTATATTTTCATCCAGATAAAGTGTTGGCAAAGGTATCACAAAATTCCTCGCCTACTCTTCCCCCACCTTCTATGGAAACCACATACCCATCCTGTCGTTATCGGATTGATTACGAGAATTTTTTCATAATGTGCCTCCCTGTCTTTAAATTAATAGCCTTTTATTTTATCAAATACCGGGTAAGTATATAAACCTATCTTGCTATGATTAAGTCTTAAATCAATTAGCATTTCTAACGTTTTCAAAGCAGTAGCAGCAGGCTCAATAACTGGAACATTTACTCTTCTTACCACTTCTGTGTATAATGACAACATGCCAGTACAGCCTAAAATTATTACTTCTGCACATTTTTCTTTAACTGCTTTTTCAATGGATTTAACTACCTCATTTACTGTTTTTGTTCTATCTCTTTCCAATTCACTAACAGATATATTTATATATTCTATTGATGCCAGCTTCTTTGTTAAGCCAATGGCCCTGGCTTTTATTTCAAACATGGGAACAACGTTTTTCTTGACAGAAACTACAGAAAATTTATTCCCAAGCAATGTTGCCATTAACATCGAACTTTCGCCAGGACCCGTAACAGGTATATTGCAGATTTCTTTAGCTCCATTAATTCCTGGGTCAGCAAAACAGTTTATCATTATGCCATCGAAGGAGTTTTTATTTTCTTTGACTACTTCCAGTATGGCAGGTATCGCAAAATTTTCATCGTAAAAAGATTCAATTGTGGTAGGTCCCCTTTCGATATTGACTAACTCTACTAATGTGTCGCTTGAGGCCGCCTTTCTCAGGTATTCGGCATCCGACTCATTCCATTCACTTGTTGCCACTGGGTTTATTACAAGTATCTTTTTTTTCATTCTGGCCACCACCTTCTTAACTTGTGTGTCTAATTTTTTTATCAGGAAATGGAAAGGCCTTCTTGCTGTGATGTGTTTTCATTTCTATAAAGTCCTCGCATAATTTTAACGCAGCAACTCCGGGTTCTATAACAGGTACCCCTAAACTCCGGTAAATATTTTCACTTATACCTAACATACTTCCGCAACCGAAAATAAGAACATCAGCACCATCGACTTCAACCGCATCTTTGCTGGCAATTAAAGCCGCTTCTTCTAGCCTGCATCTGTCATTTAAATCAAGGACTTCCATGTTTACAGCCCTTATTGAAGCACACCTTTCATAAAAATCATACATTCTCAAATGATCTTCTGTTGCTGCAATTCCTCTTTTAGTCGTTGTTATTATAGAAAACTTTCTTCCAAGCATCAAGGCAAAGTTGATTGCCGCTTCCATTAATCCAACTACCGGAATGTTTAACTTCTCCTTTGCCGCTCTTACTGCCGGGTCGTTAAAACAGTAAATTATTACACCGTCATAACCCTGATCTTGAGCTTTTTCAGCCTCTTTAAGTGTCGGAAGTTCCGACCATACTTCATCATAGTGCTGCTCTATAGCTTCGGAACCAGCATTCAAATTGGTAATCTCTATTACTGTATCCAAGTTTTTGTATCTTTCAAAAACCTGCCGAATTGAATCATTCCATAAAGAGGTTGTTACCGGCACAATCACCTTTATCTTTTTCATATTATCTCCCCAGCTTTCTTATCATAGATGCGAGTTCCGGATGGACAACTATGCCGTTATCCAGGATCTTTACCTCATCCAGCCAGACAGTGGAATTCATGCAGATTCCGTCACAGTGGGATTTGGCCTTTATCCCATCGGGTGGAGCGTCTATCGGGCTCAAGTAGCCGAGGCCCCATTCAGTAGAACCCCAGACCCTCTCGTCTTCCAGAACATTTCCGGTGAGTTTTGCGCCAACGCGTTCATCGGACTCGGTGTCCGCCGTGATTACTATGGTTAAACATCTCCCTCATCAATATGTCGGCGGATTTTGCCAGTTCATACTCGTAAAGTCTTGCCATTTTTATTCCTCCCTCATTCAAAAATAAACATAAACTTGTTGTTTGTCAACGGACATTTAAATTACTCCAGCGTTCCCACCACCTTTTCAACCCGTCTAACCAGTTCACCGCTTTTAATAAGTCCCGCAAGAATTCTGACATCATCACTCAGCGGCCTGTCTGCAACAATTGTTGGCACTTTTTCCCTCACGGCTTCATAAGCCGCTAATGTCCCTTTTCCAAGAGCTTTGTCAAGACCTGTCTTTTGAATCCTAAAATCCATTGCCTGAGCAGCACATAAAAGCTCGATGGCCAATACATTTACGGTATTTTCAACTACTTTCATCGCCTTGCGGGCCGCAATGGTACCCATACTAACATGGTCTTCCTGGTTTGCCGAAGAAGGAATAGAGTCGACACTGGCAGGCGCCGACAGTGTCTTGTTTTCCGATACAATGGCCGCAGCCGTATACTGGCTTATCATGAGTCCTGAATTTAACCCACCATTTTCAATTAAAAATGGCGGCAAACCTTCATTAAGATATGGGTTTACCAGTCGTTCTATACGGCGCTCCGAGATATTTGCTAATTCCGAAACGGCTATGCTCAGATAATCCATGTTTATTGCTACAGGTTCTCCATGGAAATTACCTCCAGAAATTACCTTTTCTTCATTTGAAAAAATTAAAGGATTATCCGTAGCAGAATTTATCTCTATTTCGAGGACCTTTCTTATATGTTTGATGGCATCTTTTATTGCGCCGTGTACCTGAGGCATACACCTTAATGCATAGGCATCCTGTACTTTTAGCTGCCCCTGTCGGGTTATAAGTCTGCTCCCTTCGAGCAAAATCATAAAATTCCTGGCACATGAATTTTGGCCCGGGTGAGGCCTTATCGCTTGTACTTTTTCATCAAAAGCGTCAATAATGCCGTTTAACGCTTCAAAACTCAACACTCCGCTGATGTCGGCCACCTTGGATAAATTTTGCGCCCCGGCAAGTGCAAGGCTTCCTACCGCCGACATAGCTTGGGTGCCATTTATAAGAGCAAGTCCCTCCTTTGCCTCCAAGACAACGGGTTTGATGCCCGCCAGTTCAAGAGCAATTTTCCCGGGCAATATTTTGCTATTAAAGACAGCCTCGCCTTCACCCATCATTACCAGGGCTATATGCGCAAGGGGAACAAGATCCCCGCTGGCTCCCAGAGACCCTTGGCAGGGCACCAGCGGCGTAACTCCCTTGTTTAACATATCAATTAAAGTCTCTATGGTTGAGAGCCTTATTCCAGAATACCCTTTTGCAAGTGCATTAATCCTAAGAAGCATCATCGCTCTTACTATTTCTTCGGGAAAATATTCCCCAACACCTACCGAATGGCTTCTTATCAGGTTTATCTGCAGCTTCCTGGTGTCTTCAGAAGAGATGATTACATTGCAAAATTTACCAAATCCTGTTGTAACGCCATATACAATTTCCCCTTTTTTTATAATGCCTTCCACGTATTCTCGTGAACGATTGATTCTTTCAATGGATCCGGGCGAAAGTCCCACCGCTTCGCCTTTAACTGCTATTCTTGCAACATCTTCAATAGTTAAATTTTCTCCATTTATTATTACCATTTAAACAATACGCCTCCTAAACCGCTTTTTAAATCTAATTCTTTAATGCCCTAAAGACCCCCAATTAGTTAATTAAGGGAAACTGTTAGTAGTTTCCCTTAATTTTTTTCTTTAAAAGTATTGATTATTTGTTACTTTTGCTTTTGTTTATATATATTCAATTTCTTTAGTTATTTTCCTTCTTAAAATTCCCTTAAAAGACAGCATTTTTTTGCTATATTTTTAATTTTCTTTAATTAACTAATTAATATGTTAAATTGTAAATAATTATAATAAGAGTTTGATTTGACAAAGTCTCGATTCAATTTAAAAAGCAGGAGCTGCAATGCTCCCGCCTTTATTTGACCGTCAAAAACTCTAACTTTGAAAAAACAGTTACGACCTATCAGCTATGGCCTTATTTATGCTCTCTAATAGCTGCCTGGAGTTTTCCTCAACATCTCCGGCAAATACGGCAGATACGGAAGAAATACCGTCTACACCTGTCTTTAACATAACCTCATAGGCATTTTCCCGCGTTATCCCGCCAATAGCCACCACGGGGATGCCGATGGCCTCTTTGATTTTCTTTATCCCTTCGATACCTATGGCGCAAGACTCAGGCTTGGTTGGTGTAGGATATGCCGCTCCTACGCCGAGGTAGTCCGCTCCATCCTTCTGAGCCTTTATGGCTTCCTCA
Organism: Biomaibacter acetigenes; assembly: GCF_003691585.1. Lineage (GTDB taxonomy): Bacteria > Bacillota > Thermosediminibacteria > Thermosediminibacterales > Tepidanaerobacteraceae > Biomaibacter > Biomaibacter acetigenes. The sequence continues at coordinate 666,418 of NZ_CP033169.1, read as the reverse complement.
ACGGTTCCTGCTGATACCCCAAGTATTTTACCCGGTCCGATAAGCCTCCGTACCACCTCGGCCGGAAGGTCTTCCTGTCCTATATGCACCCCATCGGCATCCACAGCCAGAGCTATGTCCACCCTGTCGTTAATTATGAGAGGAATATTCTTGCGTCTGGTGACCTTCTTGACCCTGAGCGCCAACTCGTAAAATTCTCTGCTGGAAATTTCCTTTTCCCTTAATTGTATGATGGTAATACCTCCTCTTACCGCCTGCTCTACGGCATCGATGAGGTCTATACCATCTAAATATGAGCGGTCAGTGACCGCATAAAGTCTTAAATCCATACATATGCCCCCTTACATTATTTGCCGGACAGTGCGCTGAAGAATATTTCCGACAATTCCAGAAATGATTGGTGGGGCCAACGCCATGCCCAATATCCAGTGAATATCTTATAGCCCCGGTAATGTATTCCTTAGCCCTCTTTACGGACTCTAAAAGGGTATATCCCAGGGCCAGGTTGGCTGCAATGGCAGAAGAAAAAGTGCATCCGGTGCCATGGGTATTTTGGGTTACTATCCTTTCTGATGCCATTTCGTAAAAATCTTTTCCATCGTAGAAAATATCCAAAGCATCTCCTGCAAGATGACCACCTTTAATCACTACTGTTTTGGCTCCCAGAGCCAGTATCCTTTTCGCAGCATCCCTCATGCACTCTTTGCCTTTAATCTTTATACCGCTTAATGCCTCTGCTTCCATGAGGTTTGGTGTAACCACAAGACTCAAAGGTATGAGTTCTTTCTTTAAAGCCTCCATGGCTTCAGGTTTTAATAGATGGCTCCCGCTCTTTGATATCATAACCGGGTCTAAAACCACCCCTTCGGGCTCGTATTTTTTAAGCCCCTCTGTAATAGCCCTTATTATCTCCCCGTTGGAGACCATGCCGATCTTTACAGCATCGGGATAGAGGTCCTCAAAGACAGCCTTCATCTGGAGCAGGACCATTTCAGGACTTATATCCTCTATTCCAAGCACGCCCATGGTATTCTGGGCTGTCACCGATGTGATGACGCTCATGCCGAATACCCCGTGGGCTGAAAAGGTCTTTAAATCTGCCTGTATGCCTGCTCCTCCGCCGGAGTCGGAACCGGCAATTGTAAGCGCCAGTTTCATTATACCACCTCCAAAATTTAAGCCCACCTGAATAGGTGGGCGAATTTAAAAAATAAAAGTGTCCTGTGTAAGGCACTATTACGCTTTCCTACGCAGGTATTATCCTGACAGGTTCAAGGGTCGGAAATTTAATCCCCTCTCAGCCTCATATGAAGCTCCCCTAGCATCCTCAATATTCATTTTTTCTATATTTATATTCTACATATACTCGGCAATTCCTGCCGGAGATGTAAAAAATGATCTTAATGCAATTCAAATGCCCTGTTTTTTCGACGTTAGTGTTTGTCGGTTTTTTGTGCTTATTCTTCTCTCGTCACCTTTTCTCCCCATCGAAATTCTCCGACTTTTAAACCCTTTTTTTCGGCGATAAGATTATCAAGATACTGAATTGGAAGTATGTAAAAAATGGGTGTTAAATGCTCATCGCAAAAGTCCATTTTTATGTTTATAATATTATCTTCCTCGAAACTCTCTTCGCCATCTGAGAGGAGGATTATTCTGCCGCCATAGCTAGAAATATCTTTCGCCAATTTTACATTTAAATCGCAAGTCAATCCCGAAGGCGACACAATAATGCCTCTGAAACTGTCATCCACGATTTCCAGGGGGCCGTGTCGGAATTCCGCCGCATCCATGCCGTATGCCGGAAACTTTGAAAGTTCCTGAATAAACAGGGCTCCTGCATAAGCTGTCCCAATATTGTAGCCCCTGGCAAGAAGTGTAATATAATTTACACCGTCTAAAAACTCCAGCAATCTGTCTTTGTTTTCTTCACACATTTTAATAGCATTATCGATGCTTTCGACCGCGCGTATAAAATAATCTCTGGTTTCATCATTTAACTTTTTGAGAATTGAGCACGATACCAGCAAGCATAAAATTATACTGGAAATATATGTGCGGGTTGAAACAGACTTTTCGGGCTTTACGTTAAGATTCAAAAGAATGTCTGCTCTATTCGCAAGGGGGCTTTTCTCATTGTTTGTTATTCCGACGACTTTTACGTTTTTTCCTATCCTGTCAATTAATCGGACAATTTCGGCACTTTCGCCCGATTGCGATATCGCAATAACCAGAGTACTTTTACCAATGGAATTGTACTCATAATGCAGCAGTTCGCCGGCCGATATGACACGGCTTTTTACTCCATTATTGTTCAAATATGTCGAAGCGCTGCAGGCGCAATAATGTGAACTTCCCATACCGGTGAAAATCACATTATCAAAAATCAAATTTTGAATCCGAGTGAGCTTTTCAATATTTTCTTCATTGAAGTAATAATTTACTGCCTTTGCAATATCTTTAGACTGGTTTAATACATCTCTCAAATATTCGTTCATTTTCATTCACCTTTCATTTGTTTTTAATATACTCAATCAATTGCTTAAGGGACGGACTGCTGCCATTTTTGATATAAAAGGAAGCACACGCCCGGCCGATATACACACATTTCTCCGGCGGAAGGGCCATGATCAAACCGGCGCAAAAACCGGCATTGAAATTATCTCCTCCTCCTGTCGAAATCACAGGATTTTCCACATTGAAATCATCAACTTTTATAATGTTTTTATCATCGAACAACAATGCGTATTTGTTCGGATGAATCACCAGCAAATCAGGTTTTAAGACATCGAATATATTTTCGGCAATTTTAACCATGTCTCCGCTATCCTCAAAAAAGCATCGATTTATTATCCTTGCTTCATTTTCATTGAATGAAAATACAGTCTTAAAATATTTTTTGAAACCGGCCATCAGATTTAAGCTTTCAACAATATCATCCGTGCTTCTCCGGGACGGATCGGCGATGTCAAAAAAAACATATTTTGACAAACGGCCGCCGTCTGATACAATACCGCTAAGCTCGGATATTATGCCTTTCAGTATATCGTTCAATCCGTATAAAGAACTCCAGTTGGTTACTGCCAGAATAAAACTATCCGAGATTAATTTTTTTAATAAGTCTTTTCCTAGAATATTTTTTATACGGTCCCAGGTAACCTCATTAAGGTTCTCATTTTTTCCAAACATTATTTTGCCGTCCTGAAACTCAAATGCGGTCGAATATCCCGGATTTGCCATTGAATATATCTTTATGCCGCTGTCAAGTTGTTTGAAACAATCTTCCACTTCGGGATATCCAAAGGCTCCGACGGCAAAGGTTCTGACACCCAAAGTGCTCAGCGCATTGGCCATAATCGGCGCATTGCCGCCGATCTTGACAGCCTGGGATATTATTTCTATATCACAGGCGCTTTTTGCGGAAGCTAAAATTTTTTGGGCAAATTCTTCAATCGTCTTGAAAAAAATTGTTTCATTGTTTTCCTTGAGCTTCACCGGCCTTACAATTTCGTCGACATATCCGTCAAATCCCACCGTAATTTTTCTATGGCCAAGCTTATTTTTATTTTGTTCAATTGATTCGATTATTTCAACTTTTGTATACGGCATATACTCCTCCTTTTTAATGTTAGGGGACGCACCTCCTTTTCCAGGGCAGTCAGCCGGGGGAGGCGGAGGAACGTCCCCAATATAAATCAGTCGATATCCCAGTTTTCAAAAACAAGCTGATTGCACCCTATAAAAATTAAATTGTTTTTGTCAATGGTTCTGGCAATCTCTATATTTCTATAATTGTTCATCAATGTTCTCTTCTTCATCTCGGAATTGGCGAAAGGATATATATAATCATATATATCATCAATAATGCCCCCGATATAGACGATAGAAGGGTCGAATATGTTTGCCAGAATAGATATAACCTTTCCGAGCAGCATACCCTCATGCTCCACTACTTCCAGCGCTCTTTTATTTCCGGCTTTTACTTCGCATACAAAACGCGCCCAATCCTCCTGCGTAAATTCTTCCCTTTCTCCATAAAAATACCTTAAAAAACCCTTGAAGCTCAGCTCCTGCTCAATGCAACCTTCATTGCCGCAGCCGCATTTAAATTTTCTGTCTCCCAGAGGCATGTGGCCTATTTCCGCACCCATCCCCCTGCTTCCGGTCAATAATCTGTCGTTCGAAATTATTCCAACGCCAAGACCTTCGCCTACAAATATATAAATTAAATCCGAATTGCTTTCGCCGCGGCCATGATTAATCTGCTGGGCGGCTTTAGCCAGCAGGTTGGATTCATTCTCGATATGGCAATTAAACCCAAAAATTTTACCGGCTTCTTCTTTGAGCTCAACTTCTTCAAAAAGAGGGATGGTCGAGTTCAAAACTTTACCGCTCTTTTTGTCGTATATGCCGGGAATTGCAACGCCTATCCCTGGAATTATAGAAACGGGATATTTATGCTTTACTTCTTCCACCACATTCCGGACCATATTAAGAATAGCATTTATATCGCTTTTTTTATCATATAAAACCTTTCTGGTAAAAATGATGTCATTTTTTAGATTAATTGCTCCCACAGACACATGACCGCTTACCGTCAAATCTATCCCGATGGAAAGCCAGGAATCGTTTTTTATCCTGAAAGCAGTGGGGACTCTTCCCCCTTCCGACTCAAGCATCTTATCCGTTTCAATGATATTTCTTTCCAATAAATAATTACAAATATTTGAAGCGGTGGCAAAACTCAGATTCAGACTCTCAGCTATTCCTTTTTTCGTCTCAAAAGGCTGCTGCCTGAAACGATTTATTACAAGTTTTGTATTGGCTTTTCTCAATTCAAGAGTATTTTTTATGCTAAATGTCATATCACTTTCTCCTTACCGATTCGTTGATAAGCCGTCATCCTTTTATGGCCCCCGATGTGAGGCCGCTTACAATATATTTTTGCAGCGCCAGTGCAACGAGCAGCGGAGGTAAAGCCGAAAGCAGCCCGCCCGTCATCATGAGCCCGTAATCGATCATGTGCCTTGTAGTAAACTCTGAAATTGCCACAGTCAATGTTTTTGCCTGATATGTAGATGTCATAATCAGCGCAAACAGGAACTCGTCCCATGCCGTAAGCAGCGTAAAAATTGCCGTTGTAATCAATCCCGGCAGGGAAAGAGGCATAATGATTTTGAAGAAAATGCCCAATCTGCTCAAACCGTCTATGGAGGCCGCATCTTCCAATTCAACCGGTATTGCTTCAAAATAGCTTTCCATCATCCAGATGACAAAAGGAAGGGTAAAAGAAGTATATACCAGGATCAATCCAAGGAGCGTATTGTTTAAACCCAATTTCTTCATTATTATATATAGCGGGACTACCGTAACTATTTCCGGCAGCATTCTTAATGCAATGATGGCAATAAAAAGCTGGTTTGAAAGGAAAAAACTCATTCTGCCAAAAGCATAAGCCGCAAGGCTGCCTACGGTTATGCAAATCAGAGTAGTGACTCCGGCAACTATAATGCTGTTTTTAACGGCCGTCCCAAAAGGTGGAACTTCTCCACCGCTTATATTAAGCCCCCCCTGAAATATCTTTGTGATATTTCCAAGATAGATTTTCTCTGGAAACCAGTGTATAGGAACCGACAGAAGTTCGGCCTTTGATGAAAATGCCGATACTACAAGCCAGTAAAAGGGGGCGAGGATTATCAATGCAAACAAAAACACAAAAAAGTATAAAAAAAACTCATCCAGCGGTTTTCTTTTCATAAGCCACCGTCCTTTTGACGCTTCAGGATTTTTTATACAGAATCTTTATATAGAACAGTGCAAATATGAGTATCACCAGGGATACAATATAGGATAGGGCAGCTCCATAGCCGTATTTTGAATATTGAAAGGAGTTAATGTAAGTGTAATATGATATGACCTGAGTGCCGTTGGCCGGACCGCCCTTTGTCATGATGTATATGATATCAAACACTTTAAAGGCTTCCATCGTTCGAATGACGACGGCCACCAGAATTGCAGGCCGTAAAAGCGGCAAAGTAATGTAAAAGACGTTCTTCAACCTGCTTGCTCCATCGATTATGGCCGCTTCGTAATAGTCTTTTGGAATGTTCTGCATGGCAGCAAGGAGAACCATTGCAATAAAGGAGGTGTTTTTCCATACATCGGCCACAATGACGGCGTTCATGGCGCTAAAAGCAGTGCCGAGCCAGTTTTTATACTGGGATATTATGCCAAGACTTTTCAAAAGAGCATTCAATGCTCCGTAATTGGGGTCATATATCCAGGTCCACAGAACCCCGTTGACAACGGTAGGCAGAGCCCACGGCAATATCAGAAGCGTTCTGGCAAGGCTTCGGCCTTTAAACTCCTGGTTTAACAGCAACGCCACAAGGAATCCGAGAACAAGTTCCAACCCCACAGATATCACGGTAAAATAAGCGGTCCTGCCTATGGAGTACCAGAAGTAGTCGCTTTTGAAAATATCTATATAGTTCTTTAAACCGATGAAGGGCGGATGTTTGGTAAAAATATTAAAATCAAAAAAACTGATATACACGGAATATAAAAGCGGAAAAATTATAATTCCGATTATGAACAGCATAGCAGGCAATATGAAAAAATATGCCGTTTTATTTTCCCGATAGGTTTTTGCTCTCAACGTAATACCCCGCTTTACAAGCTTTTTTTAAGGGCCGGACTTTATTAAAATCCGGCCCCTGTTTTTTAATATTTTCCGCCGTAATTATTCATTATCTCATCGATTTTTTTCTGAGCGTCATCAAGTGCCTGCTGTGGTGTTTTTGATTTATTCAAGGCGTTCTGTATCTCGACCTGAAGAGCATTGGAAAACTCGTTGTACCAGACTATTGACGGCCTGTTGTAAGCCGTATCCAATTGAGCCGACATTTCCTTCAAAGCAGGGTGCTGTTCCTGAAGCTCTTTATCCTCATACAGGGATTTCCATATGGGGAGTGCTCCAGCGGTTATTGCCTGTTTCTTTTGTATGTCCTTGCCGGCAAGAAACTCTATGAATTTCCATGCTTCGTCCGCATGTTTCGATGTGGACGTTACGGCAAGACCCATGGATCCGGCGCATGTGGCGCTTTTTACTTCGGGAGTCCCGGCCGGTGCAAGACCCACTTTTATTTTGTTCACAACTTTTGATTGATTGCTGTCATTAAACACGCTCCAGGCAAAAGACCAGTTCATGCCGAACGGTACCCTGCCCTGGCTGAAAACGTTCAACATTTGCCTGTCGTCGTAAGTTATAGAGGCAGGGTCCACAACCTTGTTGGCGATGGAATCCACCATGAATTGCAGCGCCTTGACATTTTGCGGCGTATTGACTGCAGGTTTGCCGGAACTGTCTACCAGATCTCCACCAAAGCTGTGCGCCAGCGCCGTATAATAGCAGATCAATCCTTCCGCCTGGGCCCATCCCCATACCATGCCGTAATCGATCAGCCCTTTTTGCTTCATCAAGTTCGTCTGCTGTATCAACTCATCCCAGGTTTTCGGAGGTTCATTTATACCGGCCTGCTTCAACAGATCTTCATTATAGTAAAAGAACAGCACATCATTGAACATGGGAAGACCGTAATAATTGTCTTTATATTTGAGAATATCCAGCGCTGCAGGCACTATGTCATCTTTCATTTCCTGGGTTATCCTGTCATTCACCGGGATAATATAGCCTTTGGTCACATACTCCGGAGTCCAGATACAATCCACATCTATCACGTCGTATGTATCTCCGCCGGATTCCAGAGCGGTAACTTCCTTTTGATGCAGCGAATCATAGCCTACCGACATAAAATTCACTTTGATGTTGGGATATTTTGCTTCAAATTCCGGAATAACACTTTTCCTGAACCCCGCAAAATCATCGCTGGAAAGAACATTGATGGTGACGGGCTGCGACTCATTTTTCGCATCCGAGCCGCCCTGATTTTTAGCGGAATTCCCACCGCAGCCGGCGAGCAGTGCACTTACAGCCAGCAATACAACCACAAACAGAACTAACCCCTTATGTCTTTTCATTATTGTCCTCCTCTCAAACTTATTATAAGTCTTATAATAAGTATTATACGCTACTATCCCTATCATTGCAACATTTTTAAAACTTTAAAAATCCATTCATTCCACCAAATTCTTAAAAAATCTTTTGAAAGCATTTCTTTCTTATTATTTTTCTTATTTAATTATACATATTATCCGGCGTCCTGTGTGCCGACACAATATTTATCTCATAATCAATCCCAAATTCTTTAAGTATTTTAGCAGCTTCCTTCATAACAGGAAAATCCGAATCGCTTCCCATTATTATTCCCACTTTATTAGACAAACATCTGATTTTATTTTCACAATCCATTATATTTCACTCCCCTCTTTCAAAGGTATATTTACCATGCACCATATCGTCGGCATCTGACAATAACGATTTTTGTTCATATTTATCTTTAATTTTTTTAATGTTTTGCCAGAGGGATACACAGCGTACCCCTCCGACTCTAAATCACATAATATATCAGCGTCTATATGTTCAAACTCAAAGGTAATGACATCAGTCAAAAAGCTTTTAGTTCCTTCTCCCATTCTGAACTGGTATTCCTTGCTACAAGTCCTGCATTTCACGTTTTTTTATTATGCAATTGTTATATATGCTACTTTTCAGTCTTTTCAACTTAATCTACAATTTCATGGGAATAAGTTCCAAATAATCTTTAAGTGTACCGTCGCAAATGCAGCATTCAATAATTTTTTTGCCTAATGGGTCTAAGTCAGGTGACACAAATTTTGCAAGCTCTCTTTTGAAAAAATTATTTAATATTTTTGCTCCGGCATCATAACCTTCATTACCTACCTCCGGTTGATGATTAACCTCTAAAAAGCCTTTAGGTAAATACGTTCCATCTACCTTAATGGTTTCTAACGAATATCCTAAAAGCGCACACCTTGATTCAACTAACTGTTCCGGCTTGAATCTGGCACTTCCGCGCCGTGCCAGATATTCCCTTGCAATCCATTGCGGCATAAATCCAACTTTATAAGCTCCAATATGCTGATTTGGAACAAGTATATACCTTGTATTAGTTGTGTGGATAACCTGCCTTAATAAAAGATTTGCCTGGTCAACCATTTTTCCGGTTGCAAACGGCCAATAAGAACCAACACCTTCACTGCTCATTCCAACAGTGTCTGTGATACTCGGGTTATCATGTCCCCTTGGTGCTACTAACCGCCACAACCACGCAAGGGCAGGCGGCAGGATATGAAACAATCCTAAAATGCCGTAAGTTGGCTTTTCTTTTGTGCATGGAGGAGTCCTGACCCCAAAACTTCTTACATCAATTTCTACAGGTTCATCAACTACGTCAGGGATAAATCGCCTCGGCATTATAACCCTTGGATTAGGACAGGGTTTCCCCGGTTCATCCATAGTATGTTCCCAAATCAGGCATGTTGAGCCGGGTACGCCGTCAAGATTTAAAAATATTAAAGGTTCTTTCGGGTGAATGGTAAGCTTCTCGTAATAAGGGTCAGTACCATATTTTGTAATATGATTTATTCTCAAAAACCATCCCTGTTCTGCATCCTTAACGACCAGTTTTTTATTGCCATTTTGCAAAGAAGGATGGCACAATGCCATATCATCAGTTACAGGTTGAAGCTCACACGTCTCTTTTAATTCAAGAAATAGCTTTTCGCCAGTTTTTAAATTTTTCCCAACCAGTATTCTCCCGTCCGGTTCTTTGTGTAATTGCTCAATCATTTCACTTTTTCCGCCGCCGCTGGCACCTTCGTGCATGATCGTTATAATATTCTCATACGGTGTTATAACTCTTACCGTTGAAGCATGGACAGTTACCCATCCCTCCGATTCACCGATGTTTAGCAGCACCCCATAAATTCCTTTTTTAGCGCTCGGTCCCGGGTACAGATTGTACGAAAAAAGTTCGTGTACATCATTTAGCCTGTTATGGACAACTACCTGCTTACCATCAAAATGCGTGTGTCTGAACGGAGGTGCAAGATATATAATGGTTTTTGGTTTAAATCCGTCTGGAATCCTGTGTTTGGGAATAAATCCTTGTAAATCTGCAAGTCCAGCAGCAAAAAAACCTGCATTATCAGGTGCAACAAGAAGAGCAGGATATCCAAGTTCTTCTCCTCCTGCCATAAACGGCATAACTATAAGGTCTTGTTGCTTGAGCCACTCAAAAGTTATTTGTCTTAAGGAAGAAAAGTCCTCTCCATATCTATCACGGTATCTTGGCTTATCAGTTTCTCCTTTATCAGCAACGACCATACAGTCCGGGTCTCTTCTTCTCATGTATATATCCGTATAATTTACCGCAGCACCATTTTTACAGCGTGCAACAGTCGCCTCAACAACTCTACCATTACCTGGTATATCGTAAGCAACCTCAAAAACGTTACATTCTTCATCATTGCCCAATGCAAGTTTTAATAATTCACCCCTGCTATCCGGCACTACCACCTTCTTGTCCTTATTATTTAATATATCTTTTAACTCTTCAGTTAGTATAAACTTCTCCAATAATTCCTTTTCCATTTTAACCCACTTCCTTATCTTTCTTTTTATATGCACTTATGTTTTCTATAACTGCGACTGGTTTTTTACAATCGTATTCAGCCTTCTGAATAATATTATGAAAAAGCAGCTAAACAAAAAAGCCAATATTTACTAACTTGATTCAAGTTAATAAATATTGGCTTACACTACGACTGGTATTTACAACCCTTCGCTTGGTCTTCCAAAGTTATTTATTAAATTTTTCCTCTAAATTTTCATCAACAGTTATTACAATTATCTTTTCACCTGTTTTTGTACTTACATCAGAATGAGTACTTATTATATTAACGTCAATTACTTCTTTAATCAGAGTTTCAAGATACTCTCTTGCATTTTCAAATAGTGTAGCTCGTAGTTTCTTTATTAATTCTATACCCTGACTACTCTCAGCCAGTTTTTGTTCCGACTGGCTTAAAAACCCTTTTAGCCTTACTATTATGAGGTCTTGAATAATTATGGTCCTTATTTGTTTTGGACCTCTTCCCATAAACTCTATTTCAAATTTACTTATTGCCTCGCTTATTTTCGCTTCAACCTGCCCTTTAGTCATTTGTGATACCTCATTTATCCCTCTAAATACTAATTTAATCGATTTTAATAATAACATGTTTTTTTCAAAAAAGCAATACGGGACCAAGGGCATTTACACCATGGATAGGGGTATGTATAATGTACTGTTCTTTAATTATTTTGAAAACAACTCCCAAAAGTTTGTCATAGGGTATGCCAGAAAAGGGCTTATGCTTTTAACTAACCTTGATATAAAAGACGGTAAAGACTGTTTAAGACCTATACTTTGCTACATAGAATATGACGGTTTGGGAAGGGAATTCTATTGTCATTTCTTCGTCTGTTTGAATTTTGTTATAGTCCAGGTTATCTATGGCTATTCTAAATCCATAATCTATCATGCGGACTACTATGGTCTTGTCATTTAAGGTCTGAAATTCTACGTGGTATTTAGTTTCTTTTGCATCAATTTCTATTAGTACTGTATCGGCAATGGCAGAGGTTTTATCTAATCTTATATATTTTGTTTTAGTTGTTCAACCTTTGTGTCTTCGCGAAAGTCCTTTTTAAACAGTGCGTTTATGGCATATATGGTTAATCTATTGGATATGTTTCCCATTATTTATTTAAAAAAATAAAAAAGCTGCATAAAAAATAGTTAAGAAGAATTTTTATAGGTGCGAAATGTGAGTTTTTTTACTGGTATTCCCTTAGCTATGCTTCTTCTCCCTCTCCCTTTAAAACTGCCATGGGTCTCAGCTTCACTACGGGTTTTGTAAGCCCGGCTTCTACCAGAGTAAAAACCACTTCGTCTATGTCTTTATACGCCATCGGCGCTTCGTCCAAAAGCGCATCTAAATCCTTTGATGTTATAACTACATTTTTCACCTGTTCCAGGAGATCCTCCTTTGTAAATTCACTCCTTGCCTTCTTTCGAGACATAACCCTTCCCGCTCCGTGGTTGACAGAACAGAAAGTCCTTTCAATTTCCGGAGTTCCGATTACCACATAGGATGCCGTTCCCATGCTCCCCGGAATAATGGCCGGGTGCCCGGTTTTGAGGAAATGCAAAGGATTATCCCCGTGTCCCGCCGGCAGAGCTCTGGTGGCGCCTTTTCGGTGCACCAGCAGCCATTTATCACCGTACTTTTCTTTTTTGGCAATATTATGTGCCACATCGTAGAGTATGTTAAGGTCCATGTCTGCTTCAGACTTTTTCAGGGCCTCAACGAAAGCCTCCCGGACAAAATGGGTGATGAGCTGCCTGTTGGAAAAGGCATAATTGGCCGCACAGGCCATGGCTTTTAAGTAATTCTGGCCGTCCTCGGAAAAAATCGGTGCACATGCAAGCCCCTTGACGGGCGCCCTGGCACCGTTTTTTTCGGCGTGCTCCCACATGATGCGGGAAAATTCCGTACAGATCTGGTGGCCGAAGCCGCGGCTGCCGGTGTGTATTAAAACATAAAGGTGCTTGGGGTAGAGGCCGAATTTGGAGGCTGTTTCCTCGTCAAACACCTTGCTCACCTTGCCGATCTCAATAAAATGGTTGCCCCCGCCTATGGTCGCAAGCTGGTCTGACCTATTCCGGGCTGCGGCCGGGACGCAGGAAGGGTCGGCCCCCTTTATACATCCTCCATCCTCTATCCGTTCTATATCCTCTTTCCTCCCAAAGCCCATTTTAATAAAATACCCCGCCCCTTCTGAAGCAATCGCTTCTAAAGGCGGTTTCCTCAGATGTTTTAACACGCTGGATTTTCCCACACCGGAAGGCACCCTTCGTGAAATGGCATCAAGAATTTTTGTCAGCTTATTTTTATCCATTTCATCGGCTAAGATCTTTGTGGTAAGAAGCCTTACCCCGCAGTTTATATCCATTCCCACAGCCCCTGCCGACACCACACCATTTTTGTAATCGGTGGCCATTACACCCCCTATTGGCAGGCCGTACCCCGTATGAATGTCCGGCATCCCGACGACGGGGCTTACGACTCCCGGCAAGAGGGAAGCATTATAAAGTTGGTGAATGGATTCTTCCTCTCCAAAACCTTCAAAAAGTGAACGGTTTAGATAAATATGTATCTCTACCCAACTGTCTTTATTTGTAAGCATATAGCAATTTCTGGAAATCTGTTTGAGCTCCTCTTTCATATTTATCCTCCGCTAACGATCATTTTTTGTTTCTCAAGATATTATAAAAAATTGTAGCATAACTTAAATCGGAAGTTGTTAAAACAGGAATTGATATAAAAGCTGTATAAATAAAGCTTAATTACAATAATTCGCTTACCACTTTGGCTGCAATAGAACGGGCCAGAATTACTGGTTTTTTAACATGCCGCAACACTACATCTTTCATCCGCAGTGTATATCCCATGCAGTCCATAACAACAATATCAACTCCTGAGTTTGCCAGTAACTTTGCAGCTTTTTCTACATTCCCTATCCCTTTGTAAGGCGATCCCGGTTCTACAATCACCTTTGCCGCCGCCGTAGACCACCGCTTTATTGCCGAAACTGCTTGACGTTCATCCGGTATGATTACTCCCAGCGTCAGGCCTTCGGCCACAGAACTTACCACGTGGTGCAATACTTTCTGAGGTCGGACGATAAGAGAAGCAGAATCAAAAGGGGGAAATTCCCCCGTACATGCCAGAAATATTGTATTTATTCCTTCCAGCTCCAATTTTTTTATTTGATTTTTCAATCTGGGAAAGATTTCTCTTTCTGCCACTTTTACCTCAGTATCATCGGCCATACGGGTAACCAGGACCTCGTCATCCTGCCCGGGATAAAGGGCTTCTACTTCTTTTAGTGTGAGTCCGTCAAGAGCCCCTCTTTCAATGATTTCTACATCTTCTCCCAGAACTGTTTTGATTTCCGGAACGAGATCTACCCTTGGAGCCTGGCCTATGGTTAAAAGACCTAACTTTTTCATTATTATTCACCTCATACATTTCAATTATATCTTTATTTTATTTTTATGAGAATAAAAACACGATAAATGATAGGTACAACCTGGAGAGCCAGGTGTGCACTCTTTTAAGTTGTGCCCTCATATAACCAGCCTGCCTTTATCCATTATTAACCGGTTATCTACATAAACCGTCGGTTCCAGAACTACGGCATCCATGTGCACACCCGCACTGACTTTACCACCAAATGTATTGTTGCTTCCAAAGGCCACATGGATTGTACCCAAAATCTTTTCATCTTCCAATATATTTCCGGACAATATGGCATTTGGATTTGTCCCGATTCCAAACTCCGCTACATTTCTGGCGGTATTGGAACTCCCCAGCATTTCCAGCCATTCTTTTGCGCCGTCTCCCTGGGCGTCAAATAATAACCCTTTTCTGATTTCAAGCAAAATGGGCGACTTCAACATTCCCAGGCCCACAATACTTCCATCAACTAAAATTTTTCCGTCAGCCGAACCTTCAACAGGTGCAATATATGCTTCTCCTGACGGCAAATTCCCCGATTGACCTTTTTCCAGATACCTGCCGGTGCTCTCAATACCTTTTCTTCCTTCAATGCTCATCTCCAGCCTATAACCGTCTTTCTCTATGACAACACTGCTTCCAAGAGTTAAAATTTCAGCAATTTTTTTGGTCAACTTTTCAACTTCACTGTAGTCCGCCGTAATGGCGCCTCTCAGAAACATCTCTTTTGTAATCCCCGGCATGGTGGCTATTCTTGCCCCCGCCGCAGCGGCATCTTTTTTAGCTCTGGTATGGGTTAACGAATGCTCTGTTATACATATAACCACATCGGAATTTTTCATTGCCTCTGCCGCCGCTTTCGGCGGTTCTTCACCGGATTTTGAAAGGGCTGGTATCTTAAAAAGCATGGAAGTCAGTCCTAATTCCTTTCCCGCTTCATAAAGATGCTCTGCCAGTTCTTCTTTATGCTCATCGGTCAGTACCAGGTATTTTTCTCCGGGTTTTGCCCCCAGGCAATCGAGAAGCAATTTTTTTGATATACTTACCAGTTCACTCATCTTATCTCTTTCCTTCCAGAGTTTTTAGGTGTTCCATGGAACCGTATAGTCTCGTAATGATCTCCCACTCTTTTTCATCGTAAAACTTGCATATCTTCCTGCCAAAGTTTTTGGCGACTTCCAGGGCAAACCTTGCAGCAAGCTCTATATCTACTTCATGGGAAGCTCCCGTGGCACATCCGGGCACCGCCGTTTCGGCAGTTATGGCCACCCCTACCACCGGGCTCGTTGTAGCAGTGCAGGGCTGGACCAAACTGTTTATATGAAAAATCCCATTGCCATATGGAGTTATGTCCTGCATCGTTATTGGTAAAACTACCGGCAGTTTTCCTGTTACTATCTGCATGATATCGAGAAGCGAATCGCTTATTTTAAGTATATAACCGTCTTTAATAGTCGGAGTAATGGCAAATCCCCTCTGGTTGACAATCCTGTTGCCTTTTGTTGTATCAATGGAGAGAATGGCATCCATTCGGGGGTCTACTTCCATTTTATTCATCATCTGCATATCCACCGGCGAACCCATAAACGGCACGGGGTCGTGGGGCTCCGTGGGCGCATCGGGGCAAATGTGAGTGGCAATGATTACATCGCCATCGAGAAAATCTCCTTTAGAATTCATGTCGGCCAATTTCAGCGCCACCGAAAGGGCCGCAGCGGCCCCATCGCCGTCCGAAACATATCCTATCATTTCAGGCCGGGCACCTATTCCGCCAAGCCTGCCTATGATCCCTAGCGTCGGTGCATCTCCACCGGAGAGCTTCCCTCGGGTACCTTTAACTACTATTTTTACAAAGTCGGTCTTGCCAACTTCACCCTTTACTTCTTCTACAAGAATGTCATCAAGACCTCTTTTTGATAAAAACTCCTTGACTTTTTGCCCATTTACCCTGGCATCATCTAAAATATCTATTATTTCCAGGACCTGTTTTAACATTAGTATCCCTCCATTTTTCGTCCTAAAAGACGTAATCTATTATTTTTTTGCCTACCGCTTTTTCACATGCATAAAAAAGCTCAGGATCGTGCAATCCTGCACCTAATTTTATTTTCTCTTTTTCCGCCTTTAATACGGCGATTTTCTGGCGTTCTCTTATTTCGGCTGAAGTGACCGGAATTCCGGTGTCTGCATCCAGTGTCATTATAAGGTCGGGGAAAGTAGCAAGCCGCTCTCCCGATTTTTCCAAAGTCATATATTCGTTCCAGAATGTAATTTCATAATCTTTTTCTAAGATAACCTTCCCTACATCAAAGCCACCTGTTGATTCCAGATAAACTTTTTCTATGGTGCCGGAAACTATCAACTCACCTTTTAGATAATCACATGCCGTATTTATGACCGCTTTTGAGCCTCTTTCTATGGCTTTTATCATTTCTTGGCCTAAATTTATAGCCTGTTTTATGGCTCCAAGAGCAGCATTGTCTTTTGCATATCGGCATGAGACCGGATTTCTGGCCACTGATACCAGACCGCCGGCCTGGACAGCGGCAGCCCTTACAACAGCAGATGCTTTTTCCACCGAGCCCATGGCCACGACTTCTGTAAAAGTCGCCTTTTCTTTACTGCCTCCAACAGCTGCCTGAATTGATTTGTAATCTTTATTTTTATGTAAACCCATGGCACCCATTATGCCTGTAGGATGAGCCCGGCCATTACATGGGGCGTCTACCACGGGGATGCCCAGCATTGCCGCCTGCAGCCATCCATTCACAGTAGCAAGGCCCCCTGCCTCATTCGTAATTATTCCTCCAACTTTTATATCGGACACCTTATTTACCAGTTCCACCGCCCGAAGGTAATGCACCGGTTCAGCATAAGCATCCCTGGCGGAAGGCGCCCCTACGGCAGCCACGTTAATCAATATGGAATTTTCATCTATGTCCTCAATGTCTATTAGCTCAGGAGATGATAGGTTAACGGCCAGCAGAGCCATTTTTCTTCCCTCATCCATAGAGCCTCCACCGCCGCCTCCCAGCACGCATCCTCCGAGGACGGCGGCATCAACAATTTCGGCGGTTAATTTCAATCTGCTCATCGTTGCTCTCCCTTCCCTTAAAATTGAAGGTAAGACATTATAACCCCCGCAGCCAGCACCGGATCTATTACACGTATTTTTATATTTTCCCTTATATCCTCATGTACATTTATAGTAGACATGCCCGTGCAGGCCAGTGCTATGGTGTCGCAGCCTTTTTCTTTTAACATGCCGGCCGCTTTCAACGCATTTGCCCTGCCTTCCTCCTTAAATAGGTCCAGAGTGGTATTTACACCCTCCGGTTTAATGCTGCAAACGAATTTTTCCTTTAAAATTTTTACCATAACCTCCGGAGCTTCTTCGGTTATGCCAAGCACACCTACTTTGTTTCCAAGGCTCTGGGCCATGATGGCGCAGGCGGAACCAGCCCCTATCACAGGAATGTTCAAAAGCCTACGGCATTCCTCCACTCCCGGGTCCGCAGCGCAACTGATAAAAACCACATCGGCACCTTTGCTTTCAAAATCTTTTGCAAGGTTTATAATTTTGGGCACCGCAATTTTCTCCGTTTCGGCATCATGAATTCCTTCCGGCTGGTTTGGAATGCACTTTGTTTCGATATCCAGATTTTTAAACCGGCTAGTGAGCAGGCTGGCATGTGCATTAAGGACTTTTTCATTTGTCGTAGTAACTACTCTTATGAGGCCGACTTTTATTTCTTTCATTTTAGCTACCTCCCCACATTGAAGGTTTAGATAAAAAATATTTTTGAAGAGAAAACCGATGATTATCATCGGTTTTCCCCATTAACAAAATTTATTTCTTCTAGTTATTTTTTCTTTGTAAATATCCCCATTGTACTGGTAAAGAAACTATAGAGGGTTGAACCCGCAATAAACCCGGCTGCTGCTATAACATGGGAGTTTGAGCCTTTCTGCCATATGTTTTTTCAATCAATACTCTTATGATTATAGCAACTATCACTGCAAAGCCGGCTTTTGGGTTTAATATCAGTAAACCTGTAGCAAATAATATCCCTATTTGCCGCTCGGCGCCGCCGACATATTGAATTATTGCCCCAACGATGCCCCACAGGAGTAAATATTTCCATATCCATGGTTGAGCTCCCGCTTTTATCGTGGCGGCAAAAACTCTGTCTACTGGCGGGAATAAATCCTGGTTAAAATACCTCTGGTAACTTATGGCAACCATGAATATGGCCACTACAGCACCGAGAATTTCAGCAAAATACTGCTGGCTCCTTCCAAACAATTCATAGTTTTTGTCTTTAGCTTTTCCTCTTAAAAGCCAGCCGGTCTTCAAATCGTATCCCATATCGGCAAAAGCAGGGCCTGTACATGCAGTATATCCGACAAGAATTCCCAAAGCCAGTGGCGGAAATCCCATCAACATGCCCAATACAAGGAATATCAGCGCTGTGGCAAAACCTGGGAACCATCCCGCGTGCATCGCCGAAATGCCAACCATCAGCTCGGAAACAAGGGCTGCTATAGCTGCAAAAATTATCCACCATATGAGCATCGGTGCGCTCATATCTGAATATACCCCGCCAATAATAGCCAGTATCAGCCCGCCAGCAATATAAAGTATGAAACCGTTTCGCAATGCGTTCATTATATCCTGGGAACTTCTGGTCGGGGTATATGCTGATTCCGATTTTCCCTCGTCTTTTTTGGTTTGTTTTGTCAGCCTCTTTCCTTTAATTATTAGTGTGATCTGTACTAAAGCGACAATCCCGGCGCCTATCATTATACCGTGAGGAATATAGAGCTTGTTAATGTCGACACCAAATAAAGCCGTTGAATAAGCTCTTATTAATAAACCCACGCCGAACATCAATAATGCCCAAATATTTCCGATCCAGGCTACACCTACCACATCCATAGGTATTTTCAGGGACTGGCCTACAGCTCCTACAATACCAGCTCCTACGAGTATTAAAGCCCTCTTTCCACCTTCCGCTGCAGCCAAAATGGTTTCGCTGGTGGCTATTCCGGGAGGCCATGCTTCATTGGCGGGAAAAGCAGGCGTATCGAATAACCAGTACATCATCGTTATATCAATGAGCATTCCTATGATTGCTCCCACAAACATAGGCATCACTATGTTCATTTTGCCCATGAGCCAGATTGTCCCCATGGAAAGCAAAAGTGCATTGCCCGCCCCAAAAGTAGCAGCAGAAATGGATGTTTCCACCAGGTTCTGGCGGTGGATGTTTTTAAAACCTGAAAATTGTTTTCCCGGTATCAAACCAATAAGAACAGCTACTAGAGCCCCGATTATCGATGTGTTTGCAGTAATTCCCAGTCTTACTATGAGCTCCAATCCTACTATTGCGCCCAGAACAGATGTAGCCAGAATTACTATAAGAGTTCCGGGTTCGAATGTCCTGGGGTGTGGCATCTTTAGATATTTTTCAATTATTGGATCATTTTCTTCCACACTGACTACAGTTCTGTTTTCCGGTAAATCCATGCGTTGTGCCTCCTTTTCATAATGTTTCAGGTATTTTTATTGGTATTTGCTCAATGCATACAACATCACCTCCAAAAGGATATAGCCATTGTTAATATTCTTAATTATATTCCCAGTTCACTGCAAAGTTTTACTAGCTCCGGATGAACATATTTGCCTTCTTTTTCTATGACTTCTCCATCAAAAATTATCGTTGGATTTAACACTATTCCGTCGGTGTGGGAAGCGCTTTTCCATGTCTTGCCCTTTATCTGAGGTCCCTGGCTTCCCAGACCCATTTCAATGCACCCGAATACCCTTTCGTCTTCGACGATCCTCCCGGTGGGTTTAGTTACGCCTGGATTGAATCCCAGAGAATAATGGGCAAGCCAATACATAGTCGGGTCATTAAAGGCTGCCAGCCATCTTTTAAATATTGTCGCTTCCGCCCCTCCTTCGATATTTTTAACAACTCCGTTTTCAAGAGTAAGCTCAATCGGTGAACGCAATAGACCCAATTCAGCAGGGGGCCATAAAGCGCCGTCGAATACGAGCTTTCCATTAATAGTATCCTCAACCGGGCACCATGATACCTGACCGCCAAGCATTATGGGTTCGCCTTTAGTATCTGCCAGCTTACCAGATTGTCTTACCTTTCTGCCTCTATTGTAAGCTTTTAAATCTGTTCCCGCCGGGCTTTGAATTATCACCTCATCGGCATTTTCGGCTAATTGCCGCAATTTTTCACCTAACTCCAGCATTTTAGAATAATTGACCCTGCCGATAGTATTCACCATCATTAAAGCATCCATCCCGGTCAGGCAGATATAACGGCAGCCTTCGTCCAAAGAACGTCTCCAGGCCTGGGTATGAAGTATATATGCGTACGAAAACTCTATCCAGACGTCCGCATTTTTTACGGCTCCCGCAACTACCCTGGGAGGTTCCATCACAGCGGTGGGCCTGGTATCATACCATATTACCGTAGGTACGGCTCCTGCAGCGTATGCTGCCTTGGCCACTTCTTCTATAACTCGCCTATCCGAAGAAGTATCTCCTGTAATTACTACCTCTTCACCCTCTTTTACTAACATTATGCCTTCCACTAATTTTCTTGCACTTTTTGCAAGTTCTAAGGATAAAAATTCATCCCTTGTTTCAATGCCTATATTTAATTCCATAAATATTACCTTCCTTTCATACATAGCAAGATAAAATATGACTTTGAAAATACATTCCCATATTAATCGTCGCACTAAAATCATAAACATTTTTAATTACGTAAGAAAAAATTTCGAGATTACATCAATACCCTGCCACATTTAATCTCCTGCATATCTCCCTTGCTTCCGGCAGCTGATATATGCCGTTTTCTTCAAAAACCTTGCCGTCCAAAATAATCGTGGGTTTCAATAAAATACCGTCCGAATGAGATGCGGCCGACCAGCATTCTCCCATGATTGATGCTCCCTGGCTGCCGATGCCGAATTCCATGCAGCCAAATACCCTCTCGTCTTCTACAATTCTACCGGTGGGTCTTGTCACACCGGGGTTGAAGCCCAGAGAATAGTGTGCAAGCCTGTACATATTCGGGTCATTCATCGATTTCAGCCAGTTTTCAAAGATCTTCGCTTCCACATCTCCGTCTATGCTTACCACCCGACCTTCTTTTAATTTCAGTTTGACCGGATTCTTGAGTAACCCCAGCTCCAGCGGCGGCCACAGAGCTCCATCAAAGACCAGTGTCCCGTTAATGGTGCTCTCTACCGGACACCAGCTTATCTGGCCGCCCAGCATGATGGGATAGCCTTTTTGAGTGGCCTTCTGCCCTGAATGGCGCACCCTCCTTCCATGATTGTGGGCTGTCAGGTAAGTACCATTATCACTTTTAACTATTATTTCATCCGCAGATTGAATCGTATCTTTCAACAACTCTCCCAACTCAATAAGCAGGTCATAATCAACTCTAGTTCGTCTTCACCAGCATTTCCACATCCATACCGGTAAGACATATATACCTGCAACCGTTTTCCAGAGATCTTTTCCAGGAGGGCGAGTGCATGACATAAGAATAAGTGTATTCTATCCAGACATCTGCTTTCGCAACTGCTCTTCCCACAGGTGCAGGAGGTTCAATACACGCATTGGGTGCAGTGGGATAATATATTACGGTCGGCATCGCTCCTATGCTGTAAACTGCATTGGCCGTAGCCTCAACTACTCTTCGATCAGTGGAAGAATCGGCGGTTATAACAACATTCTCTCCTTCCTTAACCAGCATTACGTCTTTCACCAGTTTTAGAGCACCTTTTGCAAGTTCGAAGCTCAAATATTCTTTTGCCGGTTCTATTCCGATGTTCAACTCCACAGTGAATCATCCTTTCTTAAGAATAAAAGTTTTTTAACAGAAAGTCTTAAAATCAAACTGATTTTTATTTTATTAACTCATAAATTGCCTGAGCATAAATCTTCCCTATTTTCCTCAGATCTTCAAGAGCAATATATTCATCCTTCTGATGAGCCAGTTCTTTTTGTCCGGGGAAAACCGGACCGAAGGAAACAGTATTTTTTATATACCTGCAGTATGTGCCCCCTCCTATTGACAGGAGCTTTGGTTCGTCACCGGTCATCTCTTTATATACGCCCTGCAGTTTTTTTATAAATTCGGTTTCCGGCTCGACGTATAGAGGCAATTTGTGCTGGTTTATCAAAAATTCCGCCCCCAAATCATCGAAAGCTTTTTTGAGATTTGCAATTATATCGTTTCCGTCTACCGTTACAGGATACCTTATGTCAAACTTAAGGCTTCCCCGTTTTTCATCAAAATCCACTACGCCCAGATTTATTGTTAGAGCTCCCGAAATGTCGTCGCTGCAGGATATTCCAAGAGTTTTTCCATCTGACTCCATTTTTAATTTACCGGCTACCGCATCAATGAAAGTTTTTGCCTCTTTACCGCCAAAATCAATCAGTGTTAGGAAATTCAGGAGTATTTGAATGGCGTTTTCCCCGTCCCCCGGGTAACTAGCATGGGCCGAAATACCTTTTGCTTTTAAAATGACACCTTCCAGCGACTTCTCTATATATATTTTGCCTGCAAGCCCCTGTTCTCTAATTTTAGATTCTATTTTCTCATCATCCACACCTTCTATTACAGCTTCCGCATAGTCGGGTACCACATTCACACGGGTTCCGCCCCGTATTCTTTTTAGATTCGCCCCGGGTCTTGGGCCCTCGTCGAAGCTTTTTGTCAATTCAAAGCGCAAAATGCCCTTTTCTGCATGTATTATGGGAAATTCTGCATCTGGAGAAAAACCGCATATAGGCGGCTCTTCCTTTTCAAGGTAATACTTTATGCATCTTGCACCGGTCTCCTCGTCGGTTCCTATAATGAGGCGCGCTCTCTTTGAAACCGGCAGACGGGAATCCTCTATTGCCTTCAACGCGTACAGTACAGCCATAATAGGTCCCTTATCGTCTACGGAGCCCCTGCCATACAGTTTACCTTCTTTAATCTGCCCTTCGAAAGGATCCACTGACCAGCCTGCCCCCGCCGGGACTACATCTATATGGCCCAAAATCCCTACCATCTCAGGGCCGTTACCTATCTCAATATATCCTGCATAACTATCTACATTTTTTGATTTTAACCCCATCTCATTGCCTTTTTTTAATATCCATCTAAGAGCTTCATCTATTTTGGGCCCGAAGGGAAAGCTTTCATCCGTCTTTTCTTCATCTAAAACGCTTGGAATATTTATAAATTCTTGAAGATTCTTTATTATATCATCAAAATATTCGTCGATTTTTAAATTCAGAATTCCCTCCACGATATCGCTCCTTTAGTATTGCGTTTTGATTCTTAATTTTATCATATTGTATACTTGTATTTCATTATGCATTTATAACAAATTTCCTGACTATTTTATGCATTTTGCATATCAAAATAATTTGATAATCATTTGATTTCCTTAACCGGCGGAAAAGGATAGGTCAGCTTGCTCTGTTTTAAATTATTTTTCATCAAATACTCACAGACGGCTACAGCAGCATCGAGCGGGATAACGATGGGTATGCCGTATTCGTTTTGCATCCTTTTTATATCTATATTTAACATTGACCCGCATCCCAAAACTATGACATCGCAGCCATAATTTATTAGTTCCTGAATTTTCATTTCTATTCGCTTTTCCAGTTCGCGAACATTTACAAAATCCAGAACGGGCATATCCACAGCCACCACTTTATGTACCTCATGTTTTAAAGCTCTAACATGCCTTGGGACAGCACTTTTTATAGTGGAGATAACGCCAATCCTGTCACCCAAAATTTTCGCCATGGATACGGCCGCTTCCCTTAGTCCCACCACAGGTACACTCAGTTTTTCCTTACATGCATGCAAGCCAGGTTCTCCAAAACAGTATATTACTACGCCATTTGAACCATTCATTTCTAACTCTTCCGCTTGTGAAATGACACAGGGGCTTGCGAATGCTTCATCATATTCCGACTCTATCGATACAGGGCCTTTTGTTAATGACGTTACCCTCACCTGTATGCCCGGGCTTTTTATTTTTTCGGCTTCCAATTCCACCTCTTTGTTCCATATATCGGTAGATACGGGCACAATTATATCTAATATCATCAAATCCCTCCTTTGTCGTACAATTTTTATAATATTGCTACCATACTGTTATTTTTAATTTTAACACAATAAAATATGTTTAACCTATTGCATTAATAATAAAAAACAGCTTCTTAATTGTGCAAAATGCCCAATAAAGAAGCTGTAATTTTTCAAATAAAATCTTGAATAAATTTATACCCCAGGATTAAGAATCAAAGATTCTTTTATTATAATAAGTATTATAATAAGTTAGCTATTTTTAAACCAATCTCGAGCCTCAACCTGGTGGAAGGGTCGTTCAGGTCGCAGTCGAGTATCTCTCTTATCTTGTTTAACCTGTAATTTAAGGTATTCCGGTGGATAAAAAGCTTTTCGGCGGCCATATTATGTTTGCCTGTGCAATCAAGATAAACTCTCAGGGTGTTTAGCAAATTTTCCTCTTTGTTTTTTGAATCGTATTCGATGAGTTTGAGAAGTCTTCTATCGCAGAATTTTTTAAGATTTTCGTTTTCCTTACAGCTTAAAATAAAATCATATATCCATACATCTTTATAAAACACTATGCTGCCGGTACCATTTTTTAACATATCCGCAAGTTCCAGGGATCTTTTGGCCTCAATGTATCCTTCAGATATTTTTGCTACATCGTCATGAAAATCGCTGATACCAAATCTTATCTCTTTTATGCCTCCCAGACTTTTTGAAATGTTTTTGCACAGAATATTTATTTCATCGTATTTTCCGATGGTCCTAACGTCGGAGAAACTGCAAATTATTATTATATCTTCACCTTTTCTCAATATCACATGCGAAAGCGGCGCCATTACACTTTCAAAGCCCTTGAAATCTTCTTCTTCCGCTTTTAAAGCGCTTTCATAATTCATATGGATGACTATCACGGCAATATCCCCTTTAAAATTCACGCCATAATATTTCAGCCGGCTTTTTATCTGTGAGGCATCCTTTATATTTCCCGCAAGGATATTTTCAAAAAATTCTCTTTTCACTTTCCCTTCTGCCTGCTTTACCGCCTGCTTTTTCATGATTTCAAGTGCGGCGATTGTTGCCGCCTGTTCGGCGGCTATCAAATCAAAATCGCCAAATCGCGAGTCGTTTTCAATCAAAGTGATATAACCGCATATTTCGCCTTTAATTATAATGGGCGCTATTACTCTTGTATAACAGTTGTTTTTACTCCTTATATTCACCCTCACGGGCTTTTTAAATGTTTTTATCTTATTAAATATTCCTTTTTTATCCATCTCTTCAATCACGTCAAGAGGAATCCTGCCGTTTTTTATTATCTCCAGGCTTAATGCATCGCAGGCACCACGGCAGTTTGAGAAGGATAAAAGATTAAAACTTTCGTCTTCTATAAAAACATTGCAGTTTAAAAGATAGGAAAGAGTGCCGGCAACAGCCGCCAGATCTCCACCCTGCAGCGCAACCTTCATGAGCTCATCGTGTATTTCAAAGGAACGCTTTATAATGCCTGCTTCTTTGTTCAATATTTCCAGCATGATAGGATTTACTATATCATGCCAGGCTACATATACCGGCAGTTCAATAATTGGAAAATTTTTTTCATTTGCGGGCTCTATTATCTGCGGTGGAATTTTGTCAATAAATCTTCCGGGTTTTATGGCAAGAGCAGAGCAATTTCTTTCGACCAAATCATAAACGAAGGTTTTCTCCATATCAGGATTATTCATAAAAACATATGCCGCTGTAAGCAAAAGTTCATTTCCTCTGATCCACTTAGCAGCATCAGGAACATCCATCGTGATTACATAATTTACAATTCTATCAAGGCCCTTTTCCCCTGCTATTACCTTCGCATTTTTCAATTCCCCTATTCGAAGTGCTTCTTGCACTGTAATGCCCATATCCATTCCACCTTATTTAAACGAATTCCTATCTGTTTGTTATTTTATCATTGTCACAGAAGAAACGAAATATATTTTCTGAATGGAGCAACTTCAGAAATAGCAGACAAACCCCGGGTATCCATAAAAGAATTGGAGGATACCATTGACCACCTGTTCCCTTGCGACCTCGATATTATAGTTCATAAGCCATAAACGGTGGATTAACTTCTTTCCTGAATTTCGCAACAACCAGAATAATTCGTTGCCAGGTGCCGTTCAAAGCCATCAAATTCTTTTGAATAATTAGTAAACTTCCCCAAATACTGCAGGTTCATTTGACCTGGCTTATCTGTCGCATATTCTGTGGGCGGGTCAATTTTTCAGCGGCGGTACCCATTAAAGTGGGAACCAATTTTACTATGGCGTTTCCACTCTGGCGACAACCCCTGTAAGTAGTGGTAATAAAAAATTGTTATCTAAAAAATGCTGTAAAAATTTATTTTCAAATCATATCATCCTGTTTTCAATAATAATTAAAAACTCTCTTAAATAAGATAAGAATAACAACCAGCATTTTTTTGTAATAAGCTGGATTTTAAAATTCTTTCGCGCTGTGATATAATGTTTTTAGATAATCCACAAAAACATTTATCATTTATATTTAAACTGGCATTTTACAAAAAGGGGTAATTTACATGTTTCCCGGATGGGTAAGGCTGTTAAAAGACTGGATACCGGCGGAAAAGCCCCGCTTTTCCATAGGAAAGTGGGAATGGCCGGTTTACCTCGGCAAGCAAAAGGCGGCAAAGAATGGCTGGCATTCTGGAGTTCCGGGACGCCTCTTTTCAGGAGGCAAAAAGCCTCCCGCGCGATTTTCTCCAGGCCCTGAGCGATTTTTTTTCAGCTGGAAATGCCGTAACAGAACAGGGCTGGTATGATTTTTGCAAAAAATGGTCGGCGAAGCTTTCCCGCGACCCGGACTTGCTCTCCGGTCTCGTTATGGACTGCGGCCTGGTTGGAAGGTTCATCCGCCTTAAAAGCGATGAAAAGTCCATTCACTCGATTTCCTACGGTCCCATGGAGCCGCTCGACACGATTATCCGGGAGGCCGCATTTAAACTCGCCGGAGAAAATCGAAAATGGCTGGACTCCATCATAAATGCCTTCAAAGACATTGAGGTCAAAACCCCGGAATCATACGGGCCGTCCGGGGAAAGCGCCCCGACGCAGAAGTCCGGAGCGGGGCCTGCCCTGACAGGCGACGCAAAAGTCGAAGCGCTCCAGGCCATAAAGCGGTTTTTGGAAAACAAGTTGACAGAAATAGCAGAGCTTCATGAAAGCGTCGTGGAAAACGGGGAACCCGCACAGAAGGATTTTCGCAGCGTACGGCTCACCGAGTCCTTGCCCTGGACTTTTAGATGGGACAGGACCAACGACAAGTTTCGCCTGGCGGTGGAGTTCCTGCTCTCAGTACTGAAAGTGGCAGGGAGGTCGCCGGAAGGCTTTGAGTGGAAAGAGCTGGGTGCACAGGCGCAGCAGGCTATAGGCGGTTCCAAGATGTTTGACAGAGACAGGGAAAAACTTCTCGACCTGATCCAGGAAATATGTGGAATGCCCCTTGAAGACCTGGGGCTCACCTCCCGCGGCAGCCTGTACCCCGTATATATCCTGGGAAAGATTGAACTCACATTTTGCGCCGAAAGCCAAAACCGGTGTATTGGACAGGAATGCGATTTGCCGCAGGAAAATCCATCAAATGGACAATTCCGGACCTTATCTTTAGATTCCCTGCACGCCATTACCAATTTTGAAGTGGAAGAATTGAAAAGCTTATCCACCCCTGCCGGAAGGATAATCCTCACCGAAAATCGGGCGCTACTCATTAAAATGTATAAGACCGGGTGGTTTAAGAAAAGCCCTGAATCTTTTGTGGTGGGCATCGACGGCAGACTCCGGCTTTCCCACCACAGAATCTTGAAATTGCTGCAAAGGGCCGCCCCCCATATCCCGTGCTACATCTGGACCGACAGCGATTCGCCGGGAATTTCCTTTGTGGAGGAGCTCCACCATCTTTTCCCCGGGGCTCGGGTGGTCTTTATCGAAGGTCATAACCTTTCCTGTCTTGATTATGAAAAATTTACGGAAAAAATAAAAGCGAGGCCCGACCTCTTAAACCGGGAACAGGAAAGCCTTCTCGGCGGACCCAACGACTGGGACAGGGTTTTTCAGATTTATTAAATCCGAGGTTATTCCTCCAGTTCTGCTTCTTTATAACCTTCCCTTGTGACTTCATACACCTCGCTTACGGTCTGGTTGGGCAGCACGCCGGGATTGGCCACGACGCACAGGAATTTGGAAAAGCGGTTGAGATACTGATCGCCGTGGACTTTGGGGGATACGATGATGAGCTTGCGGTCCAGCACCTCCCGGTATAAATCAAAGATCTCGTGTTTTCTCTCCTCGTCCAGGGCGCTGTCAAACTCGTCCAGCACGTAAAAGGGAGGCCTGTCTTCTATATCGCTTAAAAGTGCCAGGGCAAATACCAGGGATACCGCCGCCCTTTCCCCTCCGGAAATTCCCTCGCCCACAATCCTGCCGCTCTCTGGAAAGATCTTTTCGGGCCTGTGCCCCGCTTTCGTGGCCACGTGCAGTTCCCATCTGTATCCCCTGTTTTTCCCTTCCTCATCCGGCGGCACGGAGACAATATTTCCCACCATGTGAAGCCTCTGCATGAAGTCTGAAAACCTCTGGTTGGTCCTCTGCCAGCGGTAATACACCGCTTTGTCGTACTCGGCGCGCTTTTGTTCTTCCTTCCTTTTCAGGGCATTGAACCTCAGCTCCGACTCGTCCATCTCTTTTTTGGCCATGTTATACTCCGCCAGGTAATCTTCATATTTCTGCCGGGCATCCTCGTCCACCACCCTGAGTCTGGCTTCTTCCAGCTTGTCTTTCGCTTCGTTCAGTTTCCTGTCGAGGTTGAACCGGTTTTTCTCTTTTTCCTCCAGCTTCACGGGAAGCCACCTGCCCGTACTCTTCAGGTCCTCGATGACCTGATGGTACTGGGCCCTTATTTGCAGGTATTCTTTTTCCCTTTCTTCCATTTCTATCTCGACGGTGTTTTTTTTATCCTGCAACCGCTTTTTTTCTTCCTCCAGAGCGTTCATCCTTTTTTCCAGAAAATCCATGCTGGATGCGGCCTCATTCCTGCTGCCGTCTATCTGCCTGATGTTCCTGCGGGCGTCTTCCATCGCGTCCTGAAGGGCCTTGAGCCTCAGGTCCAGGGCGGATTTTTGAGCCTGGCTTTCGGCGATAAAAGCCTCCAGTTCCTCTATCCTCTTTATGGAGGCGTATTCCCTGTCATACTCGGCATATACCGAAAGTTCGCCTTCCACCTGTTTCAACATATTTTCCTTTATGGTTACCTGCTTCTTCAGGTCTTCATCGACTTTCCTCAGCTCTTCAATGGCCTGGCTCTTCTCCTTCAGGCGATTTTCCATAAACGTGAGTTCATTGGACAATTTCCCCCGCTCCTCCAGCAAGAGCGGCAGATTCTGGTCCACTTCCCTCCTTTTTGCGATGTTCTGCTGCAGCCCGATTAAAGCGTCTTCACACATTTTTTCCAGCCTTTTTAATTCCTTGAGTTCCCCGATCTTTTCCAGTATTGCCTTTTCCACTTCTTCCCGGGCCTTCCTGTAAGCCTCTTCGCCGATGGCGGGGCTCCTGTCATAAGGGCCTCTTACGCCAAATCTGTCCCAGAGCATCGACTTGTGGAGCACCAGGCCGCCGAGGAATTCGAGGCTGCCGGGCTTTGCACGGGCGTCGTCCTTTTTGCCGGCCGCCGCGGTATCCACCGCTATACCCGAGGTCCACCGCCGCACCTTTTCGAGAAATTCGCCGCTGCAGGACTCCTTTGCCTTTTCGGAAAACTCCAGGAACTCCATGAGCGGCAAAAAGCTTCCGGCTTCCCCTGGCGCTTCACCGTTTTGCACAAACCCGCCGGGCCCTTTTTCGATCCTCGAAAGGTCTACCACATAAAAAGGCGCCTCCACCGCTACATCATCGGGTAAATGCCAGGCGAAAACGGTATGCTTCAGCGGTGAGAGCATTTCTTCCACAATATCGAAGGAGTTTGTATCTTTTACCCGGAACAATTCCCCAAAAGCCGCACAGGTCACGCCTTTTGCCCTTAATCTGTCCATGATTTCGGCCTGTTTTATTAAAACCGGAGATTTCCTGCTTTCAAGAAAAGCCTGTTTTGCCTTGAGGGACTGGATTTCGTCTTCAAGGATGATTATCTTTAAAGTATCCTGTTCCTTCCGAGACTTTAACCGGGCTTCCTCTGCGGAAAGCGAGGCCAACGGCGCAAGTTTTGAGTCAAGCTCCCTGTACTCTTCAATTTTTTCATTGACCCTGCAAAGTCTATCATCCACTCTGCCGATATCCCGGTTTACCGCCTCTTTTTCGATTTCGAGCTTCTCCAGCTGCTCTCGTGCTTCGTCTATCTGGCTCTGAAGATGCTGCAGGTCGGCCTTGAGGCGGCCTTTTTCCTCCTGGAGTTCTTCTTT
The DNA here is from genome assembly GCF_003691585.1 of Biomaibacter acetigenes. Classification (GTDB taxonomy): domain Bacteria; phylum Bacillota; class Thermosediminibacteria; order Thermosediminibacterales; family Tepidanaerobacteraceae; genus Biomaibacter; species Biomaibacter acetigenes. The sequence continues at coordinate 635,800 of NZ_CP033169.1, read as the reverse complement.
TGACCTGCGGATGTATTTCAGCTTATTCCTGACGTCTTTTACCCTGATTTCCAATTGCTGCTTTTCCTGCTCGGATTGCTCGATTTTTCGCCTCAGAGCCGTATGTTCACCGCTCAGCGAAGCAAATTCGTCCTGGGCGTTTTTTAAAAGCACCTGCTGCCCGGCCAGCTCTCTTTCAAGGTCGCGCAGATTTCTCGACACCTCTTCATATTTTGCGGTCTGGTCCTTCAGTGATCCCTCGATATCATAAATTTTTTTGTTCAGGTCTTGAAGTTCCTTTTCCAGGATTTTTTTTATTTCCCCATAGCAGGCGTCATAGAGCAGGAGACCTTCGGCCCTGAGCCTGTCGCGGCTCTCCAGTTCGTTTTTGTTTTTCTCGTAGTGCCGGAGGCGCTGCTGCTGAATCAGGGCAAAATTCCTGGCTTTGTTGAAGTCATCCTCCGCCTCTTCCATGGCCCTCCTGGCCTCTTCCCACTCTTCCTTTATCCTGTCGATGCCGAACATCTGGGCCACCCTCTCAAAACGGGCGGCATCGGATATGTTGGCAAATTCCGTTATGGAGCCCTGGTACCAGAACATGAAGTAACCTTCGGCATCAATGTCAAATACCCTTTTGTAGTATTCCCAGGCCTCCTGCCTGCTCTGAAACCTCCTGATGGGTTCCAGCCTGTCCTCTGCTTCTCCCCCGGCCATGCTGTATATGACCTGACGGCTCTCGGTGCCTGTGCGGGACCTGACCTCCGCCGAAAGCTCCACATATTCAGGGGCGTCTTTCCGGGCCGGGCCGGGAGGGTTATGAAAGAGCACGCTCACCCTCGCATGCCAGTGTTCATTCCTTTTTATGAGCTTGGAGCGCAGACCGTCTATGGAAACCCTACCGCTCACCAGGGCAAAAGAGGTCGCGTAGACCAGGGTAGACTTGCCGGAGCCGTTCTTGCCCCCAATGAGCACATGGTCTTTCTCCCCGCCCAGGTCGATCTCGGTGGGGATAAAGTCTCTGATGCCGTAAATCTTTAATTTAACGGGGTACATGACAACCTCCCTTAGACCAGCGTTATTTGCGTTTCGCCGCCCTCGTCCTCTCCGGGCGCATCTTTTCCGATGTTAAAGAAGTCCCTCACCTGCTCGAAAGACACTTCGCCGCCCTGGGATTCACTGAGGACCCTTTTTAGAAAATTTTCCGGAAACACGTGCCTTGCGGCTTCGGTCAGGTAGTATACGCGCTTTTTCTCATCACCGTCAGATTCCTCCCCTTCACGCAAAAAGCCGAATTTCACCAGATGGTCCAGGGCCGAAAGCAGTTTTCTCTCGGCGTAAAGAGATGACCTTTGAAAATAGGAGTGAACTTCCTCAAATGTAATCCTGCCGGTTCTGGAGGTCATGCCCATGTAATACATGAACATGAGCAGCGCCACATGCCTGTCTTCCAGCACCTCCTGGACAAATTTCCTGTTGGCCCTGGCCATGGCGAGGCACCTGTCCTTTTCCTCATCGTAAACCACTTTTAAAGCACCCCGAAAAATATCGTTCACCTTTCTCACAAACATGTAAAAAGCCTCATCGTCCCGGGTGCGCAGGATTTTTTTGACCCGGTCTTTTGCAACGCCGGTAAGGCTTTTGCTCGATATGAGGATTTCGGACAGGGCCTGGGATTCGACGGTATTGAGGTAGCTAAGTCCTTCCATAAACGCTCTTTGCCTCCAGATGGCGCCCCAGGGCGGCGGTGGCCTTCACCAGCCTCACCCTGTCGCCGGGATATTTTAAACGCCAGTTTCTCTTTAAGTAAGTTTTGCGGTTTTGCCCGTCACCGACATCGCTGGAGTCTTGGGGTGAATTGTTTTCAGAAACTGCCGTCTTTTCGGCCATAATTGTTTTTACCTCCTGTTCGTTTATCAGAAAGCCCAGCACCATCATGTTCCTGACCGCATCACCCCACTCCGGCGCCACCTTTTCCAGTATTTCGTGCATGGGCCGCGCCGGATTTTGCCTTATGGCTTCCACCAGGGGCCCGGTGTCGGTGGCTAGCTCGTCGGTTATAGACGATGTATAACCTATAATGGCAGAAAGCTCCCCGGTGGTGACCGCCTTCGCTTTTTTATAAGCCACTTCCAGTTGGAATGCTCCGTCTTCCCGGGGCTCTTCCCAGTTTTCTATCCATTCATTAATAACGGAAGCCCCCCAGGAAATGTCCTCCTCGTAAAGGCAGAGGGGCAAAGAAAAGGGCAACCACAGGCCTGCCTGCTCGCCTTCCGATTCTTTTCCCGCCAATTCCTCATCGCCGATTTCATCATACACACCCTGCTCCATATAACCCAGAACCTCCAGGGGCGTCAGCGCCAGTCCGGGGAGGCTGCCGCTGAAAGAATCCACCAGGTACTTTAAAAACCTGTCCCGGTCCACCCGCACCACCCGCCGGCCCAGGTCCGCCTGAGAAGTATAGGCATTTTCTCCTAAAAGCAGCGACAACTCGGTGAGCAGCCGGTAAAAAACCAGAGTGCTCCTGTTATGCTGCTTTTCCAGGCGCCGGTCGATTATGCCTTCCAGCGCCTTAAATCGAGCTTCCAGCTCTGCTTCGAGCATTTCCAGCAGGCTCATGACCGCGTGATATTTCTCTATGGCTTTCCTGTCCTGGATGTACTTTTCCCTCTGGTACTTGAGGTCGGCTATGGCGTTTTCCAGGTTGGAAAGGACGCTGGCTATAGTGTCGTGCCTGCCTATCCCCACGTCTTCATAGGCTTTTGCCAGCTGAAGATCCCGCCGGGCCTGGTAAATCTCTTTGAGGAGGGGTGGTCGGGAATGGTAGGCCAGGGCGTCATTGGCCAGCCGGAAAAGCTGCTCCACCATACGCTTTCCTGTGGTGGTGAGGCGCAGGGGCGGCTGGGCGGCATCGGTCACCCAGTTGTTTTTTCGGCAAAGGCGGATGAGGCGGGGAATATCAATGGATGCAGGCTCGCCGTACACCCGCTCAAACCTGTAAACCATCTCTTTTTCGCCCTGGACGGCCTCCTCGTCGTAAAAGGTCCCCCGGAGCAGAATGTCAAAGACCCTGAAGGTATCGTAGGCGTACCGGGGGTTGTCCCAGAACCGCTCGGCGGTCATGGCGCTCATGACTCCCGCCAGCATGATGATATCCTTCATAGGCTCGATGAGCCTGAAAAAATCCTGCTCGGTTATGAGGTCCAGCTTTTCATCTATCAAATTTTCAAATTCTGCTGATTTTTGTTCCGACATAGTATTCACCTTATAAAGTTGAAAGGTATTCTTCATGCTAATTATATCATAAGAAAGCAATAGAGCTATTAAAAATTGCAGGTCGCTCAGCAAGCCGTTGCCCCATGTTTGTTTAATTGATATACAGGACTTATGCAGTTAATGGTATAACATGGAAATCTTAATAAGGATTAAACCAACATAATAGAAACTTTTTTGGCCAAAATTTTTTAAGAAGACTTGCAAAATGCGGTGTGTGCGCAATGCTCTGGAAGCTCAAGGAGAATATATCACTGTAGCAGGTAAAGTTAAAACCGAAAAACCTACCGGTAACAGGATTCTTGAGCTCTTAAAGCCTATACATACCATAGGCTATATTGAAGGTGGAAAGGAATGACGTATTCTTCCCGAAACTCCCAACGAGGAACCTCTGGAGAGGATACTTTCTTTAGTCGGTTTAACACCGGAGATTTATACTTCTATTAGGAAATACTCTCATTATCTCATTGAATGAGATTTTTGTCGTTTTAGTAAAAAATGTTGATCCAGTATATGGAAGGGTGCGAAATGTGGGTTGTACAACTGTTTTTTGTTATTATTTGTCACGGATTCAGGTATAAAATAACTTGCGTGGGATAGAGACCATCATGCCCAATCTATTCATTTCCTTTACTACCTCAACTCCAAAATCCGAAAGCCTTTCACCGCTCCTGCAATCCATTGCTCTATCGGCTATGGCGTTTCTGTTGTTCCACATCAACGTAAGCAACCTTACGCTAAGTTCGTGGTAAATTCTCAACATTTCCAAATCCCCCCCTGCAGGGCTTCTTCACCTTCAAAGCTGAGTAATGCGGCAATCCTGTCTTCCCGTAAAGCCTTATCTATGTCCTCTGCGGAACTTCTTACGTTCGTTGTCTCATAACATATTCAGTATATCTTTGCTTTAATTCGTGTTCCTCAACGGTATAGTTTTTGAATATATAAAGACCGAGCAGGATACATACCCCCGCAACAACAGGTGCCATGGATATACCTAGGGAATCTCCCGGATTATATCCCAGATATTTGAAAAGAACCCCTGTAGTAAATAAAGATGACAGCCCAATTACGGCTTTTATAAAGAACCCCTGCACTCCGAAAAACATGGCTTCTCTTCTCTGGCCTCCTGTCATTTCGTCAATATCGGTAATGTCGGCTATTATCGCATTGGGGATGATAAACACAGCGGCCAGAGGCATGCCCGCAAGGCCCACGATTAAAAAGTGAAACCACTTTTGATTAAAGAAAAGATAAGGTTTTCCGGCAAAATACAATACAAACAAAAGCAGCATCAATGCTGTCATCGATATGTTATATACCTTTTTTTTGCCGTAACGTCTGATCCACATGAGCATCAATGGTGAAATGGCGATTGCGGTCACAAATAATAGACCCTGCAAAATCGCGGTTTCAAAACCGTCAAGCTTCATATGGACGGAAGCCATATACGGAAGGGCAATGGTCAACGTATTTATGGCAAACCAGTAAAATAAAACGGAAGATTCGTAATATATGAAATGCCTGTTGCGAACAGTCATAATAAAACTTTCCCGAAAGCCGAATTGTTTTTCAAGCCGCCGGACCTTCTCTTCCCTTATGGAAAAAGGCATAACGAGAGTCGCTAAGGATACGAGACCGAGGATTATACCCATAGCTCGAATTCCGTATTTTGCAATGATTACAGGGCAGGCGATGCCCTGTATCAAAAGCCCCAGCGTATTAAATACCGATTGATATGTAGATATGGCGGCCCTTTCATCTGGTTCTTTGGATATTTCAGGCAGCAAAGCCAGGTAAGGGGCCACATAAATAGTAAAGAAAATGAAATAAAATGAAAGGATAACGGTCAGGTATATAAAATTTATCTGGCTTTCAAAGTTATGCGGGGGAAACCAAAGCAAAACATAACTTAAACCTAATGGAAAGGCTCCGAATATCAAAAAAGGCTTTCTCCTACCAAGCCGGCTCCGGGAATTGTCGCTCCAGTAAGCCACCAGCGGGTCGGATACCGCATCGACAACCCTGCCGATTATCATTGCGATCCCCACCAAGGCTATAGGCGTCAAAGGCCTAAGGTTGTAAGGATTATCCTCTGGTGGGGCATAAAAGTATGAATACCATGATACCAATGACTGCATGAGAACGCTGATGCCCAAATATGCAACAGGGTACATGAAATACTTTTTAAATTTCATAACATACCTCCTTCTTTTTTATTCCAAACTATCAACTTTTAAAAATGCCTCCCGGCCAAGAAAAGGAAAGCTGTAAGCTTTCGGTTTTTTTAAGTTACAAATCATACATACAATTTACTAAAATACTTTCTATACAGAACTTCATTCCGGTCCCATAGAAGCTCATCCTGTTCTCTGTATCTTCGAAGAGTCTCAATGTCTACTTCAGCCGTTATCACCTCATCTCCGTAGTGGTTTTCCGATATTTTTAAAATACCATCCCTGTTTGGTGTCAAATCTATGGGCGCAAAAATCCCCGCCCTTCCCGTGAAATTAAACTGTGCAACCCTGCCCACCAGTGCGCTTTTTATTCCGATTACCCTGCTTTCCTGCACCCTGGGCCATATGCCTCTAAGAGCCCTGTAAAATTCATATTCTTCCATGTTACCTATGGGGATTACTACCATGTCGGCGCCTTTTTTTCTTGCGAGTTCAAAAGTCTCGTAATAAGTTGCATCCATACATACCGGAAACGCCACTTTTCCGAAAGGGAGGTCATATATTTTCAACTCGCTGCCGGGTTTTAGTCCGAAAGTTTCCTCATCAGGTGTTATATGAAGCTTTTTCTGGCTTCCGATCTGTTTTCCGTCAGGGCCAAACAGGTAAGCGATATTGTAAAGTTCCCCTTCTTCAGGCACCGTGATGCTTCCCCCCATGACATAAATACCGTAAAGTCTTGCAATAGCTGAAAATGTTTCAAAATATACCCCTTTCAAATAAGGCCCTACCATCATGAAAGCATCTCTTATATTACCCCCGTTTTTGTTTGTCGAGGAGTCGCCCAAGAAGCTTTTTTCTATGCCTGGCAGCAAGCCATAAAGTGGGAGGTGAATGTTTTCTGGGTAGGCTACAAATACGGCCCCCTCCCGGATGGCTGTTTCGGCCAGGCTTTTCATATGCTCGAAGTACTCTATCGATGTTTTGTGCAATATGAATTCCACCTGAATGGCCGCTACTTTGAGAGGTGTTTTTGACTTGTTGTAAACCGCCGGTTTCATCCCAGAAATGTGTTTTTTTAAAGGCGCCATGCGGAACCTGTATGACAGAAAAATCTTCGCCGCAAAATCGTATAACCCCATTAATATCCCCACTCTTTTTTGTAAAGTTCCCTATTTAAATACTTAAACAAAGGATAACTTTGCTTTATGTTGTTTCTCTTTTCAAAGTCAAGAACAGATACCAAAATGCCTTCCTTGTCTTCAGGCATTTCAGCTAAAATCCCGTTGGAACCTTCCCAAATTGGATTGTGAATAATGCTTCTCCCGCTATATCGCCTGCCGTTAATCACTCCGTTTGCCGCACATTCGACGGCAAAAAACTGATTCTGCTGAACTTGCTGCCAGATGCCCGAAATCTGAAGCCACCGGTTATAATCCCCGTCCATGGAATATAGGCATGCCACCACATCCGCCCCCGAAAGTCCCAGAATTCTTCCAGTCTGAGGGTGAAAACAGTCGTTTCCGATAAGGATACCCATTTTTCCAATTGGAGTATCAACTACATCCAGATCATTTCCCCTAATTAGCCCTTCCTTTTCGTCCCTTCTTGAGAGGTGTGTCTGACACTGGATATGGATGACATCTCCCCTATGGATTATCACCGCACTGTGATAGCTGTCCTCCCTGAAGCTGCCGGGAACCAGAACAAATTCACCGTTTTTACTAAAATTCTGATGAAAATTTAAGTATTCCCGGCTGTTTTCAAACAAAAGCCCTGCCAGCGGGGGAAGCACTAAAAGATCCACTTTTAATCCATCCGTAAATCTCGCTAAGTCCTCAACATATTTTTTCTTGCTTTCAAGCTTTAGTTGTAGAGCCGCCGCCTGTATCATTTGTTTTCACCTTCTATAAAAACTTTGTAAAGCGCAAAGGCCAGATAACCCGCTCCCGTTGCAAAACCGGTTCCGGTTCTCGCTTCACCGCTATCCCTTTCTAGGTAAATTTTTGTTTCAACTTCAAATCCCTCAAAAGCAATGTAAAGACCGGAATATAGTATAGTTTCTTCCGGCAACCCGCCGACGTTATAAAAACAAGGCTTTATTTGTGATTAATTTCACGGCCGAAACCTCTCGTAGTTAGTGGCAATACCTAAAGTTTTATGTCAACATACTTGATAATTCAATCTTCACCCATTTATTTTCCTTACCCTGCCATTTTTCAGCAGGTTTGGGCCATAAGTTTTGCTAACTTGCTGGCTAGGTTGAAGTCTTTGTTCTTTATTATCAGCATTCTTCATCCCTCTCCTTCTAGCTATATTATACCACAAATGTCCATATTCTGGAAAGTGAAGATGCAGGTTTTTTGAGGGTTTAAGGGGGTTGTTTTTCAATGGAAACTAAATAACATCAGCTTATTTCTTTACATTAATGAGCACTATTCCAATTGCACCTATAACACCTGAATGTGAATTTAATCCCGCAGGTACAATTTCAACTTCGTTGGACCTCACCTTAAAGCATAATCTACTGACCTTTTCTTTAACTTTGTCAAAAAATATTGGGCCGCCTTTAGATACGCCACCACCTATGATTACTTTCTCTGGATCGAATAGGGTTATTGCATTTGCAATCCCTATCCCTAAATAACTAAAACAAAAGTCCAACACTTCTAGAGCAAGTTTGTCTCTCTTGCCTGCAGCCTTAAAAACTTCTTTTGATGTTATATCTTGATAGTTTTTTAAAATGCTTTCTCTCCCGCTGGCTATCTTTTCCCTGGCTATTTTCGCTATGGCCGTACCTGAAGCCAGTTCTTCCAGGGTTCTGTGGGCAATTTCACTATCTTTTAAAAGTGTCGCAATAACTGTATCTCCAATTTCACCCGCATTTCCGCTTTTTCCGTAATATATTTCTCCATTAACCACAATACCGCAGCCTATACCTGTACTGACTGTTATATAAATAAAATTATTACATCCCCTTCCAGCTCCAAATAATAGTTCGCCTAAAGCGGCCGCATTCGCATCATTGTCTAGATATGTGTTGACATTAAATTCATTTTCAATTATAGATACTACAGGTACATTATTGAATCCGGGCAGGTTGGGGGAATTGATTACTATGCCTTTCTTAGAATCCAGAGGGCCAGGGCTTCCTATGCCTATTCCGATTATATCACCATAACTAATTCCAACATGATCGATAAGAGCCTGAATGATCATCTTAATTCTGTCAAGAATAGCATTTACGCCTTCATAAGCAAGGGTTTTTACCGTCATACAATGCAATATTTCACCTTTTTGGTTTGCTATTGCTCCCGAAATTTTTGTACCTCCAAGATCTATTCCAACTATATATCTTTTTATCATAAGACTCCCCTTAGACTATTTGTTATATCGATTCTTATTTTATGCTCAGCACTTTTGCTAATGTATATCCAAAAAAACCGGCGCAGGTGGCAAACGCATTACCTGTCTTAACGATACCAGTTTCTCCGTCAAAGCTTTCACATGCAAAACCGTTGTCTAGCTCCAGGTTCTCAATCATTTTTATTTTCTTGTCATCTTTGTAAACCAGAAGATAATTGCATATACTCATTAACCATGGGAAAGGTGTATGAATACATCCAGTACCATCAAATTTTTCAGTTTTGAAATAATATTTATTCTCCGGTGAATAAATCCACCTTACTGTATTGATATAAACATCATCATTACTACTGCAAAACCCATAATAGGAAATTAATGCCAGGCTGCCAGGAGGATCATCATATATCTCATAATTTCCATTGCAATCAGTAGACCAGGCATACATCTTGCCAAAAGGACCTTCTACAATTCCATATTTTTTTATAGATGTCTCAAGGTTATCTATATGTTCTTTGGATGCATATCCATATTTAAATAAAAAAGATAATGCTTTCCATACCAGCACATTATCGTAGATTAAATATGGATAAGTAACCGGGTCATCTGAAGGGTCAAGCTCTGTTCTATATAATCCGCATTCAGGTGAATACCATTTGTGGAGCACATCTAAAATATATAATAAGCCCTGCCTTATTTTTTTATGTTCATTATTTCATTATCTCCGGTCCACTCGATGTACTCATCGAGTGCAATGACATACGCTGCTAGTTCGTCCAGTTCAAACCCGGGATATAGAACGCTTCCATTGATATAAAGGCTATGTATTCCCGCATTTCTTAAATATCGCGAAAAACAGGTTAACAAAATTTTTCTCGCTTCATTTTTATCTATTAAACAAACCGCAGGAAAACTCCACAATAGAGAATCCCTTCCCCAAAATGCAGCACTGACATAATATTTATGGCTTTTTGAAGTTAAAAGCACCTGTTCCTCTGTATCCAATGTGTATGCTACAGAATAAAAATAAGAGAAGAAAATATTTCTATTTACCCTGTCTTCAAGCAGCTTATTTTCTAATTTTACCCTATGTTCCTGCAGCCATCTTGTCTCAATTTCATATAGATTATATCCTCCACGCCTTCTTAAATCTATATTTATGGTGCCGGCTCCGTCCTGTTCCATATTAACTGAATAATAATAATAAAACGTTTTTTCTTCATGCCCATTTAATTTCTTTTTATTGGAAACCTTATACCTCATATGTTCTTTATCATAGTATAAGTCCGGGTCATCATCCCCTGAAATTGCCATGGCTGCCAGCACAGTCATATCTTTTAACTCAAACATTATCGAATTTGTCCAGGTGTGCAGGAATATATCTTTAGTTGCACATATTTTCTGAGTATGGAATACTGTTGATGCGCTCTCCTCCCATATACCTTGCACGCCACACTCAATATAAATATCGCTGCTTGTGATATTTTTGACTGTTATTTCATAAACAAATCCTTTATAACCCTTAGGTGTTATTATCCTGATCGTCACTTTCATCTTTGCACCATCATAATTAAAAACTGGTATCCAGCTATTCTCATACCGGTACCGAATAGGCTTTAAGTTAATTATCCCATTGTCAACACTTATAATCGGTTCAATTAAATTATTTCCTCTAAAATCTATCAGACTGTTAGTTTTATCCAAAATCACATTTGCAACTTCTACTTTGCCTTCTTTAGTAATGGAAGGAATGGATACAAACTCGTTTCCCGTGGCTAAATACTCATCGTATTCCTTTTCAGCCTCAGGAATAGTTAAAATCTTTTGCATTATTCTAACCACCTTTTAATTATTAATTCTGCATATTATTCATTAAAACACTATTTTAACCTTAATAAATCGACCGCATTTTCTCTGAATATTTTTCTAATATCATCTTCAGGTATTGATACTTGCCTTGCCGCTCTTATCTGGTCCAGAAAGTACCTTATTGTATAGCCGCGGGGAAACCATTCCGAATCACTACCGTAAATAATTCTCCCGGGCCCTACAGTTTCATAAAATTTTTTAAACAGGATGTTTAAATTAAGTTCATATGGCATCCATCTCATCCATTCATTGTTACCTGATGTGTCAACATACGTATTTGGGCACGCCCACATAAGCTGCAATAATTCACGGGTATATCCACATCCGAAATGGGGTATTACTATTTTCAATTTTGGAAATGCTTTTGCCACATCGTGAATAACAATGGGATTTATATTTTCGGCACTTCCCACTCCGCCGCCACCGCCTAAAATTCCAAAATGTATTAAAATCGGGATTTCATACTTTGAGGCAACCTCCCATACAGGATATAGCTTTTTATCACATAGAGGCGTTTTTACCACAGGCCCCATTATCTTATACCCTTTCAATCCATCTTTTATAGCGGCTTCTAATTTTTGAGCAGCGTTTTCCTCATCTGGAGCGTGATGGGCGAAGGCTACGAATTTATCAGGATAAAGCTTTGTCAGCTTTACTGCCAGTTCATTGCCGCCACAGGTGGTAAATACTACCCTTTCCAGGTTATTGTTTTCAACTTCATCAGCCCATCTTTTGGCCTGCATTTCAAAATCGACAGCCGGCTCCTCAGGCTCTGGAAAGCACCAGGCCTTTCGCCATTGACTGTTTAGAGATGCGGCCGAAATTTGTATGTAATCCCAGTTTTCCTTCCCAAATTCTTTTATATACCGGTCTTTATATGGTTTTAGCCAATCATCGTTGATTATCGGAAAATGGCAATGAAAATCTACCACCTTCCATTCGGGTAAGTCAATTTCCATGTATGCGCGCATTTCTTTGCCTCCCTTCAATTTATCAACCTTTCATACCAGTCAGGGCTATTCCTTCTACAAACTGCTTTTGCAATATGAAAAACATTATCAATACCGGCAATATAGCTACAAACGCACCAGACATCTGCCAGTGAATATTTACGCCGTATTGCTCTGAAAAGTATTGAAGGCCGACCGGCAGAGTCCTGACCCGGTCCGAATTGGTTATGATCAGAGGCCACAAAAACTCTTCCCAGCTCCATGAAAAGGTAAAAATAGCGAGGGCTGAAATAGCCGACCCCATCTGAGGAAGAACAATCTTAAAAAATATTCCTATTTCTGAAGCTCCATCGATTCTAGCCGCTTCTATAAGTTCTTTTGGAATTGTCAACATAAATTGATTCATCATGAAAACTCCCATCGCATCAAAAAGCCACGGAAAATACCACACCCAAATAACTGTTGATTATATCCATCTTTTGAGCCATTTGATATAAAGGAATCATTCTAACCTGAAAAGGAATCATCAAACTCGATAGGATAAGAAAAAACAATATCTTTTTGCCGGGAAAGTTGAACTTGGAAAACCCATATCCAGCCATAGCACTTGTCAATAACACGCTAAATACAATAACTGTCGTAGTTATTACACTATTTAAAAAGTATCGTGCGAAGGGAAGCTGCTCAAATACCTGCTTGATATTGTCCAGAGTGAAATGTTTTGGTATCCATGTTGGCGGAACCTGAATTATTTCCGACATGGGTTTGAAGGCTGCGGATGTCATCCATACTAAGGGCAACAACATCCACAGAGAACCGACAATCAGTACAGTATATGCAATTGCAAGTAGCAGTGGATTAGTGTGCTTTGTATCCATTGCTCTACCTCCTGATTAAAATTTTAATATTCAAATGGTTTCTGAAGTATTTTGATTTGCAAAACCGTTACTATCAGAATAACTGCAAGCAAGAAGAAAGCGTTTGCCGATGCGTAGCCAAGATCAAATTGCTTAAACCCATAATCATAAATGTGTATTACAAACACCCTTGTACTATCTAGAGGTCCTCCGGGAACGCCGTAAGAAAACCCTCCCGCGCTCATCACATACGGAATAGTAAACACTCTAAATGCATTTATAACAAGCATTACCGTCGTAAATACTATTGTTGGATTTAATAAAGGTATCGTAATTTTTCTCAATATGGTCCAGCCGGACGCTCCATCAATGTAAGCGGCCTCAAATATATCCTTTGGTATTGTCTGAAGGCCGGCAAGAAATATTACCATGGCGAACCCTATCTGTTTCCATACTCCAACTACCATCATTGCCGGAAGCGCCCATTTAGGATCTGCCAGCCAACCCGGCTGTGGGAGATTTAGCAGGCTCAGGAAATAATTTATCACACCATTTGTAGGCTCGAAAAGCCATTTCCATACAAAAGAAGAAGCAACCATATTCGTAACGACCGGAATAAAGTATATAGTCCGAAATAATCCTTTAAATCTCAAACTTTTCATGTTTAAAATAATGGCCAGCAAAAGTGAAATAAATGTTATTGTCGGCACTACTACGGCAGTCCAGGATACTGTAACGGTGACGGATTTAATGAATTTAGGATCATGAAACATGTTGATATAATTTTTAAATAATACAAAGTTCTTTACATCTCTTATTGTCGACCAGTCAAATAAGCTCATATAAAATGCCTGAATCAAAGGTACAAAGACGGTAATGAAGAACAAAATCATAGCCGGCATAACGAAAAATGCTCCTACCAATGCCAGCTTTTGTTCTTGAGATAGCCTTCTTCTCCCTATGAACACCTTAAACTTCCTTTCTGATTATACTTAGAGGATAGGCAGGTTGCAAAACCTGCCTATCTTTACTTGCTTAACTTCTTGTTAATCAAAGCGTTTTCAGCTTCAGCTCCATGTTTTACAGCATCCTCTACAGAAGACTGCTGCAATACAATTTTTGTCCATATTTCATCTCTTATGTTGTTTACATCATCTTCCCCCAATTCTTGAGTGGGAACAGCATTTTTCAGCGATTCTCTCACAACTTTTGCATTATCATCCGGGAATAAACTATCCTGCTCTAAAAGTGATTTCATTGAGGGTAAATCGCCAGCTTTCTCGATAAACTTAAGCTGGGCCTCTTTTGATGCCATAAACTTTACCCATTCCCATGCAGCTTCACTATTTTTCGAATCTTTATTTACAACATACAGCCAGTTATGGCCTATTGTTATCGGCTCATGACCCTTGGGTCCCGGGACTAATGCTATGGTGTAATTAAGGTCTGGAGCCATTTTCTTTATCCTGCCAACCGTTACGGGATGGTTTATGTAAAACATGGCTTTCCCTAACTCGAATTTAAACTGGCCTGTCATAAACGATGGTGAGTCAATCTTTTCATCAACCATTAATTTCTTTATATAGTTCCATGCTTCCAGACCCTGAGGCGAATCATAATTCACTTTTTTGTTTGCAAGGTCTACAACTTTACCGTCCAGCATTTGATACATAAACAGTGTATAAACCGCCCATTTATATCTTGTGTCAAGACCTGCCTGCTGGAGTTTGCCCTGGGAATCAACAATAGTTCCTTTTTTCGCCTGCGTCAAAAATTCATCCCAATCTTTTGGAGGATTTTTCGGATCATACCCTGCTTTTTTGTAAAGGTCGTTGTTTATAAACAATACAAGCGTCTGGACATCCGTAGGAAGACCATAATATTTTCCGTCTTTTTCTGCCTGGGAAATAGTCCAGTCAAGAAAAGTATTTTTTATTTCCTCCGGACTCATTACTTTTTCTGGCATAGGCTGTAGATATCCACCCTGGATCATTTCCTGAGCCTGAAGGGCGGAAATCTGAAATACATCCGCTGCCGTCTTAGAGGATAATGAGGTTGTCAATTTATCAAAATAGCTGTCGTATGGAATTGCCTCAACCTCCACCTTAATTCCAGGGTGATTTTTATCAAATTCTTCAGCAAGCTCCTTTACGACCGGTGTTCGGGCTTCATGATGGTGTTGCCAGTGCCTTATTACTATTTCCTCTTTTGGTTTAGAAGCTTCGGTATTGTTGTTTTTACCGGCACAACCTGCAACCATTGTCAGAACCAACATTAAAACAATGATTAAACTTATTGATTTTTTTAATTTTGACATTTTCTACACTCCTCACCTTTCCTTTAATTTAAAATCCTGGGAAGTAATACATCTTTTATTCAATAACACCCCCTCTTTTAAAAAAGTCCAGATTCTTCTCCCATACTCTATTACCAGGGAATTCTAGATACCCCTGTTGATTACCAACAAATAGTTTGGATTGATCTGTGAAAGGCAAAGGTTAATAGTACCTTTAATACCTGCATCCGATTCCTCAAGTAATATTATCTTTGTATGATTTTCAATATTATTCAGCTTGATTACATTCTTTTTCACCCTGGAAAAGAATTTTTTGCCAATATAATCCCCCTGAGAATAACCATCTCAGGATCTAAAATGCAGATAACGTTGTTCATTACATATGATATATAATTTACCAGTTGCAGTAAGTCAGCATCATTATCATCGATGTTCTCAAGTATTTCCTTTAATTCAGAAGTATCGCTAATACCTTTGTTTTTCATTATAGTTCTTATTAATTTTGAGATCTGACTTTCAATTAACAGTGTATATCTTTCTTTGTCCTCAAAATTATCGTCTATGTTCATGATTAAATTGCTTATTTCACCGGCAAAACAATTAGCGCCTCGATAGAGCTTATTATCGATAATAATGCCTGACCCGATTCCCTTTCCAAAGTACAGGTACGCTATATTCTTATATTTCTTGCTAATCTGTCATGATATATTCCTACCGCAGTCAAATTAACATCGTTTTCTAAAAAAATTGGCTTGTTATACCTCGCCTCAAGAATTTCTTTTAAATTTATGCCTTCCCACTCCGGAATGCTGAATATATTAAAAATAGTACCGTCTTTCCTTACAACGCCCGGAACCCCAACTCCTATAGCCTTAATATCTTCCTGACTTTTGACCTTAGAAATAAGATGATCTATCAGTTCAAACATGACTTTCAGCACTTCTTGAGTTGAGGTAAAATTCCTTTTTATAATCCCTTCATTTAAAAACTCCCCCATTATATCGGCCAAGACCCCATTCACCTGATTATCTTCAATATATATGGCTATTACCAATCCGGCTTCCCCATTAATTGTGTATAGGATTGGCTTGCGGCCAGATCTTGTTTCGCCTATTCCAAACTCTTTCACAACTCCTTCTTCTTGCAAAATACTAATTATTTTATTTACGGTAGGTAAACTAAGCTTTGTAATCTTAACGATATCCGGTTTGATATGGGACCTTTTTCCTTAATTATTTCAAGTATTAAATTTCTATTGACCATGTTAATCATGTGTGGTTGCCCTATTTGTTTTTTCATTTAGCACCTCAAAAATATTTAATTAATAAACTTTATTAATTAATATTCTACATAAAATAAAATATCCTTCTTTTATAAAAAATTTTGAAAGACTTTAAAAATAAGATCTCATTATAGTAAATTGGTTTATAATAAATTTAATATAGTCTTTACAAAAAGCCTGAAATGCTTATATTATAAAATAAAAAACTTCGGGAAGGATGTCCAACCCAAAGTTTTAAAAAATCTACCGATTTAATACCGCGGGCCTTGTGCCCGAGGTATTAAAATCAAAGATTCTTTTATTTTTTACTTTTCAATTATTACATAAGTGCCGGTAATTTTATCATGTAGCGTCTGTCTATTCTTATCCCACAACATTATAATATAGCCGCCAAATAAAAGTATCTGGGATAGAACCGTACCTAAAAACCGCAATGTGCCTTCTTTCCATCCTACCGGTTTCAAATCTGACTTTACAACTTTGATCCTGAAAAACATCTTGCCAGGCGTTTTGCCGAATACGGATACAAAAAATATAAAGTAAAGGGCGCATATTGCCAGATTTATAATAGATGCTGTCTGCGGAAACACAGATTTAATAATGTACATGGGCGCTGAGAGTATTATACTATCCACCAAAAAGGCAGCAAATCTAAGCCAGAAGCCTGCCAGTTCAAAAGCTTTCAATTTATTTGCCCCTCCTTAAGGAATCCCATCTCTATGTTCCCCTTTATAATTTTATTTAGAACAGCCTCTGCCTGATCATATGATCGTATAAAAGGATGGACCATCAAGGCTTCTATCAAAAGCGCACGACTATTTTGCAGTATTCCCTTTACTGCCAGCTCCTCATATGTGTTAATCTGGGTTATTAAAGACTGTATGGAAAGCGGGATATCTTTGGCCGGCAGCGATCTTATTTCCCCTCTTCTTACCATACATCCCGTTTCAACGACCGAATCGGTTGGCAAAAAATTCATAATACCGTTATTTTTTACATTTAAAATGTGAAACGTCTGTTTATCTCCATAAATTGTTTTATAAAGTCAATGATATATTTATACCATACTGTGGAGCGCCTGTTCAGCAAATTTAACCCTTGTTCCAGATTGCCGGATTTGAAATTTCCCAATATCTCCTCTTCCAAAGATAGCAGTTCATGTGCCCTTGTCTGGGGTTTGTTTAGAATTCTGTCGGGGTGAAAATAGTACTTTAAATGAGATACAGGAATTGCTTTGTGAAATTGTACTATATCCTTTTCTATGATGCCGTCAATTTCGTCAAACCTATCTATCACATTATCGGTTAAATCAATGCCGTTATGATATACCTTTTTTATCCAGCCCAGGTGGTTCAAGCCAAAGTATTCTACGTTCAGTTCTTCTTCCCAATCTTCAGCAAATCAGCTATCTTACTTATAAGGACTCTGGGGAGATCACATATTCCTACGGCTTTTATATTATATTTTGCCTGATTTATAGCCCTTAAAATCATACTGCATGGATTGGTGAGCATTATTAAAAAAGCATTTTTATTGCATCTTTCGACTTCAGAAGCTATTTCAAGCACAGCCGGAATAGTCCTTATTGCGTTTGAAAGTCCACCGGGCCCTATTGTTTCTTCGCCGACCATGTCAAATTCCGGCGGGAATTTCTCATCAAAGGCCCTGGCCTGCATCCCCCCTATTCTTACCTGCGATATGACTACATCCATATCTTTAACGGCATCGGCTATATTGGTACTTGCATCAATTTTTATGTCCAAACCGCTTCTTCTTACAAGTTCCCTGCATACATTTTTTACTATATTCAATTTGTCAGATGACCTGCCGTTCAATACTATTTGATCTACATCCAATTCCCCGTTTGATTTAATTATTTCAGTAATGAG